>CAXMMX010000155.1:0-6175 GCA_964194535.1 uncultured Alphaproteobacteria bacterium | reverse complement strand
ATGGCCGCGCAGAGTCCGGCGAGTTGACCTAAAATATTATCGAGCGTCAATCCGTTCATCCCCCCGCCGATAAGAACTGCCACACCGAAAAGCCCCGTCAGCACGCCGATGAATTTGGTGGAGTTGGCACGTTCATCCGCCAGGCAATAATGCGCGATCAGAACTGTGAACAGCGGTGTGGTCGCATTGTAAATTGAGGCAAGCCCGGCGGTGATATGGGTCTGGCCCCAGGTGATGAGCGTGAAAGGAAGGGCGTGGGCAACAAAGCCCATCACCAGATATTGAAAAATGTGCTGGATCTCAAATGGGATGCGAAGCTTTTTGAAGCGGCAATACACAATGAGTGCAACAGCAGCGAGCCCAACACGAAAAAAGACAATCGTGAAAGGCGCCACATGGTCGATGGCCAATTCGACAAATAAAAAGGAGCTGCCCCAGATCACAGACAGAACCACAAGTCCAAACCAATCGATCGATGCCATAATACCATGCCCAATTGTTCATAGCGGCGTTCTGGCTACATGGTCGTGCGCGTCTTGGCCACCCGCTTCTTGCGCTGATAAAAAAGTTTGATGATTAAACCTGCTCTAGATACATACGACGCGTTAGCGACGGCTATGTGGGGAATCAAACAAGGAGTTTCTCACTCAAAGCGCCATGAAGCGTGAGCGGGGCGCTTCCAATCCTGCTACTGTCTGGAGAATCTATTTTTAAGAGGGAGACGCGTTTCATGGCCCATGCAATTCAGATTTACGATACCGGCGGACCGGAAGTAATGAAGTGGGAAGAGGTTGAGGTTGGAGAGCCCGGCGAGGGACAGGTAAAGCTCCGCCAGAGCGCTGTTGGCCTCAACTATATCGATGTCTATTTCCGCACAGGCACCTATCCTCAGGAGACCATGCCATTTACGCCGGGCATGGAAGGCGCTGGCGAGGTGGCCGCCGTTGGGGAAGGTGTTACCCATGTGAAACCGGGAGATCAGGTCGCTTATTGCGGGGCAATCGGCTCTTATGCAGAGGAGCGTATCGCGCCTGCCGAGCGTATGGTCAAACTGCCTGACGGCATCGAAGAGCGGACCGGCGCCGCCATGATGCTGAAAGGCATGACGGCAGCTTATCTGCTGCTTCGCACCTACAAGGTGGGTCCAGGCACCACGCTGCTGTATCATGCAGCGGCTGGCGGCGTCGGGCTCATTGTGTGCCAATGGGCCAAGCATCTGGGGGCCACCATCATCGGCACCGTTTCTTCTGAAGAAAAAGCAGCACTGGCCAAGGCGCATGGCTGCACCCACACCATCAACTACAAAGAGGATAATTTCGTCGAGAGGGTTAAGGAGATCACGGACGGCAAGGGCTGCGATGTTGTATACGACTCCATCGGCAAGGATACTTTTCCCGCTTCTCTCGACTGCGTAAAGAAGTATGGCCTGTGGGCCACGTTTGGCCAGTCATCGGGTCCACTCCCCGAACTCGATATGGCGCTCCTGGCGAAAAAGGGGTGTCTGTATGCAACCCGGCCAACGCTGTTTACGCACATCGCAGAGCGGGCTGACCTGGAGGAGCTATCGGGCGCACTGTTCGATGTGGTGTCGGGGGGGCAAGTCAAGATTGAGATAAATCAGACATATCCGCTGAAGGACGCCGAGCAGGCCCACCGTGACCTGGAGAGCCGAAAGACAACCGGCTCCACGGTCTTGCTGCCGTAATCAAGCAGCAAGCTGTGCAAGAACTAGGATCGGAAGGGGCGCGATGTCATGATTGAGTTGTATCTCTGGCCGACTCCGAACGGCATTAAAATTACAATCATGCTCGAAGAATGCGGGCTTCCTTATGAGGTCAAATACGTCAATATCGGTAAGGGCGACCAGTTCGAGCCAGAATTCCTGAAGATTTCCCCCAACAACCGGATGCCGGCGATTGTCGACACCAGGGGTCCGGATGGAAAAGCGATATCCGTGTTCGAGACCGGCGCCATCCTCCAATATCTGGGGCGCAAGACCGGGAAATTCTATCCCCGGGACGAGCGCGCGCGCGTCAAGGTTGATGAATGGCTGTTCTGGCAGATGGGCGGCCTTGGCCCGATGGCTGGTCAGGCGCACCATTTCCGGCATTATGCGCCTAAAAAAATAGATTATGCCTATGACCGGTACACCGATGAGGTCAATCGGCTCTATGGAGTCATGGATATTCGCCTCAAGGACAGGGAGTTCCTTGCCGGTGACTACTCCATAGCCGATATGGCCGCATATCCCTGGGTGCGGCCCTACAAACGCCAAGGGCAAGATTTAGCGGAATTCCCCAATCTTGAAGTCTGGTACAAGCGCATTGACCAACGGCCGGCAGTCGCGCGGGCGGTTGTGGTCGGCCAGGAAAAGCGGGCCAAATGGGACCTCAGCAAAGACAAGGGCGCCAAGTCGGTGCTGTTTGGGCAGCGCGCCCGCAAACTATAGTCTGCGTCATCTGACTGAGCGGCCTGACTACCCCGGCTTGCCCCGATTGCGCATGTTGAGAGGTGCACGGGATGTATGTATGCACTGCGTTTTTTAATTCCCCATCATCATATGTGGTTACCTGTCTCTGAGTGGCAATGGTCAACAAGATATTGCCAAATGGCAGATATTTACGAAATCAGGGCAAATATGCCCCAGTTGTAAAGTAATATTACCATCCGTTAGGGTTTTATTGACGGCCCATTAAGCTTGTAATTTTACAGAAAGTTGAAGAGAAGCCATCAAACTCTCCCACGTGTTCAGGCATACGCGGCCAAGAATACTAAAATAACGATAAGAGATCAGCGAATAAATCCTGGATTTTACACGGGACGCCGAAATAGAGGTGGGGAAGAGATCGAGATGGCACGGATGGATTTGTCAACAGTTGAGAGTGCAGAACTTGCCGCACAATCAGGTGCACCTGACGCACTTTTTGAACTGGGAATGATGTACTGCACGGGACGCGATGTGGAGCCGGACCTGATTACGGCGCACAAATGGTTCAATCTGGCGGCTCTGCGCGGTAACAAGGCGGCTCTTGATTATCGCAAGGAACTGGCCGACGAAATGGCCCAGCTGGATGTGGCTGAGGCTCAGCGGCTCGCCCGCGAATGGATGAGCATGCACTAGCGCTTTTTCTCGATTGAGATGTGAAAGCTGAAGGTTGCCCGCCGTGAAAAATTCGTGGCGGGCGCCTTTGCCTTTACTGCGATACAGGTGGTGCGTCTTCCTTTTTCGACCCGCATTCCTTGAATAGCGACTTCAGGCAATCATAAGCGGTCTTCGCGGCGCTTCCGACCGCGCTGCCCGTCTTTTTGGTTGCCGAACCGACTTTGCCAGCGGCTTTGGTGACGCCCTTTCCGACACCACGCGCGGCCTTGCCTACTTTCCCCGTTGTCGAACTCGCAGCGTTCCCTACGGCCCGTCCGGTATTCGACAAGCCCTGTCGCGATGCTTTTACAGCTCTTCCCGTCATGTCGATCAGGGTTTCCGGCTCGCCTCCCTTTTGGGGCGGTACAGTCTGCTCATCTATGTCTTTCTCGCGTGACTTGCGCAGCAGGTCGACTGTCGCTCTTAATTGCGGGGGAATGGCGGGGGCCTGGAATGCATAGGCTTTAATGGGGCCTTCGCAAGCATCTGCACTATTGGATTGGACCGCGCAGGAACTGTGACTGCCGTCCTTCGATATCCTGATGATGCAGTAGAGTTGCAGGCCCTTGTCGCTCGGGTTTGCGTACGGCGTATCGACCTGGCAGACATATGTCTGGACCGGCTCCTTGCACACCACACAATATTGCTGCGTCTCGGCCACGGCAGCGCCTGAACCAATGGCGATATAGACCAGGCCGGCGATGAGGCCGGGCAGTATCCGCATAGCTATACTCGTGATGTTCGTTTTGTTGCACACACCATGTTCCGATTGAACGAAGCTGGGTAAAATTCACCTATAGTATCGCTTCTAACAGGGGAGATTGGCAAATCTGAGTCCATTGCGGGGGCTTGAAAGAGGTCCCTGGCCATACTGGAAAGAGTGGGTCTGACATTCAATTTCGCTGCATCTCGCCGCTGCACTTGAACCGGCTTGTCAAACCGGGCATACACGCAAGTGGAGAGGTGGCCGAGTGGCTGAAGGCGCTCCCCTGCTAAGGGAGTATGCGGGTGACCGTATCGAGGGTTCGAATCCCTTCCTCTCCGCCATCACTCCTCATTAAATACATGAAAAAATTGCCTTATTATCGTCGACAGTTAAATTATCCACCATTATACCCAACAATATTTTCGTGTGACTCGATAGATTCAAGAGGGGTTCTCTGTTTCCACGGCGTACTTTTCGCACCAACAGGGCAGGGGCCGCTTCTTCCCCTCAGTCCACCTAAATATGCTCAGCTCAGCCCAAGTTCCCAGTGACGGACCTTCTCGGCTAGGGGAGAAAACTGGGCATGGCGGGCGCTCCTATTTCACTCAAGCGCATCCATCCGAGTAGCCTCGGTGAGCGCCCGCATCATTTCCAAACAAAAAAGAGGCCAGCGGAAAGCTGGCCCCAATAGGCAAGAGATGAGCCATGCGGGGGGCGCATGGGCTCGTGCCAATTACATAATTAGCAACCCATATAATACAAGGGTATGGCTGGTATATGGCAAAGAGGCCAGCGCAATGCTGACCCCTTAGGTGTCCAATTCTCAGGCTAAAACTTATACCGGTCCTGTGGTAAGTGATTATGGCTTGGACTCACTTGCTGCTCTGTGCTTGGGTAATTGTGCCGGGGGTATATTTTAAAGCTGTTGAGGAGGCGTCAATGAAGTTGCGTAGCATTGCTTTCGCCTGTGCGTTCGTTTTGGCCTTGCTTTTCACTAGGCCACCAGTAGCGAACGCGGGTATCTACATCTCCATCAATTTCGGGCACGGCTACTATCCGTACAGGTCCTATTACCGACCCTATTATCGATACCGGAGTTACCGGCGTTACAGGCATTACAGACGTCACAGGCATTATGGGCGCTATAGGTATTATGGGCGTTATAGGCATTACAAGCGCTACAGGCGTTACAGTCGTCATAGGCATTACAGACGTCACAGGCATTACAGGCGTTACCGACGCTAACTACCGTTAGAGGTAGGCAGACGCCTTTCGCCAGCCAATAAGAAAAGGGCCAGCGCGAAGCTGACCCGTTCATAACTCGGTAAGCCTGATGAGCGAGACTGCAATTGTTTATGCTGCCAAGGAATGCGGTCCCGGCCACTCCAATCAGGCTGTCTTGTTACAGTCGACCGGGGCCGCTTCTTCTCCTCAGCCCACGCCTTTTATGATACGCTCAGCCCAAGTGCCCAGTGGATTTTCTCTGCTCGTGAAGAAACTGGGCATGGCGGGCGCTCCCGAACGGTCAAGGCGAAACCTTCCGGGTTTAGCGCCCGCATCCTTTCGCCGGCAGAAGAGAGGGAGTGAAGCCTGTGGGCGTGCCTAAACCGCCGGCCACGGCCAGCACCAGAACCGCCACCGATACAGGTGCCGCCACCTTACCCGGAACCACCACCACCGCCACCCGCTTAGAGGATTGGGAACCGTAACAAGAAAAGAGGCCAGCGCGAAGCTGACTCCTTCATCCATAGTGCCGAGATTGATTATCCTATGGCTTCTGCGAAAATACTCTCGAACAACGGAGCCAGATCAATGTCGGAGTTACCTGAAAACACCCTTCAAACCCATATTTTGGAGTCGGACATACGAGACGGCTTGGAGTTTTTTGTTCGCGACCCCGGACCCGTACAGTCAAAGACGTGCATTGCGGTCACGCTGCCGAATGGAGATGTTGGACGCCTCGATATTGTCTCGGAGGAGGAAGCTGGCAAAAGCTGGCTAACCAAATGGAAAGGCCCAGATGGAAGCGAACATGACGGCAAGATTTTTCTGCTAATCCTGCTCGAAGACCGCGAATCCCAGGAGGGAGAGTATCACCGGTTGCGCAAATACGAGGTTGAGTTGGTCGATGAGCAGTAGCTTGTGGCAGGTGCCGGTCAGGGGTTCACCACCCTGGCCGGTGCGCCTGAATCATGATTCAGGGCGGCACTAGGGTCAAGGGCGCGTCGGCGGAAGGAGAAGAAGTGATGTTTCGTTCAGAGGCAACGGTACGCGAAGAGATCAAGCGTGGGATACGCAGCCACTTCGATGCCGAGGGTGACAACGAG
>CAXMMX010000154.1:0-3205 GCA_964194535.1 uncultured Alphaproteobacteria bacterium | reverse complement strand
GTATTGGCCCCAGGAGGGACAGCGCTAATTACCGTGCCGGCTTTTCAATCTCTATGGGGCCTGCAGGACGATGTAGCACGGCATAAACGTCGCTATCGCAAGGGTCCGCTTCTGATGCAAATCAGGAGAGCGGACCTTGTCGTCGGACGGAACTACTATTTCAACTACATTCTTTTTGCGCCGATCTGGATTGCCCGCCAGGCTATAGGGTTGTTCAAGGTGAAGGTCTCCAGTGAGAATGATATCAATACGCCAGCACTGAACCGGGTGCTTGGCCTGATCTTCTCGCTGGATGTTGCTATTGCACCATGGCTACGGCTACCTTTTGGGGTATCGATCCTGGCAGTTGCCGAGAAGCCGGAATAGAAGGCCGCATCGTTTTGAGGCTGAGGTTTCTCCAGTCATTAAGTTGGCCGTATATTTCCGAATGGCTCGATGGCAACGGCATGGATCATGTTAGTGGAGCACCTTATCATCCGCAGACACAGGGCAAGATCGGGCGCTGGCACCAGACCCTGAAGAACCGCCTCCTGCTGGAGAACTACTTCCTGCCAGGCGATCTTAAAGCCAAGATCGAGGCCTTTATCACCCATTACAATCTTCAGCGCTATCACGAGAGCCTGTGCAATCTCACACTTGCTGACGTCTACTTCGGGCGCGGTCAAACCATCTTGCTGCAACGAGAAAGGATAGAACGAAGGACATTCAAAAAATGCCGGTTGCATCACCGCAAACCCGTCGAATAACATAACAAAATAGATGAGTCAGAAACACTGGCTGAGCTGTAGCAGGGGATTACGATGGAGACTGACAATCCCTCCGTTGGCGGTGGATCTCCCGAACGATTTGGGTTCGAATGGGCGACATATGATAAAATCGATCCAAACTACGAGAAGCAGTTCAGGCGGTGGCTGCCCTTCTATGACAAGTCGGATTGGGTAGGAAAAAACTTCCTCGATGTCGGTTGCGGCATGGGACGCAATAGCTATTGGCCCATGAGCTATGGCGCGGCAAACGGGCTGGCGATCGACGTCGATCAGCGCTCGCTCGAGGCTGCGCGACGAACGCTCCGTTCGTTTTCGGATATGCAAATTTGCGCCAAAAGCGCTTACGATATCGACCAACAAAATGCGTTCGACATCGTGTTCTCAATCGGCGTGATTCATCATCTCGAGTTTCCTGAAAAAGCTCTTGAGCGCATGGCGGCGGCGGCGCGCCCAGGGGGAGACGTTGCGATCTGGGTATATGGTCGGGAGAACAACGGCTGGCTCCTTTGGATATTGAACCCGACCAGAAAGCTTCTTTTCTCGCGCCTTCCAATTCGTTGGGTCCATGCATTGTCCATCTTCCCTACTGCGGTGCTCTGGGTTGCGCTCCGTTTGGGCCTGGACCAAATCGAATATTTCAAACAGATCCAGACGTTCAGCTTCGAGCATTTGCGCTCAATTGTGTTCGACCAGTTACTCCCACGGATCGCCCACTATTGGCGCCGTAACGAAGTTGAGGAACTCATGAATCAAGCCGGTCTCGAGGACATCGAAATTGCTTGGGTCAATGAAATGTCTTGGGCGGCTCGCGGCATGAAACCAGCAATCGAAGCCGTATGAGAACGGGTCCTTCATCGATCGTGGGTAGCTGCGACACGGGCAAGGGTGCAGACAGCACACAAACAGAGAACTCGCGTGAATTTCCGTGGAGCGCTGGGATAACCATCCTATGGTCGGCAGTGGTCGCAGTCGTGTCGCTAGTTATAGCGCTTGCGGCTGGTTTGGGTGTCAGTCTGGTCGAGGTTCTTCTTGAACCCGTTGGAGTAAGTCCGGAGGTTAGCGACAGCATAGGCAGATTACTCTTTAAGAAGCTGAGTGATCACCATCTTCTTATAGTAGCGGTCCAAGCGCTCACGGTATTGGTCATGATTTTTCTGCTAACGCGGTCGCGCGACGGTCTTACACGCACCCGCATGCTCGGACTTGAAGCAATCAAATTTGGCAATTGCGCGATATGGGCACTCAGTGGGCTGTTGACCATCATAGCGGCGACCGAAATCGCCAAACTCTTTGTAGATTTTGGAGAAGAAGAAGCAATCAAGTGGATGGCAACCTTCCGGCCTGTATGGATAGGATTGTTTGTGATCGTTGTCGTCGCGCCGCTGTCGGAGGAACTCCTGTTCAGAGGCTTCATATATGGCGGCCTGGCACAGTCAATCATTGGGCCGTTAGGGGCAATCCTCACAACGTCTGTGATCTGGGCCGCTCTTCATATCCAGTACACTTGGTTGAATATGATGCAAATCTTCTTATACGGGGTGGTTTTCGGCGTACTGCGCTGGAAGTCAGGTTCGCTGTGGCCGCCTATCATTTCGCACTGTTTGAATAATCTTATTGTCGGTGTTTTATTTTATAGTGGCTTTTATGGATCTTGATGGCTGTGGGCCAAGGCAAGTTAAGGCCGGAGGTTGAGTATATTCGATTCTGCTGTACCGGACGCCGATATTCATACGGTTGCAAATCTTTTCTTTCTGGAACATCAGCACTGGGTCAAATGCGTGCGTTACTCATCTGACCACCGATACCTGGTAGGGTCATCCAGTAAAGCAGCACCAGTCCACCGATGATGGGGACAAAACAGACAAACGACCTCAAGTCTGACCGGCCGACATCGCGGAGGCGGCGTATAGCAACCGAAAGGGTTGGTAGGAAGAATGCCAAAGCGATAATGAAGCTCAGTGGCTGTGTGGCTGTCTTTGAGAAAGCTTCAAATCCCTGCGCGGGCGCGATAACGGCCCCGTCGACAAGGCCCATTACAACATTCACAATCAAGAAGAAGAGCATCCACCACCAGAATTCGGCGCGCGTCGCACGGCCGGAAAATGTGGCATATTTCGACAAAACTGTTCGAATGGCTTCAATGAAAGACATTCGAGGATTACAACAACGATTCCTTTATGGTCTATTAAACTCGGACCGATGATCAAAGCTTTGATGGATCATAGATATGGGTTTGGATCAGGTGGCTGCAGTACCGCGGCAGGCTGGATGAATCGAAAAAGCAGGTTGTTCCAGGCGCAAGGCGCGAGCTTTATGAAGCAATGATGCAGGTGGCGAACACCGGCAAGGGTCCTGAGGAACAGATCGCCTCGATGGGCTGCAGCATCAAATGGCGGGATTGATAGGATAGAGTTATGGTCGCGCCTCAGTTTGACATC
>CAXMMX010000153.1:0-4488 GCA_964194535.1 uncultured Alphaproteobacteria bacterium | reverse complement strand
TTACAGCTGGGGCGGCGTGCTGCTGGCGCTGGTGTTCCTGAGCTATTCGGTAATCTACCTGAATATTCCGCTTGAGCGATTCTTCAATATGTTCGGGCGCGTGGGTGCATTGATAACCGATCGCTACTACCCGCCGGAAATCGATTATGTCATGGAGCCGGACTATCTGTCGTCCGTCTTTGATACCATCCAGATGGCCTATCTCGGCGCGTTGTTCGGCATGATGATGGCGGTGCCGCTCGGCTGGTTTGGCTCCTACAACATGACGCCAAGCAGGCGTTTCGTGTATCCCCTTGCCCGGCTTATTGCGATGAGTACGCGCGCGGTCCATGAAACCATCTGGGCAATCCTGTTTGTCACCATCTTAGGCTTTGGCATGATGGCCGGTGTGCTGGCGCTGACGATGTTCTGCATCGGTTTCGCGGGTAAGCTGTTCGCGGAGGAAATCGAGGCTATCGACATGGGGCAGGTCGAGGCCCTGCGTTCAACCGGTGCAAGCGAATTAAGCGTCATGGTCTATGCCGTGTTCCCGCAGGTGCGTGTCGCCTTTACCGGCATCGGCATCTACACCTGGGATGTCGCCTTCCGGGCGGCGACCGTGGTGGGTTTCTTCGGCGCGGGCGGAATGGGCTGGTATCTCAAACGCAACGTCCTGCAGATCGAGACCTTGCGCGTCTCGGCCATCCTGCTTTCGATTATCTTCCTGGTGCTGATTTCTGAAGGCGTCTCGGCGTGGGCGCGTGCCCGGGTGGCGAAAGCCAAATAGATTTGGCCGCGCTCACTATTTGCTGCGATCCTCCACAATCGAAGCCGCGAGATTCAGAATTTCCCGGATCAATGGCCGGTTCCGCCTTGCTTTCAGACACGCGATATAGGCCCGGGTATGCATCTCCGCATCCGTCACTATCAACGTGTGCAGCTCGGGATGGGGCGCGAATTCCGTCTCTGAAATTACACCGATACCAAGATCGCGGATGATGGCTTCACGCAGGCCCTCACGACTTTCGATCTCCAGGGCAGGCTCAATTTCAATATTAGCCTCGGCAGCTGCCTTGTCGAACGCCTCCTGCGTCGTCGAACTGGACGTTCTGACAACCATCGCCTCGCCCGCCAGATCCTTCATGGTTATGTTTGTTCTCGTCGCCAGCCGATGCGCACGGTTCACGATCACGAATATCCTGTGCTGATTGTAAAAGACCGAGTGAATTGTGTCGCTTATGCTATCCCTCCCGACGAAGCCAATGTCGGAGCGAAATGTTTCCAAATCCTCGACCACCTCTTCGATCAGGGCGAGCCGCACCGTACATTTGATGCCGGGGCGGTGATCACGCATCTCGGCCAGAAGTTCCATCACGTCATAAGGGCCGACAGCGCTGAATTTCATCTCCCCGAATTCAAGGGTCTTGACCGTGTTCAGAAAGGCGATTGCCTCTTGCTCATGACCATAAAGATCATGGGTGATATTGTAGAGCAGCTTACCCGCGGGCGTCAGCAGGATGGTGCGGCCCTTGCGGTGGAACAATTCCACGCCAAAACGCCCCTCCAGATTGGAGACATGGGAAGAGATCGTCGGCTGACCGACATTCAATTTTCGCGCGGCGCCGGTAAAACTCCCCTCGGTCGCCACCTGATGGAACGCTTCAAGCCACTTTTGATACATTGACTGGATCGATGAATTGTTGACCTTTTCCAATTTTACCAAATAACAGGAAAAATGCTAGTTTTCCCTAGAGGCTTACCCGTCGGCTAAACTGCAGATGCAAACCCGAAGGGGTAAATCAACAAGTAAAGTGAGGCTGCATATGATGGCCACGAACGAAACAGAACTGAACGGCGTGAATTACGCGCTCCCCACCGACCCGGTAGCGGTCGTCTGCATAGACGGCAGCGACCCGGAATATTTCACCGCAGCGAGCAAGGCCAGCGTTATACCGACCATCGAGCGTTTTATGCGCGATGGCTTCAACGCCACGGCGCACTGCGTCGTTCCCAGCTTCACCTGCCCCAACAATATGTCGATCGCTACGGGCAGCCCGCCAAAGGTGCATGGCATATCGGGAAACTTCTATCTGGACCGCGAAACCGGTGAGGCCGTTGTTATGACCGGCCCCGAACTGATGCGCTCGCGCACAATCTTCGACGTGCTTTCCAAAGCGGGCGTGAAAACCATGGTGGTCACAGCCAAGGACAAGTTGCGCAAACAGCTCGGCAAGGACCTTGATGTTTCCAACGGCAATGTGTGTTTTTCGACGCAGCACGCGGATCAGACGACCATGGAGGAAAACGGCATCAAGGATGCGCTTGGGTTTGTCGGGCAGGAGCTCCCGGACATGTATTCAGAAGAACTTTCCCTGTTCGTGCTGGATGCCGGAATCAAGGCCCTTGAGCAGGAAGATCGTCCGGGCCTTCTGTATCTCTCGCTCACCGACTATGTGCAGCACAAATACGCGCCCGATCATCCCAAGGCGCTCGAATTCTACAAGGAGATGGATGATCGCTTCGCCCGGCTCGAAGAGCTCGGGGCCATTGTCGGCCTGGTTGCCGATCATGGCATGAAGGACAAATGCGCCGAGGACGGCAGCTACAACATTATTTTCCTCCAGGATTTACTAGATGAGCGCTTTGGCAAGGACACCACAAAGGTGATCTGCCCGATCACCGATGCGTTCACCGGCCATCATGGCGCTTTGGGCGGGTTCGTGCGGGTCCATTGTTTCGACGGGGCAAGCCCGGAGGAGGTGATTGAATTCGCCCGGTCGCTGGACAGCGTTGAGGCGGTTTATGACCGGAGCCAGGCGGCGGACAGGCTGGACCTGCCATATGACGTCGAAGCCGATGTCGTGGTGATCTCGCAAGAGAGTCATTGCCTGGGCGCGGCCAGCACAGACCATGACGTTGACGGCCTGAATGGCGCGCGGTTGCGCACCCATGGCGGATTTTCCGAACAGGATGTGCCATTCGTCATCTCCCGGCCCCTGAACACCGATTACATCGCCAAGGCCAAGTCGGAACAGCTGAAGAACTATCAGATTTTTGACTACGCCATTAACGGCACCGCTTGATCAATCAGGAGTTTCCCCCCGTGTCAAAGCGTTCCGCACGCGCAGCTGTATATGATGCCCCGAACACACCGTTCGTCTTCAGGGATTACCCCTTGCGCGACGCGCATCGTGACGAGGTGCTGGTCCGGATATCCATGTCCACCATTTGCCGCTCCGATATCCATTCGTGGGAAGGCCGCCGCCCCAACCCGTGCCCGGGCATTCTGGGCCACGAGATCATTGGCGTAATCGACCAGCTTGGCGGGGACATCAAGCTCGACATGCGCGGCGAACCGCTTGCCGTCGGGGACCGCATCACATGGACCGAATATTTTCATCATGGAGAGTCCTATTATCGCGACATCCATGACATGCCGCAAAAATCAACCGGGATTCGAAAATACGGCCATGACCTTGTCGAGGAGGACCCTCATTTCCTTGGCGGGTTTGCGGAATATTGTTACGTGGTTCCGGGCACAGCCATTTTGAAGGTGCCGGACGTGTTGAGCGATGAGGAAGCAACGCCGCTGAATTGCGGCGTCGCGACCATGATCTCCGTCACCGAAGCTTCCGAGATTGGAATAGGTGACGTTGTGGCCATTCAGGGTCTTGGACTGCTCGGCCTTTATGGTTGCGCGATGGCCAAGGCCCGGGGCGCGCGCCTGGTGATCGGACTTGATTCAGTTGAAGACCGGGTCGAAGCGGCGAAAAAATTTGGCGCGGACATTGTCATCAATATCTCCGGCCTCGGCGAGGACGAGATTGTCGACCAGGTGCGCAAGCTTGCCCCGCCTGATGGTGTCGATGTGGTGATCGAGGTGTGCGGTGTCCCCGAGGTGGTGACCGCCGGACTGAAGATGCTGCGTGTGGGGGGGCGTTACACGCTGGGCGGCATCGTGACACCCGATGCCAATGTCACCCTTGATGCGAACATGTTCGTGAAAAAATGGATCACCCTGAAGGGCATCCACAATTACCACCCGCGGCACCTGATCCAGGCGCTGGATTTCGTCGTTGCCAACCGTGATCGTTTCCCGTTCAAGGACATCGTTGATTCAACCTTCAAGCTGGATGATCTGAACGAGGCGTTCAAAAAGGCGTCCGAACGTTCGGTGCTGCGCGCGGCTGTGATCCCATAGGGTCAGGACCCTTTTATTTGTCCTATCGCTTCGCTATTTGAGAACCCCTAAACGGAAAGAAATTCATGTCGGCAAAAACACCTGATCTCGGCTTCACGCCGAAGGGACTGTTCATCGGCGGCCAGTGGGTGAAGGCGCGCTCGGGTGAGACCATCACCACCATAAACCCCTCCAATGGCGATGTGCTGGGCGAAGCCCCGCTGGCCAGCGAGGAAGATGTGGACGCAGCGGTAGCCGCCGCCAAGGACGCCTTCCCGGCGTGGGCCGCAATGCATGCCACCAGGCGCGCGGAGACCCTCATCCAGCTG
>CAXMMX010000152.1:0-5623 GCA_964194535.1 uncultured Alphaproteobacteria bacterium | reverse complement strand
TAGGGTGCGCGGCATTTGGGAGCGCTCACCATATCTCCCGGTTTAGCGCGCGGACCGCAAGGGCTTGCCATAGGTGGTCCGTCCAAAGCGGACCAGAGAGGAGAAAACACATGAATGTTGCAACGATCCTGGGCAATAAGGGCGGGGAGGTTGTGTCCGCAAATACCGATGCCTCCTTGCTGGATATTGCAAAAACGCTCCGCGAGCATTCTATTGGCTGCATTGTGGTAAGCGATGGCAAAGACGGGATTGCAGGGATTGTATCGGAGCGGGATCTGGTTCGCGCGATAGCCACTTCCGGGACTGATATCCTCAAGTCCCCGGTTTCAAGAATCATGACCAAGAAGGTCGTTTCCTGCCGGAAAAGCGATACGATCCACACAATAATGGCTGCGATGACGGACGGGCGTTTCCGTCATATGCCGGTTATGGAAGATAACAAGCTTATCGGTGTGATTTCGATTGGAGATGTGGTGCGTCTGCGGATCGCCGAGGCCGAACTGGAAGCCGCCGCCATGCGGGACTATATCGCCACGGGCTAGCACCTAATTCGAAGTGATTTGGCAGCTCAGGCGGCGAGCACGCTGACAGCGCGTTCGATGTCTTCCAGTACTTTTTCTGTCGCCTGTTTACCGCTGGCGATGGCTTTCTCCGCCATATGGAAGTCGAAAAGACCCATCTCTTCCAAAATCGGCATGATCATTATATCGGGCGGATCGCCGGCCAGCCTGGAGCGTGCGATACGGTCCTGGATGATGTTGAAAGCATCCATCATGACACTTGAGATGCCCGGCGTATCACCGCCCTGACCGAAAAACTGGCGGCGCAGGAGATTCTGAGCTGCGCGGCCATTGCCCGCAGGAGGCAGGTTTTCAGCTTCCGGAACCACGTCTTCTTCAAAAGCGTCCTGATCGGGCACAACCGTTCCTTTGCCAAAAAAGTCCCAGTTCAGATTGACCGCGATGACGATACGCGCACCAAGAGCGCGGCAAACCGAAACCGGGATAGGGTTCACCAATGCGCCGTCTATCAGCCAGCGATTGTTGATCCTGACCGGCCGGAAGATGCCGGGCAGTGCATAAGAGGCGTGCATGGCGGGAACGAGTGGCCCCTTGCTCAGCCAGATTTCGTGACCGGTCTTGAGCTCGGTCGCTACGGCTACGAACTTATTGTTCAGATTTTCAATCTGGACGTGCTTCAGGTGATCGCTGAGTTCTTCGGACAGACGCTGTCCCGAGATAAGCCCCGATCCTGCAAAATTGAAATCCAGCAAACCAAACACACGTCGACGGGTTAAGTTACGCGCGAATACCTCAAGCTCATCCAGCTTGCCCGATACATAACAGCCGCCGACGACAGAACCGATTGAAGTTCCAACAACAATGTCAGGTGAAAGGCCCGCTTGGGCAAGAGCGTGCAGGACGCCAATATGCGACCATCCGCGGGCTGCACCGCCACCCAAGGCTATGCCTATCTTTGGTTTCATCTTCGTCGCACCTGCTCAGGATCCCCGAATATCGGAAGTCCATCGGCATGGTGGCCCTGCCTGCCGTCAGTCGATAGTAATTTGGGGAGCTTAAATCAGGGTTAAAGCCCGTCCGGGCCAGGCCGACAGAATTGTGATTCAGAGTTGGGTCGGGTTTGGTGCGTCACCATATACATCGTCGGGGTCAAATGTTTTTGACTGCTCCTTGAATTCGAGTTCCAGTTCAGGAGAGGGCTTTTCACCTGTTGGAATCGAACGATAGAAGCAGGACATGTAGCCCACGTGGCACGAAGCGCCTGAGCCGGCGACGTCGACTTTGAGCCAAACCGCGTCCTGGTCATCGTCAATGCGCAAGTCGATAACCTTTTGCACCAAACCGCTGGTCGAGCCCTTGTGCCAGAGGACTTTGCGGGACCGGCTCCAATAATGTGCCTCGCCGGTCTCTATGGTCTTGGCGAGAGCTTCGGCGTTCATATAGCCGAGCATCAGCACATCGCCGGTCTTGGCGTCTGTGGTGACCGCCGCAATGAGACCGTCCTCACCGAATTTGGGAGCAAGCTCGCAACCTTCCTCGACCTGTTCGACGCTTTTACGTTTGGCAAATTGGGTGTCAGACATGATGCCGACCTATCTCGTTGTCCAAGACGTTGCGCGCCTAGATAGTGCCGCGCGTTAACATCAGGAAGCGATCCTGCTGCGTCTGGTCGTCTTTGAACAAACCGGTGAACTGGGTGGTGATTGTCGCCACATTCGGTTTCTGGACACCGCGGATAGACATGCACTGATGAACGGCCTCGATCATCACCGCCACGCCCAGGGGCTTCAATACATTGTCGATGGTATAGGCGATCTGTGCCGTCATGGTTTCCTGCGTTTGCAGGCGACGCGCATAAATATCCACCACACGGGCCAATTTTGAAATGCCGACAACCTTGCTATCCGGGAAGTAAGCAACATGGGCCTTGCCGATGAAGGGCACCATGTGATGTTCGCAATGGGAATAGAGATCTATGTCCCTGAGCATGACAATATCGTCATATCCGCCAACATCATCAAAAGTGCGTGAGAGCACATCCAGCGGGCATTCTTCATATCCCTTGAAAAATTCCTCATAAGCGTTGACCACCCTCTTGGGTGTATCAATCAGGCCTTCACGGTTCGGATCGTCGCCAGCCCAGGCAATCAGGGTGCGTACTGCTTTTTCGGCTTCGCTCCGCTCTGGTCTGTTAACATCCAGACCGGCGCCGAGATGTGGCCTAGCGGCTCTAATTTTTTTGACAACTGCGTCCATCGGATTCCTTCTCCGTCAGGCAGAACCTAGCATTTTGACGAAACCAGCCAAATTTTTGTTTCAACTGCCTTGGCCCATTATAACCGGAAATCGCCCCTTGCGAATTATGTGCAACTATACCGATATATGAGACAAGGAAATTATCGGCTTTGTGTCGGCGCTTTGGAACATCCACAGACTGCCGATACGTTCGCCGCTGGATATATAGTTCATGGCCGTTTACCGCAAGGGCTTGGGCCAGATGACAAGTGTGAGAGCTGTGCATGAGCGTACTGGATGAAATCTACAATCCGCGCATTTTGGAGCTGGCGGCGAATATTCCGTGTGGCGTCCGTTTGGAGCACCCACAGGCCAGCGCAACGGCGCATTCCAAGCTGTGCGGCAGTACGGTTTCGGTTGATCTGAACATGGACGGCGCCGTCGTTACAGACTACGGCCAGAGCGTCAAGGCATGCTTGTTGGGGCAGGCGGCATCGTCAATCATGGCGCGCAATATCATTGGCTCGAACGCTGATGAACTGCGAGACGTCGGGGCGAAGATGCGCAAGATGCTGAAACAGGGCGGCCCGCCTCCCAACGGGAAATGGAAAGATCTGGAAATCCTGGAGCCTGTACGCGATTTCAAGGCGCGCCATGCCTCGACTCTGCTGGTTTTCGATGCAGTCGAGGAGGCGATTGCCGAGATTGAAGCAGCCGGAGAGTAGTCGGCCTAGCTTGCCAACTCCGAACCGGATTCCGCCGACAGCTAGAACGCGGCACTGTGTAGCAATAAATTACGATCCGTTTGTTGACCAGGCGCAAAGAGTCTAGCGCCCTTTTTCTGAACTTCGAAAATGCTTGCGGCAATTCTGTTCAGTAATTGCTCCGGACAATATGGCTTGAACAGCACTTCATCTGCACCGATTGATATAGCGAGTTCGAGCCATGGATAATCCATCTGAGGATTACTACGGAGGCAAGTTGCAATGATCCAGGGTCGGCGCGTGTTTCTTCGAAGTAGATCAATTATCTCCAGGCCACTTACGTGGCTCAGGTTCATATCAATAATGATGCAGTCTATCACATGATTTTCAAGAATTTCTAAGGCTTCACCGCCATGTAAAGCAGAAAAAATAGCATAATTTTTGAGGCATTCTTCTAATTTTATAATATCAATTGTTTTTACATCAGAATCTACAACAAGAAGTTTCCACATCTCTTGCTCCATAGATAATTATTGTTATAAATTTAAAATACAAAAAATTTAGATGGCTCGTCCATTGTAAAAAGCGGGTGGAAAGTGGAATGAAACCAAGAGAAGCAGGAACTTTTGAAGCATCTCTGATGGAATTGATGGATATTCTAGGTGTTGAGAGATGTGCAACAGTTGTGGATAGGTCTACTTCATTAGTTAGGAAATGGAGTGACCCGGACAACAACATACTTCCATCCCTACAACAGGCGTTGGCTCTTGATCTGGAATATGTCCGCGAAACAAATAGTGCACCACCGCTAATTCATGCCTATACGAACGCGGTCGAGTTGCAATTAGAAGCAGCAGAAGAAGTTCAGAAAATCCTGCCCGCGCTCCTTGCTCTCCAAACAGCTGTCAATCTACTGGTACAAAAAGTGGCCAGTGATTGCGTTGATCTTCAACGGGCGAAAGTGGAGCGTCAGGAGTTGAGTAAGGCAGAGCGTCAGGTCCACTGGCAAAATGTGCTTAAACAGACCGATATGGTCATGCGGGAAACGCGCAATCTTTTAATTGTGATCAGTTTTTGGCAACGTAAATCTGATCGAGCCTAATAATCAAACCAGATTTGATGCTCGTGAATCTTGTCGTAACAATTACATATGAAAATCGGCAACTCCATCCTGAAGGCTCTGCTAAAGGCCCCAATCATCCTTTATCGCTATACGCTGTCCGCATTCATGGGCCGCGAATGCCGCTATCTCCCGACCTGTTCGGAATATGCCGAGCAGGCAATCGAGACGAATGGCCCCTGGAAAGGGCTCTGGCTGGCGCTAGCCCGTCTGATGCGTTGTTCCCCATGGGGGACGAGTGGATTCGATCCTGTGCCAAATCTTTCTGGCGAGCATCATCCCTGGTGGGCGCCATGGCGTTATGGGCGCTGGAGTGGTGCGCATATCGAACGCAAGCTTGACAACAGCCCGTAATTTCACGCATTCCAAGTTCTCAAGAGTGAGTCCCCATAGCGGGGTTCAATCCATCTTACCTGCCTGGTACGCAGTGAGTGAGAGGAGAGAGAAAAATGGTTTCCCTGATCTTCCCCGATGGCAATTCACGAGATTTCGACGCCGGTGTAACCGGCGCGAATGTTGCCGGGTCCATTTCAAAGTCACTGGCGAAAAAAGCCGTGGCCATGGTTGTCGATGGCAAATTGAGCGACCTTTGCGACCCGATTGAGCAAGATGCGCAAATACAGATTGTCACCCGGGATGATGACGCTGCGCTGGAGCTAATCCGTCACGACGCAGCCCATGTGATGGCGGAAGCCGTACAGGAGCTCTTTCCCGGAACGCAAGTCACCATCGGGCCGGTCATCGAGAACGGTTTCTATTACGACTTCGACCGGGAGGAGCCGTTTACCCCCGAAGACCTGCCTAAAATCGAAGAGAAGATGCAGGAGATTATTTCGCGCGGCTCACCTTTCACCAGGGAGGTGTGGACCAGGGACAAGGCTAAAAAGGTCTTCAAGGAGATGGGCGAGGACTACAAGGTCGAGCTCATCGATGCGATCCCCGAGGGTGAGGATTTAAGGATTTACGCTCAAGGAGACTGGTTTGATCTGTGCCGGGGCCCGCATATGCCAACCACCGCAAAGGTCGGCAATGCCTTCAAGCTG
>CAXMMX010000151.1:0-9204 GCA_964194535.1 uncultured Alphaproteobacteria bacterium | reverse complement strand
CAAAATAGATTGGACGACAAGAACTTCCGATAAGCGGTGTTCCCACAGGCCCGGGAATCATCCCCCCATCCCCGACCACCGGGCCTAACCTTGAGCCGGCGTTCCCCGACGCCGGCTCATCTTTTTTCTGGTGCAGTCAGTCGTCTTGCGGGGCAAAACCCGCATTGAATCGTGCGCTGTTATCGACATAGTGCTGGGCGAGTTCCTTCAGATGTTCAGCGTCATCCGCGTTCACCTCACGCATCACACGCCCTGGCATGCCCATCACCAGAGAGTTGTCGGGTATTTCCTTTCCTTCAGGTATCAGGGAATGCGCGCCGATGATGCAATTCTTGCCGATACGGACACCGTTCAGCACAGTGGCGCCAATGCCTATAAGCGTATTGGCGCCGATGGTGCAGCCATGCAGCATTGCCATATGACCAACCGTGCATCCCTCCCCTATTTCCATCGGAAATCCTTTATCGGTATGCAGCACACAACCATCCTGTATGTTGGTGCGCGCTCCAATATGGATGAGGTCATTATCGCCTCGCACCACAGCGCCGAACCACACACTCGCCTCAACTCCCAGCTTGACCTTGCCGATGAGGACAGCATTTGGCGCCACCCAATATTGCCCTTGCGGGGGGAGTTCAACGCGCACCCCGTCAATCGTGTAGAACACCATGCCATCTCCTAGCCATCGTTCGCGCGGCACTTTTACACGAGCCGATGTGGTTGGCGAGACAAGCTTTGAGGATATTCAGTCAGAAAAAACTAGAGACGGAACAGCAAATCCAGCAATACCACGCCGGTGAAAAAGCTCCAGATCGTCGATATAAATGTTGAAAGCGCCAGCCGGTAAGGCGCCCGCTCCTCGATAACAGCCCCCTTGATGGCATTTCGCATCACGATGACGGGACCTGCGAGCACGCGGGCAAACACGCCCAGGATTGCTTGACCTGTCTTGTCTACCTGCAGCCCGAATTTCAAAGGGTGACCGGTCACGAGTTTCCAGGTGCTGGTGCACAGTCCCGCTACGCAGAACCCGATTGCAGTGACATAAAGATAGAACAGATACTCGGACATGCGGCCTCCCGCGCCTCCAATCCGGCGCGTGGCCACAGTGCCGCATGCAGGCCTTTGCCCGCATGTGAATTCTTACCAAAAGGTTAATGCATGGACCGTGCTTAGACACACACCGCGCCGCCAGACGGGCCAGCACTCAAGTGCCGGCTGGCAACCCGGCTCAGCTTTGCAAATCAAAATCGAGGATGGCCATCTGGAACTGGTATGACAAATCCCCGTCGTCATCGTCTCTGAACATGACGCCTATAAACTCGTCGCCGATATAGACTTCTGCTGAATCATCCTTGTTCGGGCGCTGGCGCACCTCGATAGAGTCCAATTGGAATAATTTGCGCAGATATATTTCCAGGCGCACGATTTCTTCGCGATTCAATGTAGCCTCCTCAAATGGGTCTTACGCTTGAATGGGGGTTTCAGCCGGCAATTGCAACCGCACTATTCCTGTGCCGTTTCATCCGCCGCTTCCAAAAGCTGGTTCATCGAGCGCGAAGGTTCGGGACATCCCGCCTGGCCGACCACCTTGGCCGGCACACCGGCGACTGTCGTCAGCTTCGGCACATCCTTCAGGACAACACTGCCTGCCGCCACGCGCGAGCAATTGCCGACCTTGATATTGCCGAGAATCTTCGCCCCGGCCCCGATCATGACACCGCTTCCGATCTTGGGGTGCCTGTCGTCGGCTGCCTTGCCGCTACCGCCCAGCGTCACGCCGTGCAAGATGGAAGCGTCATCGCCCACAGTGGCGGTTTCACCAATCACCACGCCCGTCGCGTGATCAATCATGATGCCCCGGCCTATCCTCGCCGCCGGGTGGATATCAACACCGAAGATACGCGACGACTGGCTTTGCAGGTAATAGGCAAAGTCGGATCGGCCATCCTTCCATAGCTGGTGGGCCAAACGGTGCGTTTGCAGGGCGTGGAAGCCCTTGAAATAGAGAATTGGCTCAATCAGGCGGTTGCAGGCCGGATCCCGGTCGAACACGGCCGTCAGATCGGCGCGAAATGCTTCAGTGAGCCCCGGCTCGTTGGTGACAAGCTCTTCAAATGTCTTGTAGAGCTGACCGGCCTCCACTTCCGTATGGGAGAGCCTTTGCGCCAGACGATGACAGATGACCTGTTCTAACGAGTCCTGATTGAGGACCGTCGAATAGACGAAACCAGCCAGAACCGGTTCTTTTGAACACAACTCCTCTGCCTCCTCTCGGAGGCGAATCCATGCCGGATCGCAAGTTTTGATGTCCGGGGATGCGGATGAGCGGCCCTGCGCCATTTTGAACTCCTGGTTACCTATGGTGTTCGCCGCAACTGGCGAAACGTCCGTGTCCTGCACAACAGCAAGAATGTCAACACTCCACATGTCAACGCCATGACGCAGACAGAGTCAAAATTTATTGCACCGATAAGGCGCAACTGTGATAACGCTGCGCGCAACAGCACCAACCCATAGAAAATATCATGCGTGAACACAAACTCAAATCCGAAGGTCATATACATACTGAGTTAGACGGCTCAATCTATTGGATTACCTTCGATAATCCGTCCCGCATGAATGCGCTCAATAAAGCCATGTGGGCGACTCTTCCAGGCATTTTCGCACAGGCTGAATCCGACAAATCCGTGCGTGTGGTGGTGATGCGCGGCGCTGGAGACACGGCTTTTTCTGCCGGGGCGGATATTTCCGAATTCGGTACAGCCCGTACTGGTGAAGCGGCGAAAGCCTATGACCAGCTCAATCACGCCGCCTTTGACGCGGTGATGAATTGTGCCAAGCCCACCATCGCCATGGTGCATGGCTACTGCATGGGCGGCGGGTTGGAACTCGCGCTTTGCTGCGATCTACGATATGCAGCGCAAAGCGCCACATTTGCCATTCCTGCCGCAAGACTTGGCATCGGTTACAATTCGCGTTGGATCCGCCCGCTTATCTCAGCTCTTAGCGCTTCACACGCCAAGGAAATTCTTTTTACCGGACGCCAATTCAGCGATCAGGAGGCTTTGGCGATGGGGATGATTTCCCGGCTCTGCCCTGCAGATACGCTTGAACAGGAAACCCGTGCGCTCGCAGCCATGATAGCTGACAATGCCCCCCTCTCCCTCATTGCCGCGAAACGCAGCATAGACGAGTTTTTACGCGCTCCGGAAAATCCAGACTTGGATGCGCTGGACAAGCTCGTGGAGGCTTGCTTTGTGAGCGAAGACTATGCCGAAGGCCGTGCGGCCTTTGCTGAGAAGCGCAAGCCGGTATTCAGGGGGAAATAATTCACATTGATTCCTTGTTTTTACGCATTTTCCGGGCGCAAAACCGCACAAACCCCGCCTTCGCGGGGACAATCTTTCCTGTATTTGCTCTAGGCGCGCGTTTCAAGGAACGCCAGCACACCTTGCTTGAAACTTCTGTCGCCAACCGCCTTCATATGGTCGCGGCCCGCAATCTCAAGCGCCTCGGCGCCGGGGATCAAATCGGCAAGACCTCGCGCTGAGCCGCCAATGACATCTTTTGTGCCAACAGCCACCAGAACCGGCACTTTGATCTCACCCAGGGCTTCAGCCGTTATCTTGTCACGCGAGGCACGGATGCACGCTGCCAGGGCTAGCAGATCGCCGCCGGTGGACTCGGCAAACGCGCGAAACGTGCGCGCTGTTTCGTTGATCACGTCATCAATGCTGGGAGCTTCGAGCGCCATGGCGATGGGGCCTGCGCCCCCCACACCGCGCACCATATTGATGCCGAGCCCGGAAAATATGGCGCTGCGCACCTTCTCTGGCTGGTGCATCGTCAGAAAAGCGGTAATGCGCGCACCCATGGAATATCCCATCACGTCGGCTCGGGCGATTGCCAGATGCTCCAGCAAGCGCCCTGCATCGGCGGCCATCTTGGGTGCTGCATATTTCTCCTGATCATAGAGTTTCTCGCTTGCCCCGTGACCGCGATTGTCTATGGCAATGACGCGGCGTCCCGCAGCCCTCAAAGTCGGGACCCAGCCAGTGTCGATCCAGTTGGCCGAGATGTTCGACGCAAAGCCATGGATCAGCAGGATCGGGTCTCCCTCACCTTCGTCCATGTAGGCGATTTCCACGTTATCTGAATTGAATGTCTGCATGAGATTTTTGTCTGTCCTGGCCGCTCCTACCATGGCTTACCTCTATCTTTTGACCCGTGCAATCAGTATGCTCGCACGCGCATCAGAGCGATGTGGAAAACCGAGACGGCCCCATGGCAGACCCCGCGATACCACACTTCTGCAACGATGCCGGCATTGACCGGATTCGCATCGGTGTGAGCAAATTTAAATGCATGGGCGCAAGCCCGCCGCATGACCATCCGCACGTCTTTCTCGATATGGGGAACGAGGGGGAAATTATCTGTCCTTACTGCTCCACAGCCTATGTTCGCGATGACGCGCTTTCGTCTGACGAGTCTGACCCGCCAGGCTGCCTTCATCGCGAAAAAATGGACGCCTGAGCGCTATACCGATCCTCAATGCCCTCGTCACAACACGACAAACGCATCCTGATTTCAGGCGCCGGGATCGGCGGACTTTCCACCGCAATCGCCCTTGCCCATCAAGGCGCGGCATCTCTGGTTCTGGAGCGCAGCGCATCCTTTTCCAGTGAAGGCGCTGGGATTCAACTGGGGCCTAACGCCACAAAAATTCTGGCTGCGTGGGGCGTTCTCGATCGACTCCTGCCAAAAGCCGTGGTCTGCGAAGAAGTCCTCATCGGTGATGGTTTGACCGGCGAACATTTGACCAGTGTTCCATTTGGAAAAGCGGCGGAACAACGCTACGGCGCGCCGTTTCTGCTGGTGCACCGCGCAGACTTGCACCAGGCCCTGCTCGATACCGCAAATGATCTGTTCGGCATCGAGATCGCTATGGACTGCGATGTCAGATCCTATAAGCAGTTTCCAGATAAAGTCGTGCTCACGACAATGAAAAACACCCTCAATGGGCGGGCACTCATCGCGGCTGATGGAATATGGTCAACGCTCAGACGGCAAATCGATAGAGGAGCCGCACTCAGCTTTGCAGGCAAAACCGCTTGGCGCACCTTGATGGAACCTGAAGATTTGCCCGGGCAACTCCAGGGCCCGCGGACGGGCGTCTGGCTGTCCAATAATGTCCATCTTGTGCACTACCCGGTTCGGGGCGGCAAAAAAATCAATGTAGTCGCCGTGGTCAACGAGCGCTGGGGCGGCCGGGCGGAAGGCTGGAGTCAGGAGGCCGACCCACAATTGCTTCTGCCCGCCTTCGAAAAGTGGGACGAACGCATTGCGCAATTCGTGAACTCCGGAACTTCGTGGCGCAAATGGTCCCTGTACCGCATGCCCCCGCTGCGCGCATGGACGCAAGGCTCCGCCACTCTGATCGGAGACGCCGCGCACCCTATGCTGCCGTTTCTCGCTCAAGGCGGTGCCATGGCAATCGAAGACGCATCTGTTCTCACCAGGATATTGGCGGAACATGATGATGACCCGTGGCGCGCATTTCGCCATTTCGAGACGGCGCGTATCGAGCGGACGGCCCGCACGGCTTTCGAATCGCGCAAGATGGGCAACATCTATCACATGGGTGGAGTGTTACGGCTGGCGCGCAATTTCGTCATGCGCCGGAGCTCACCTCAATCTCTTTTGAAAAAGTTCGACTGGCTCTACCAGTACCCTGTCGGGGGCTGAGACGAGCGAAGCACTAGCGGCGGGCTGTGCTGGATGCGGACTGCGGTAACACATCAATCGCTATTTGCGTACGCACGGCTGATCCAAGCGGCACTTCAGGTTGCAGCATGGCATTGCGCGAATAGTCTGCACCGGAGAATTGCAGCCGCACGCGGCGTTCCGGCGCAGGGCCACCGCCTGTCTGAACCAGAATATCGCGATAGGCGTTGGTCATGGCGCCAGTGATCTCAACGGGTGGTTTGACCCGCACGGTCCGGGAAATAACCTTGAACCCATAATTAAACGACTGAAAAATGGCCATTGAACACCCGGTGCGTGTACACCAGTCCTTGCCTTGAAACAGGACAACAGCCTCACGCACACCATCTCCATTCAAATCGGCGCCGGCAAGCTGGTACGGGCCTTTGTCCCGCTTTTTGGAAATGCGGTAATTCTCAATAGCACGGCTCACCAACGCTTCATCGAGCGGCCCGAGAACAGACACCTGAACTCCCCCTCCTGATGCGGTCACACCGCCGAGTTGCACTGGAGCTGGAGCAGTGCTCGTGACACCGGCGGACGGGCCGCCGCCACGTCCCCCGCCGCAGCCGCTGAGAAGGAACGCCAGGGTAACGCCTGAAAGCGCCAGCCGGACTCCGGCCGATCTGAATTTGCCAGTCCCATGACTCACGCCGAACACACCTCCAAGCCGTATTTACCAGTCCCATTTTGGCTTTTCCGGGACGGGAAGTCTCTAGGGAATAGTGGCTAAAGCACAGCTACGGGACCAGCCGCATCTTTTGTCCGCTTTCGCAGGCAAAGCGGACAAACGTAATTTAGCAGGATGCAGTAGAGTTGATGGACTTTTGGCTTGGAATTAGAAATACGTGATGCCGAGCGTGTACAATGATGACATTCTGGCGATGGGCTACTTCCGCCGCCTACCCAATCCAATTTTCTTAGCAAGAGCCGAACGTGAGGCCGCATAATTGGGCGCGACCATTGGGTAATCATACGGCAAGCCCCATTTCTCGCGATATTCTTCCGGCGACAAGCCATAGAGTGTGCGGATATGCCGTTTCAACGACTTGAACTTCTTTCCGTCATCAAGGCAGATAATGTAATCTGGTGTAATAGACTTCTTGATTGGCACCGCCGGGATCAACTCCGCTGTCTGTGGTTGCTCGGACTTGGCGGATGCGATTATCAGCGCTTCACAAACAGCGTTTATTACAACTGGTAACTCCGATGCAACGACCGTGTTTTTGCTCAAATAGGCGATCACGATGTCAGCTGTTAATGCAACCAGTACGTCAGAGCCCGTGGTTTCCGTCATTACGGGTGCCTTTCACTATTTGAGCGGTCCAATTCAATATCCGAACATTTTGTGGCTCAAAGAGCAACATGAACTAGGTGAAACTTATGATATTTTAGATCAAGATTATAGAGCCGTTACTTGCCCTGCCTGGCAACAGGTCAACGGTGTAGCGGGTTTTATCCAACTCAATGGATCAGGATTTGGATCTTACCAGTTCTTGATCAATATTACTGATCGGGAAATCAATAACATTTTCATCACTGCTCGTCGCCCAGCCAACGGCCTTGTGCTGGCCATCGCCGTCCAGCCCGTCATTTTCGAGAATGAAGCTGATGGGCTCCACCCAGTCCGAGCAAAGATCGGCCTGGAGTTGTTGGTCTGCATCCATGAACCAAGGCTGGGACAGCACCCGCCCCGCCCTGGTGCTCAGATCCGCCGCTAATATCATGTACTTGAAAGTGTCACAGTTTCCTTCGCCTGACCTGAACTCACTAATCTGCCGGTGGGGATTAGCTGAACTCTCATAGACCTCCAGATAGTCAGCTTGCCCATCACACGCTCAAGGGCTGAGATGAGCGCATGAGCACCGGTTACAATATATGGTGCGGACGGGCGCAGGATTGGCCGGAAAGCAGAGGTGCGCTTGGTTCTCAGGGCGTTCGATAGTCCTTGAGCCATAGTGGCAGTTTTTCACGATGCATCGGCTTGCCGAAGAAATATCCCTGGATCTGATCAATGCCCAATTGTTTGACCAGATCACAAACGGCCTGCGTTTCCACACCCTCGGCCACCAGGCGAAGGCCAAGTTTCCTCCCCAGTTCCACGCTTGTACGAACACTCTCGGCTGCGAATGCGTCTTCCTGCATATTTGAGACGAATGACTGATCGATCTTGAGTTCGCTGAACGGGAAGGTTCGCAGTCTTTCTATATTGGAATGACCGGTGCCAAAATCGTCGACAGACAAATCAAATCCTTTAAGTCGCAGTCGCGCGAGCACTTCCATCGGCACGGCGTGCTTTTCCAAAAGAGAACTTTCCGTTATCTCGAGAATAATCTGTGACCGCTCGAGACCTGCGGCATCAACCCTTGCTGCGATCTCGTCGGGAAGATCGATATTTGTCAACACATTCGCACTCAAATTAATTGAACAGCTGGCCTGCAAGCCATGTGCTTTCCAATGTTTAACATCAGAAATGGCAGCAACCATTATGGTGTCAGTCAACTGTTCTATCAGGCCACATTGCTCGGCAAGAGAAATGAACCGGTTTGGCGGAACAATATCCCATTCGGGATGAAGCCAGCGCGCAAGGGCCTCGGTACCGATGAACCGGCCCGTTCTGGTTTCAATTTTTGGCTGGTGGTAGGCAATAATCTGACCGGTGGAAATGGCTTTTTTCAGTTCAGCGACACTTATAACAGTGTTCGTTTCAAGTGCGGGTGCTGCGCTACTCATCTGGGCGGCGGTAATGAGTTCATCGAGCTTCTCGGCCTTGAATGGCTTCTGGAGTTTGCCGACAACATTCAGCTTGTGAGTCTCGGCAAGAGATTGCGCAAGCGCGACCACGGACTCGTCCTCACCGCTCAGGATGGCAATCGCGCCGCTGAATTTCCGGCGCTCGAGATGCCGCAAAAACTCGATCCCGTCCATGTTCGGCATATTGAGGTCGCACAGCAGAAATCCTGGTTCATCCTGCGCTTCATCGAGAACTCCGAGCGCCTGCACACCATCGTTGGCACAGAGCACAGTGCGAGCCCCGCATTTCTGGAAATAACTTTCGGCGATCGCGCGCAGGATCGGGTCGTCATCAATGACGAGAACATGATCGAGGATATGGCTTTTTTCGTGAATGATCCCGGCCCCCTGTCTGCGATCCTATTTAATCAGCACGATGTGATCGCTCGGGGAAGGCATGGCTGCAACTTCGGATGGGATCGGGATGTCAGAGCCGTCATAATCGGTATTCAGGATCAGGTTCGGCCCGGAGAACATGTTGAGCTTCCGAGCGATGATCACTGTGTAAGCCGACTTATCAAACACGGGTTTTACAGCATCCACCATCAATTCAGCGCGCGACAGATAAATTGTCCCAATGATGGTCCGAGCGTTGTTGCTCCGGATCACATGCTTGCCTGTTGTTGGCCTATTTCGATCCTCGAA
>CAXMMX010000150.1:0-2385 GCA_964194535.1 uncultured Alphaproteobacteria bacterium | reverse complement strand
CGGTTTTGCCTCATCGAAAATTCTGGAAGTTCACGGAGAGCGGATGATCAAGCGCACATTTGACCCGGGCTTCCGTATCGAGCTGCACCAGAAGGATTTGAACCTGGCACTGCAGGGCGCGAAGGCCATCGGCGTCTCGCTGCCCAACACCGCGATGGCCCAGGAGCTGTTCAACGCCTGCGCCGCGCATGGCGGGTCGCAGTGGGACCACTCGGCTATGGTGAAGGCGCTTGAAATGATGGCCGGTCACGAGGTGGCATAGGCTGACCTGATCTGGCCTGATGATCTGACCTGGCGTCTGGCGCCGCGCTCAGGCGGCGTCGGTTGCCATATCCTGTTGAGCCTGTGGCTCTGGGGTATCTTGCACCTGGTTGCGTCCTGCTTTCTTGGCTGCGTACATGCACATGTCCGCCCTGTGCAGGAACGACTCCGAGGTGTCGCCGTCTTCGTTCTGGGTTACGCCGATAGAAACTGAAACATGTCCCATATCCTCCCCGGTTGCTTTTTTCACAAGATGCCGGGCATTGATCAGGTGGCGTATACGTTCGGCCAGGCTCATTGCATGTTCGATGGTGGTATTGGGCAAGATGATCGTAAATTCCTCACCACCATATCGCGCCGCGGTGTCCTGTCCCTTGATATTCGACTTGATGCAGCTCGCCACGTAGCGCAGCGTCGAGTCCCCTGCCACATGCCCATGGGTGTCGTTGAAGGTCTTGAAATGGTCGATGTCTATAACAAGAAGACATGCGGGCTTGCCGCTGCTGTCGGAGATAAGGAGGGTCTCGTCCATAACAAGGTCGAACCGGCGCCGGTTGACGAGGCCGGTGAGGGGATCGCGCGAGGATTCTTCTCGTGCCAGCTTGAGGCAATCCTCCAGCTGCTCTACCTGCGCCCGCGTCATTTCCAGATTAGCGCTTACTTCCGAATTGGTGCGGGCCATGGTCCGCGTGGCGGCGTTGAGCGTTCGGATCGTTTCCGACACATTCTGCTCACTCGATGAGTTGTTCAGTCTCTCTTCCGCGTTCAGTAGCGTAGACTGATATGTGTTTGCCGAAGAGGCGGCAGTGCCGAGCAGGGACAGGACGGTCGCCATCTCGCTGCTCATTTTCGCGCCGATGGTCTCGATCTTCTCCGATGACGGTTCCAATGAGAGGAATTGCTGATAGAGCTTTTCCGTATCGCTGGCGGAGAGCTTTCGTTTTTCAGAGATTACTTCAGCAAGCGCTTTGTTCAGAGCGGCGTTTTGCCCGGCGCAGACCGTGTAGAAGAGTTCATAGGCATGAGGCGTTGGAGGCGTGCCGTATCTGACAATATACTCAAGAGCACGTTTCGCCAGCCCGAGGGAGGTCGTGTATTGCGCGCGTTCATCCACTAGTGTAATCCTCCGGGTATTTTGGACCATCCCGCGCGGCCGACGCAGGAATTGAATCAAATTATAGAGGGTTGGTCACCAACACTTTATTAACGGCGTTGGCACAAAGGTACTTCTGAAGCCTGTTGCACGGCAGAAAGTCGAGAAAGGGCCCTAATAGTAGGCGCCGCGCGCGGCTACAGGCCAAATATCTTCCACGATCGCATCGCCGGAATGCATGCCGCGCACGCATATATACCAGTCGTGCAGATTGACCGTTGGGTCGCAATGTCCCGGAACCAGGAGAATTTTCTCACCCAGTGCGGGCGGCTGATTTGAGCCTTCAATACTCAGAACCCCATGCTCGTCGGAGGGGCGGCTATAGCTAACACCGCCCAGGCCGAATGGCTCCGGCATGCCTGAATCGATGCTCGCGGACTTATGCCCGGCATCGACAACGGACTTTTTGTCGCTGGGGCGGCTCATCACGCTGGTGAGCACGAACAGCGCGTGCTCGAAGGTCGTAAATGGGCTCCCATCGGCGGCTTTGTTACGGGCATAGTCGGCGTCCATGAAGATATAGGAGCCGGCCTGGAGTTCTGAATAGACCCCGCTTCCAGCTTCCATCTCGAAAGTGCCGGTGCCGGCGCCGCCAACGATGGCGCACTCAAGGCCGCTCGAATTGAGAAGTTCAACCGTCATACGCGTCATGGCGATGGTCCTATCGATGGCTAATTTACGCTCGCCATGGTCACGGATGTGCTGGGCGGAGCCGTGATAGGCTTGCAGGCCGGCAAAATGCAAATCGGGACACTCTGCGATCATCCTGGCCAGTTTGAGCGCGGGCTCGCCCGGCGCGGCGCCGCAGCGGTCCGCGCCCACGTCAATTTCAACGAGCGCATTCAGAACGACGCGCGCATCCGATGCAGCCTGCGCGGCCTGGAAAATGCCGAGATCGGAGTCGATACACAGGCCGATCCACTCGGCCTCCTTGGCAAGCTCCGCGAGACGCGCGAGCTTGTGTTCACCAA
>CAXMMX010000149.1:0-10147 GCA_964194535.1 uncultured Alphaproteobacteria bacterium | reverse complement strand
TTGGCATTGCGTCTGGTGATCGTGACGCGATGCGACTAACTTTATCCCTCGGGTCAGGTCATCCGGTCTCGCCCATCTGTCGGGAGATATTATGAAAGAAGTCGTTATTCTGGACGGGGTGCGCAGCCCAATCGGCAAGTTTGGGGGCGGGCTGTCCAGCGTGCGCCCGGACGATCTGCTGGCCGAAGTTTACAAGGGGCTGATGGCGCGCACCGGTGTTGATCCGGCGCAGATTGAAGATGTCTATGCCGGGTGCGGCAACCAGGCGGGCGAGGACAATCGCGATGTGGCGCGCATGGCCGTGCTGCTTGCCGGTTTTCCCAAGGAGGTGTCGGGCGTCACGGTGAACCGTAACTGTTCCTCCGCGCTTGAGGCGGTGAACCAGGCGGCGAAAGCAATCATTGCCGAAGAAGGAGACTTATTCATCGGGTCGGGCGTGGAGAGCATGAGCCGTGCGCCATGGGCCATGAGCAAGCCGGAGCGCACGCCGCAGATGGGCCACCCGAAGATGTGGGACACGACAGTCGGGTGGCGCTTCAACAATAAGCGCCTTGATGAGATGTATCCGATTATCTCTCTGGGTGAGACGGCGGAGAATATCGCCGAAGAGATGCAAATCACCCGCGAGGAGCAGGACACATTCGCGGTGGAAAGCCACACCCGCGCTATCGAGGCGATTAATTCGGGAAAATTCGCAGAAGAAATTATCCCGATCCCCGTGCCCCAGCGTAAAGGCGATCCTGTTCTCATCGCGCGCGATGAACATCCCCAGTATCGCGAGACCGGTAATGGCAAAGTTGAGCTCGCCACCTCCGTTGAAGACATGGCCAAACTTAAAGCTGCCTTCCGTAAGGGCGGCAGCGTTACAGCCGGCAATTCAAGCGGTGTCAATGACGGGGCGGCGGCTTTGTTGATGTCCAGCGCGGACAAGGCAAAACAGCTTGGCCTGAAACCGAAGCTGCGCTGGCTCGGGTCAGCCGTGGCCGGCGTCGACCCCGGTGTCATGGGCTACGGTCCGGTGCCGGCGACAGAGAAGCTGCTGAAGCGGTTTCATCTTCGTATCGACGATATCGGCCTTGTTGAGCTGAACGAAGCCTTTGCCGCGCAAACCATCGGCTGCATGCGTCGCCTGGGGCTGGACCACGCCAGGACCAACGTCAATGGCGGGGCCATTGCGCTTGGTCATCCGACGGGCTGTTCAGGCGCGCGTATTCTGGTGACCCTCATGTATGAGATGGAACGCCGTGCTGCCGATATGCCGCGGCCTTTCTATGGGCTGGCCACGCTTTGTGTTGGTGTCGGTATGGGTGTGACCACGCTGGTTGAGTGGATTGGCGAGTGAGCGTTTAGAGTCGGAGGAAAGCCATGCCGGAACGCAAGACACCCGCGGTATTCTATCGCGGCGGCACCAGCAAGGCGGTATTCTTTCACTCGCATGATTTACCTGAAGACCCGGGTGAGCGCGACCAGATGCTGCTGCATGTGCTCGGCAGCCCCGATCCCTATGGCCGCCAGCTGAACGGTCTTGGCGGCGGGATATCATCCCTTTCGAAAGCCATGTGGGTGGAACGCTCAAAGCGCAACGACGCCGATATCGACTACACCTTCGCACAAATTGCCGTGCGTAAACCTGTCGTTGATTACTCCGCCAATTGCGGAAACATGTCTTCCTCCGTGGGGCAATTCGCGGTCGAGGAGGGTATTTTCCCGGTGCCGGACGGCGATGCGATCATCCGTATGTACAACACGAATACGGATATTTGCGTTCACTCCCGTTTCAGGATTGAAGAGGGTCGCGCCGTGACGCAGGGAGATATCGAGATTCCCGGCGTGTTTGGCGCCGGCGCGCCGGTACAGCTTGATTTTCAGGACCCGTCCCGGGTTACAGGCCGTGGCCTGCTGCCGACGGGACACGTGCGCGAGACAATTGACATTCCCGGTTTCGGTGAGGCGTCTGTGAGTATTGTCGATGCTGCTGCCCTCGGAGTTTTTGTTCCGGCGGAAAGTCTTGGCCTGAAGGCTTGCGAAAGCCCTGAGGAAATAGAGGCAAAAGCGGACGTCATGGCGGCCCTGGAAATCATTCGCCGCGAGGCAGCTGTGCGGGCCGGCTTAAGTGAAACGGCGCAAGCAGCGCCTCTGTCCGCACCACGCGTGGCGATTGTTGCAAGCCCGCGGACTTTCACGTCGCTTGATGGCAGACAGCACAGGCCGCAAGATTTCGATCTGGCCGTGCGTATGGCCTCGCTTGGAGCCATCCATCGTGCGGTCATGGTAACAGGCGCCATGTGCCTCGCCGCGGCCTCTCTGATCGAGGGCTCGGTACCCCATTCATATGCCACCGGAGCGGGCGATCACGGAACGGTGAGGCTCGGAAATCCGTCAGGAATCACGGGTGTTGGGGCATCGGTATCGAACGAAAACAAGACATGGCAGGCGCAAAGCACCAGCATCATGCGCACCTCCCGCAGATTGATGGACGGGTTTGTCTATCATCCGTAAGAAAATATTGTAATCAATTGATATTATAAGGAAAAAATAACATGAACAGACCCCTTTCCGGCATTCGCGTGACGGGACTTGAGCAATATATGGCCGGGCCATACTGCACGCTGCTGCTGGCGGACGCCGGAGCGGAGGTCATCAAGATAGAGCGTCCGGGAAGCGGTGACCCGCGCCGCGCCATGCCCCCTTTTGCCGAGAAAAACGGCAAGCGCAAGGCCGTCGGTTTCATGGGCTACAACCGCAATAAAAAGAGTCTGGCGCTCAATCTGCGTGAAGAACGCGGCCAGGAAATATTCAGACAATTGGCGCAGAGCTCGGATGTGGTGGTGGAGAATTTGCGCCCCGGTTCAATGTCGCGGATGGGCATCGGCCAGAAGGAGATGCGCGATCTCAACCCGAAGCTTATCTGGGCGATCATCTCGGGCTTCGGCCGTCTGGAAGGCTACAAGGGTCCCTATAGCGACCGTCCGGCTTTTGACATTGTGGCCGAGGCCATGAGCGGCATCATGCATGTGGTGGGGTTCGCCGACAAACCGCCATCCTGGACTATTTACGGCTTGGCCGACATTTATTCGGGGCAGGTGACTGCATACGGGATCATGCAGGCGCTGTTCATGCGTGAGCGTACCGGTGAGGGGCAACTGGTCGATTCCGCCATGTTCGACAATATGCTTGCACTCAACGAAGCAATGGCGGCGGTCTATTCGGTCGCTGGTGAAATCCCCGAACGCGGCAAGCTTACGAATGTCTGGCCGCGCGGCGCGTTTCAGGCGAAAGACGGCTATATCGCGCTCAATGTGCCCGACAACATCATATGGGGCCGTCTTGCGACAGCCATCGGCCGGGAAGACCTGATCGAGGACGAGCGCTCGTCCACCGCGCCAGCACGCTCGCGAAACGCAGATGTTCTCCAGCCCATTATCGAGCAATGGCTGGCCCCCAGGACGCGTGAAGAGGCGGTCAATACGCTGAACGATACCGGCGTGCCATGCGGTCCGGTCAACACTGCTGAAGATGTGTTCAACGACCCGCATGTAAAGGTGCGCGGCAATATCATGCAGGTGAAGGATCCGGATGTGGGCACATTCGGCTTTGCGCGAACGCCGCCGCACATGTCGAGTGCCCCCGAATTGCCCGCTGAGCCAGCCCCCAATCTTGGCCAGCACACCCGTGAAATATTGCAGGACATTCTGGGTTATGATTCAAAGGACATCGACAAGCTCGCCAGCGACGGCGTGGTGCAGGTGGCCGAAGAGCAGGATTAACAAATGAACAACCCTTGGAAATGGATTGCCATTGGACTGGGTATTGCGCTTGCCGCCCTGGCAATTTTTGCCGTACTCGTCGTCAACGGCATCATGGAATTCAGCCTGTCGCTATTCTGAGAATGACTCTTTCATTGATCAGGTGCCGGGCGGCGTGGTCTTCCACTTGTATCCCGCCCGTCCAAGCTTTTTGCCTAGATCGAAGAGCTTGATCATATAGGCCCTGTCGAACGCTTCGGTGCTGGTGTTTTTGAAATCCCCGGGAATATAGGCGAGTTTAAAGCGCATCTTGTTTTTGCGCGAAAAGGCATGGAGTCTGTACAGGTCTCCAATGCCCTGGTTTTTGATCAGCGTGGAAATAGAGCGTGATGCGATGGATAACGTCCGGTCACGCACGGGTTCTGTCTCCGGGCTTAATCTGCCATTTCGGATGACATAGATGGTGCGTCTGGCCCGAATGGAGTATTTCCTGTCAATGTCCTTCACCATGAGCTGGCTGGGCATCAGGAAGACTTGAGTCGTGGTGCCGCCATCCACATGCATCTCCTGAAAGGGTTTTCCATCTGCATTCACATTGATGTAGACGGGCGGAAAGGCGCCGGGAATGGAGGCGGAAGCCAGGAAGATTTTGCGGAGAAGCTCCAGCGCTTGCGGATGACCGCTGGCTGCTATTTTGCCCGCATCCCAAATCACGGGTCTCTGGGCATCGAGATTGGTGGTTCCGATGAGAAGCCGGCGGCCCCGATTATGCTCTTTGGCAATTTCAGCCATGATGGTCTGATCAACATATTTAGCAATCAGGCGCTGAAATGGTTTGTTATTCGAGAGAGCGTCCCCACCGATCAAGCCCTTGACGGGGCGCTTTATGAGAAAATCCTTGGTGGTATAGCTGGTGTAAAGTTCCTTCAGGACAGGGTCGTAGCGCTTGCCCAGGAAGGCAAATGGCGCGATCAGAGCCCCTGTGCTGATGCCTGTGACAATCTCAAATTCAGGTCGTGATCCTTTTTCACTCCACCCCGTGAGCAGCCCGGCGCCAAATGCCCCGTCGGAACCTCCACCTGAAATCGCCAGAAATTTCAGAACAGGCCGTGCACCCTTCCGGACCATTTTCGGCCGCGCGGACTTCGTTTGCAGATATTTCTCTTTGATTATCTCATTGAGATTGGGCGGTGACTGGTCGCCCCAGAACCGAATCTGGGTCAGGCCCGTAACGGAGGCCTGACTTACCAAATTGTCCGGGACAGCGACGCGCTGGCCTGATGCAGCACAGCTCGCCACCAGCAACACAGTTGCGATGGCTGTAATGGCTTTGCCCAGGACGCATATGGAACGCGGTGTGTGCATGGATCGAGTATATCTTACTTAAGCGCGCCTAAAGAGAATGGGAATGCCAAAAGAAATTATAGCGGGAAAGGGCGCGTGTGCGATACCGTGTGGCCTTAAGCTGCTTAATATTAGGGAACAGGTAGTGCCAATGACCCTCCTTGTATACAGGCTGAGAGCCATATTGATCGTGGCATCGGCTGCTTATCTCATGAATCCGGCTTCGGCCCAGAGCCAGAACGCACGCTACGAACTGCCACCCATATTTTCACCTGCCCAGGTTCTTCCTCCCGAGTTGCAGCGCAGCGCGTATCATTCCATCGATGGCACGGTCACCAATGATGGCTTCATCAATACGTACCAGATGAAAACGAAGTTCGGCACATACCCTGTCGAGAGTACGGATTTATTGAAGATTCGCGTTCGCGAAATAGCAGCAGCCGTGCAACTTGAGGAAAAGAGCGGCGCAGGCACGATGCTGAAATCCGCCGGGCAGACGGCAATGAAGCCGATAAAGACCGGCAAAGACCTCATCACCAATCCGGGCAGAACCGTCAAGAATACGTTTCGTGGCGTGGGAAGGTTCTTTGGACGGGTCGGTGCTGGAATGGATAAAACAGATTCTCAAGGAGAAAGCATGATCGGCTCCCTGACCGGGGCCGGTACCGCAAAGCGCGAACTGGCTTATAAATTCGGTGTCGATCCCTATACGAAATTTGAACCATTGCGCCAACAGCTTGCGTCACTGAGTGCCGCAAGTGCTGTGGGCGGCACGGCGACGGGTGTCGGGTTTGCATTTGTCACCGGGGGTGCGGGCGTTGCCATTTCCGTTGGCAGTCACAGCGCAACTCTGCGCTCGATGTTACGTGACAAGACGGCTGCGGAACTTGAGGAAATCGGACGCCAACAGCTTACCCGAATGAACACGGATCAGGCCAGCATCAACGCGTTTTATCGCAACCAGTGGCTCACGCCTGCCGGCAAGGCTATTCTGATCAATGCTCTCAACCGTCTGGGCGGGGTCGAAAACCGGAGTGATTTCATCCGCCGCGCCGTGAAAGCAACATCCCATAAGGTCGCCTTTCTGGTTCTGCGCAGAACCCAGATGACCGCCGCCTATCACGAGCGGGTCGCACCGGTCCGTTCCATCGTCTCTCTCGGCGGGGTGCCCATGGCGCTCACGAATGGGGGCGTCGTCGGTGTTTTCCCGATTGACCATCTTTCCTGGACCAGGGCGTTTGCCGGTACGGTGTCTTCTGTAAACAATGGGCGCAAAACGCTTCCCGGGTCACCGCGTGTTGAGATGCTGATTACCGGCACTGCAAGCAAACTGGCGGCAGCGAACCTGAAGAAGAACGGCTGGCAACTCAAGCAGCGTGCCGGTGCGCTGATTGGCGGGTGATGAATTTTTGCGAAGCGCGCTGGACTAAGATGGTGGGCGGTACTGGACTTGAACCAGTGACCCCTGCGATGTGAACACAGTGCTCTACCAGCTGAGCTAACCGCCCGCGCGATGCGCATGGCGCCGATATAGCGGGCGGGTTTTCACCAAGTCAAGGCGAGCACTTCCTGGGGCCAGTTTTTTGCTCAGATCGGATCACCCTTTATCAGCTCTCAAGGAGGCGGGGCAGGTGCTCCATCAACTCCGAATAGTCATCGATCACTGCATCCGCACCGAGCGTATGGACGTGATGTTCTGAATAGCCAAACGAGACGGCGACGATCGGTATACCGGCGGCCTTCGCCGTGGCTACATCAGTGGCGCTATCGCCAATCATAACCGCCTTTCCCCGATGCCCCCCGGCCTGTTCAATGGTTTGGGTCAGATGGCGCGGGTCGGGCTTGTGCACATCAAGCGTGTCGCGCCCCAGGATTGTTTTGAAATAATCATGCAACCCAAGATGATGTAATAATGTACGTGACATCCCTTCGCGTTTGTTTGTGCATACGCCAAGCTTGGCGCCGGCCTTCGCGGCAACATCCAGCACCTTGACCACGTTGGGGTAGAGGGCACTCTTGACGGCGACATTGTTGCCATAGTGGTCGAGAAATTGTTCTAACAGTTCATCGAGTTGTTCATCACTCAGTTTTTCCTCGGCTAAGGCCAACCCTTCAACGAGCATTCGGCGGGCGCCAAAGCTGATGAATGGCTGGATACGTTTCTGGGGCGCCGCAGGAATCCCCGCCTTGCCAAGGATATGGTTGAGCGTTCCAACCAAGTCAGGGGCGGTGTCTATGAGCGTTCCATCGAGATCGAACACGAGGGTTGCGCCGTTCAAAAATGTATTTTTCATACTGCTTGGTTGCATTACCGCGGGCAGCGGCAGTATCCCTATCTTAAGCATCGCGTCGAGCCGGCGGAGTACGGGGCTCAGTTGAGGAGCATACAATGAAATTGAATAATCCGAATCTTCTGAAAGACCAGTGTTACATCGACGGGGAATGGACGGGCAAGCCTGTCACGCAGGTTACCAATCCGGCCACGGGCGAGGTCATCGGAATGGTTCCCAAGATGGGAACAAGCGAAACGCGCAAGGCCATTGAGGGCGCCCAGGTAGCGATGAAGGACTGGGCAGTGCGCACGGCCAAAGAACGCTCGAGCGTTTTGCGCCGCTGGTTCGAGCTGATGATGCAGCATCAGGAAGACCTGGCCCAGATTCTGACGGCGGAACAGGGCAAACCGCTCACTGAATCGCGCGCTGAGATAGCCTACGGCGCCAGCTTCACGGAATATTTTGCAGAAGAAGCAAAGCGGGTTTATGGCGAGACCATCCCGAGCCACAAAGCGGACGCGCGCATTGTCGTAATACGCCAACCGATCGGGGTGACGGCGGCGATCACACCGTGGAACTTCCCGAATGCAATGATTACACGAAAAGTGTCACCAGCACTGGCTGCCGGCTGTGCCATGGTGTGCAAACCGGCGGCGGAAACGCCGCTCAGCGCCCTGGCGCTGGCAGCCCTTGGCGAGCAAGCCGGGCTCCCGCCAGGTATTTTTTCCGTCATAGTCGGCAAGTCATCTGAAATCGGCGAAGAAATGACCTCCAATCCGCTGGTGCGGTTGCTGACTTTCACCGGTTCCACGGAAATCGGCAAACTGCTGATGAGGCAGTGCGCCTCGACCGTTAAAAAGGTTGATCTGGAACTTGGCGGCAACGCTCCGTTTATCGTTTTTGACGATGCCGATCTTGATGCCGCTGTTGCCGGGGCGATGATCTCCAAATACCGCAATGCCGGCCAGACCTGTGTCTGCGCCAACCGGATTTTGGTTCAAGATGGCATTTATGACACTTTTGCCGAAAAGCTGGCCAGCTCGGTGATGAAGATCAATGTCGGCGCAGGTGTTGAGGTGGGCGTAACGCAGGGTCCGCTCATCAATGCCGCGGCGATTGATAAAATCGAAGAGCATGTCTCCGATGCGGTTAATCTTGGCGCCAAGATTGTGACTGGCGGCAAGCGCCATGACCTTGGTGGCACTTTTTATGAGCCAACCGTGCTGACCAATGTGACAACCAAGATGCTGCTGACGCGCGAGGAAACCTTCGGCCCCGTGGCGCCGCTGTTCCGTTTCAAGACCGAAGAAGAGGCAGTCGAGTTGGCCAATGACACGCCATTCGGTCTGGCGGCCTATTTCTACAGCCGTGATATCGGCCGTTGCTGGCGGGTGGCCGAAGCACTCGAAAGTGGCATGGTCGGCGTCAATGAAGGATTGATTTCAACCGAAGTTGCGCCTTTTGGCGGGGTCAAGGAATCCGGCATTGGCCGCGAGGGCTCGCGTCACGGGATCGATGAGTATACCGAACTCAAATATATATTGATGGGCGGGTTGAACGGTTAGCGGACTTGTAGACACGGGGCAAGGGGGCATCATGGATAGTGACACGCTCAAGCTGCGAGCGGCCGAATGCGCGCTGGACTATGTCAAGCCGGGCATGAGGCTGGGCCTGGGCACAGGTTCAACAGCTGTAAAATTTGTCGATCTGGTTGGCGCTCGCGTTGCCCAGGGGCTGAACGTTATTTGCGTGCCGACTTCTGAAGCGACCCGCCTTCAGGCGGAAGGCCTGGGCATTCCACTCTCCACCCTGGAAGAGCAGCCCGAACTCGACCTCACCATCGACGGGGCTGACGAAGTTGATGAAAGCCTGCGGTTGATCAAGGGGGGTGGCGGCGCGCATCTGCGCGAAAAGATCGTTGCCGCCGCATCCACCCAGATGGTGGTGATTGCCGATGACAGCAAACGCGTGCCCAAACTTGGCGCCTTTCCACTTCCTGTGGAGATTGTTCCATTCGGCTGGCACACGACCATGTCGAAGGTGGGCGATGCTGCACGGATGAATGGGTGCAAGGGACCGGTTACGGTACGTGGCTCTGAAAATGATCCGTTCGTGACGGACAACGGTAATTACATTCTCGACTGTGCTTTTGGAGAGATTGACGACCCTGAGCGGGTGGCAACGCAGTTGTCCCTAATTCCCGGCGTTGTCGAGCACGGTCTGTTCATTGGCATGACCCATGCGGCCGTTATTGTTGGCGCGAATGGCGTTGAAATCATCGGCGATAAACCATGACATCATATGATTATGATCTGTTCGTTATTGGCGCGGGGTCGGGCGGTGTCCGCGCGGCGCGTATGAGCGCTGCTCATGGCGCCCGGGTCGCCATTGCGGAAGAGTACCGGTTTGGCGGCACGTGTGTGATCCGCGGCTGCGTTCCGAAAAAACTGTTCGTCTATGCCGGCCGTTTCAGCGGCGGGTTTGAAGATGCCGCCGGATTCGGATGGCAAATGGAAGGCGTGAAATTCGACTGGTCGACACTTGTCGCCAACAAGGACAAGGAGATCGACCGGCTTGAGGGTATGTACAAGAAAACACTCAAGAACGCGGACGCGGTGTCATTTCACGAGCGGGCGGAGCTCTTGGACGCCCATACCATCAGGCTTGTCAATTCGGACAAGAGCGTCACCGCGCGCACCATTCTGATTGCAACAGGCGGGCATCCCTTTAAGCCGGATATTCCGGGCGTGGAGCATGCAATCACGTCAAACGAAGCCTTTCATC
>CAXMMX010000148.1:0-3786 GCA_964194535.1 uncultured Alphaproteobacteria bacterium | reverse complement strand
CCTGCCAAAAATGTTCGGTCGCTTCTTCCGGGCCAAAACATCAGCCGGCATTGTCGGAACCGGCATTGGCCTCAGCCTGGTGAAAACGCTTGTCGAGATGCACGGCGGCACGGTGTCGATAGACAGCAAGAGGGGCGAAGGCAGTACATTCACCATACGCATTCCCGCAGCCGGTCCGCCCATGAGCAAATGTGCCGCCTGAGTTGCAGGTGGGCAAGATGAATGCTGTCACAAGGATACCGAGCCTTACTCTCCCGGCTCAAGCTGGAAAGCCGGCTGTTAGCCGGAAATGAACATCAGTCGCACAATGCAAGCTCTGAATTGCTTGTGGACTGTATCTTCAACGAGACGCTTACAGACCGCTTGCGCGTCAAAATATCCTTGTTGTTTCATGCACATATAACCTAATCTCCCTGTCTGCCGACTGGCCGCATGACCCCACGATTATCTTTTGTCAGCTAGCTGGGCTAGAAATATGCAACAAGTATGCTCAGAATTATTTAGAAGAAGGAATGTTCGAGATGGAAGATAAATCACCATCTAATGAGCTGGTGGAAATGACGGCAGATATCGTGTCGGCATATGTGAGCAACAATTCTGTCGTACCTGCTGATTTGCCAAATCTCATTGACCAGATATTCATTGCATTGAAACAGGCAGCGACCAAGGACTCTCAGCCACGTAACGTGGAGCTGAACCCTGCTGTATCGATAAAAAAATCCGTAACCCCGGACCATATTATCTGCCTGGAAGATGGGAAAAAGTTCAAATCCCTCAAGCGTCATTTGCGAACCAGTTACAACCTCACCCCTGAAGAATACCGGGAAAAATGGGGTCTGCAATACGACTACCCGATGGTTGCGCCAAACTACGCCGCACGAAGGTCAGAGATGGCCAAGAAGATAGGATTGGGACGGAAGCCCAAGTCGTAGGTTAATGGGTTATTTGGCCTGATCGCTTCTTTTAAAAAAGCATTTGGCATCAATGAGAAAGAGAACATTCCTGCCCGCGTCATGCGATAACCGCCTTCGGGGGTAAAGCCGACATAAAACCACATAGGCTGGAATGTCCGCTAATAGCCACAAGCGGACATTGAACCGCTATGGCGGATACCCGCACAGCGACCTTGGATACAGGCCGCCGGTGTCTGAGGTCGTCGTCCCGTTGGACCGAATTCAATCAATGCACTAACAATGGAACTGGACCAATCAGTGTATACTGGTCAGGAGGAGAGAACATCATGGTTCTTGGTGCTTTGGAATATGTAGCGTTGGGAATGATCGTTTTTGTGGGCTTGGTTTTATTCTACGGCATCATCGCGATCCACGACATTCCTTACGAAATTGCCAAAAAACGCAATCACGCGCACCTCGAAGCAATCCACTATGCCGGTTGGGTGAGTATGTTCACGCTGCATGCCATCTGGCCGTTCCTGTGGATCTGGGCAACGATCTATCACGCGGAACGCGGCTACGGGTTTTCCAGTAATGGTGCGAGTACCCAGAAATTGCTCGACCGGCTGGAGGTCCTCGAGCAGCGGCTGGCGGCATTCGAAACAGCCAAGCCCAGACACAAGAAAAAGCCTGCTGCCGCCATAACGTCAGCCAAGCCGGAAGCAACCAAGCAGGAAGGAGCATAACGTCATGGAAACACTCATGCTCCTTACCTACACGGCGATCTGCGTTGTCATCTTCAAGGTTTTCAAAATTCCGCTTAACAAATGGACCGTTCCCACTGCCATTCTCGGCGGCGTGATCCTTATCGGCGGGGCCGTCCTGATAATGAACTACAACCACCCCTACACGGAGATCGCCCGGACGGTGGTTATCACTACGCCTATTGTCCCGCTGGTGAGGGGCCGGGTCATCGAGGTGCCGGTCAAGCCGAATGAGTTTCTCAAGGAAGGCGATGTCCTGTTCAAGATCGACCCGACGGCATTTCAGGCTGAAGTCGATGTCCATAAAGCGGCGCTGGCCCAGGCAGAGCAGGACGTCAAGATTATGGAGGCGGACTGGAATCAGGCCAAAGCCCAGCTCGAAAGCGTAAAGTCGGTACGCGACCGGACCAAAGGCACCTATGATCGCTATGAAACCGCGAACGAGAACGCAAAACAAAAAGGCTCTCCGCTGCCCTTCTCTATAGCTGCCGTGCAAAACAGAAAAGACAGCTACCTCGCCGATGAAGCAAAAGTAACAGCAGCCCAAGCGACGGAGAGAAGCGCCAGGCTGGCATTTGAGTCGGTGATAAGCGGCGAAAATACCAAGGTTGCCGAACACAAAGCCAAGCTGGTCAGCGCAAAATTTAATCTTGAACAGACCGTCTTGCGGGCGCCTACCGACGGGATGGTGACGCAGATGCTTCTGCGCAAGGGAATGATCGCCGTACCGCTGCCTTTGCGGCCGACAATGGTATTCGTCCACAAGGCTGAATACATCCTCGTTGGCTCATTCGTGCAAAATTCATTGACACGCGTAAAGGAGGGAAACTATGCGGAAGTGGTTTTTCCTTCCATACCGGGTCACGTATTCAAAGGAAAGGTCGATCTCATCCAGCCGGTCCTCGCCCAGGGCGAAGTGCAAGCCACCGGACGACTTATCGAGTTGGGCGATGTTTCGAGAAGCCGTGTTATCGTCCGTATCTCACTTGACGAAGACATGATTGAGCTGGGCCTGCCGGCCGGGATGTCAGCAACAATTGCTGTCTACAATGACGACAGTTGGCTGATTGATCATATTGCGATCATACGCAAGATACTGCTGCGCATGTCGAGCTGGCAGAACTACATATTCGGCCCGATTCACTAGCTAAGGAATGTGACCCGTCTTTTTCTTTCTCACAGGTAAAGTCCGCTTTGGGTCAAAAGCAGACATCAGAGACCCATGCTCACAATGTCCGCTTTACCCCCAATAGCGGACATAAATCGGGGTAGGCGTTGATGTCCGCTAATAGCCATAAGCGGACATCACAAAGTGCCAGTTTGATAGTGTAAAGCCTGATTAGCCAGGCCACGCAGTATCTTCAGGCACAAACTTTGCCAGACCTATAGATACCATGATGAGCTCCTAGCCTGTATCATTCTCCCATCTGCGGGGTGCATGCCGCTGATGTGGCGGTTCCGGGCGCTGAATCTGGATGCCGCAGTTCCTTTTGATACCTGCCTGCTCCAATGCGTCCAGCGAACCCTTCAATCGGGCAAGCTCGGCAGCGTTCGCCCCGTTCCCGCCTGATAAGAAGAAGAGGCTTGGCCAGAACACAACGAGGCCAACCGTCATTGCGACCGCATCTTTTGTGGCAGTACTATCCTGTACGCCAGCCGCCTGCGCAGCTCGCGATGATACGCGCTGCATTTCTTCAGCAAGTTGGTGCACTGAAGGTCAGGTCTTGAGGACAGCGACCACCAGGAAGCCGATTAGTTGAAGCACCAGGATGATGCAGACACTGACGGCGATCCAGTATTTGCCAAAATTGCGGATCGTTATCGGCGCCATCATCAACCCCGCGCCAATATAGAGGCCGACCACCGGGATATAGGTCACCCACGCCGTGTCATTAAAAACATCGGCAGCTTCATTTCCTGCAATCATCTTGTAGTAGCGCCATGCCAACCAGTAGGCACGATGCAAGGCCCATGAGAAGGCCTCTATTGACGCTCCAACAAGTACGAGGAGAGTGATTTTGTTGATATCTTGCTGTTTCCAGCGTTGCCGGGCGTAAATGGCAACCACTCCAGAAACAAACAGCAGGATAACTATGAGCGTAAAATTACTGGACCCGACAATATAGTCA
>CAXMMX010000147.1:0-5200 GCA_964194535.1 uncultured Alphaproteobacteria bacterium | reverse complement strand
CTCGGTCTCGCTCTCGGCGGTGACGGAGGTATCGGTCGTGTCTGTCATCGCGTCACCCCATGATCCCTTTTTTGATCCGCGGGTCGAGCACCGCCAGCAGGATATCGGTGAAGAAGTTAAGCCCGACGATCGACGCGGTCAGCAGGAAGATGATGGCACCCGCGAGCTGCTGATCGTTGGAGCGCGCCAGCGCGTCGATCAGTAGCGCGCCGGTCTCGGTCAATGTCATGATAAGGGCGACGATGGGCAGCTCGTTGAAGATCCGGTTGAGGTCGAAGCCTAGCGAGTTGACGATTGGCGACAACGCATGGCGCGCCGGATAGCGCCACAGCAGCCGGCGGCCCGAAATGCCACGCGCGGCAGCGGCCGTGACATAGAGCTTGCCAATTTCGTCCGACATCAGCGCGCGCACGGTTTGCAACGCGAAGGCGGTGGCTGACCAGCCGAGGATGAAGACCGGCAACCAGGCGTGGCCTAGGAAATCCTTGACCCGGGCCCACGACCAGGCGGCGTCGCGGAACTCCTTGGAAAACAGCCCCGTCATGCTGTCGCCGAACAATACCGTCGAGGCGAGCATGATCATCAGCGCCAGAAGGAAATTCGGCATCGCCAGACCGAGATAACTGACGAAGCGCAGCGCATTGTTGGTAATCGGGTTCTTCGCGGTGGCGGCAAGGATACCGACAGGGACCGCGATCGAATAGGCCAGGATGAGCGCGGACAGGCAGATACCCAGCGAGATCAGGAACTTGTCGCCAAGCAACTGATTTATGTCGAGGCGCAGAATGCAACTGTCGCCGAATTGGCCGTTTAGGAAGACGTTGCCAAGCCAGGAGGTCCAGCGCACGAGGAAGGGTTTGTCCAGGCCGAGGCGTACCCTCTCGACCTGAATATCGGCGACCGAAATGCCTGCTCCTTGGGTGTTCTTGAAGGCGAGATAGCGCTCGGCGCAATCGCCCGGGACCAGCTCCATCAGGGAAAAGACGATGAAGGAGACCATGAGCAGCGTGAACAGCGCCATCGCTGCGCGCATGGTCACGAATCTGGCGAACTGCAGCATCGGTTATATCCCGTTTCCCCTTGGCCCCGGTTTCCGGAAACTATCGCCTGGAAACTCCACGGGAAGCAAATCGCTGGACCGGGCGCGCCTGGCGCCCGGTCCGTTGTCAAAGCGCTGGACTTTAGCTCTTTTCGTCCAGGTACCACTGCATGCCCCGGTAGGGGTACGCCCGGTAGTATTCGTAAGAGTGGGTCGTGAACGACCTGAAGTTTTTCAGCGCGTTGCGATGGTAGATCGGCGCCGGCGCCTGCACGACACCAATGAACAGAAGATTACCTACCATGTTCTCGACCATCCGCGCGCCCAGCTTGTTGGATACAGCCGAGCCCACAGGCGCGGACTGGAACGCGTTGATGTCGGCGATCAACTGTTTGACGTATTTCGGCGGTTCAACGCCTTTGGCACCTTCTGAATCCACCCACTCGGCCCACAGCATACCTGTGCGGATACCGAAGTAATCGCTAAACGGCGGCACCCACATCTCGTTGTTGCCGAGCACGATCGCCAGTGGCTGGCTCTTACGCCATATGGTCACATCGAGCTGGTTCGACGATTGCGCCGAGCGGAACTCGTCTGGCGTAACTTCCTTGACCGTCGTCTGGATGCCCACTTCGGACCAGTGCTGGCCCACAAGTTCAACCACCTGTCCGGGAATCCCCTGGGTCGAGAACTGAAGGTTCAGAACGATCTTGTCGCCATTGGGGAGTTCGCGGAACTTATCGCCATCGGTGTCCTTCATGCCGATTTTATCCAGCAGCGAATTCGCCAATTTCGGGTCGTACTGGGCAAAGTGCTGCTTCCATTTATCAGCAACGAAGGGTGGTGCGGGCGAGAAGCCGACATACTGCTTGCCTTCGCCCAGACCAAAGTATGCAACCTCATTGATCTCTTTACGATTGATCGCCACCGACATGGCCTGGCGGAAGCGCAGGTCACCGAAGACCTTGCGTTTTTCCGGAACCAGCGAGGTCACATTGAACGAGAAGGTCGATAACGTGATCTCCGGCCGCAGATCGACCGTATAATCGCCTTTCTCCTGGTTTTCCATCAACAGCGGCGCCGAAGCCAGCTGCAGGGATTGCTCCTTATAGTCCACCTCGGCGTTGACCAGCTTGAGGATACGGACTTCGTTCTCGTTGATATAGACCTCGTCCTGCTCACTGATATAGGGGAGCTGGTTGCCAGCCGTATCGACCATGTGGAAATACGGATTTGCCACCAGGTGGCGGCCTTCGGTCGTATCCGTGATGGTGAGGTGAGACTCGAGCGTTGGAACCACATCCGCCGGCAGCTTGGCAACCTTGGCCGGGCTGTTCAGAAGCGGAGAGGGTGTATCCGTCCAGTCCGAGTTGCCGAAATAGGCCGACAGAACCGCAAGACCGTCTTTAAACCCGGCCGTTTTCGCCATTTCGTCGGCGTTCGGGTTCATTTTCGGGTCCCATTGGCTCAGGAAGTGCTTGGGCTGGAAGCCCTGTGCGAAAGATGTCGCAAAGTGAGCCAGCAGACCCGGTTTGGGGGCAGGAAGGTTGAAAACCACCGTTTGCGGGTCCGGAGTGTCAACGGTCATGCGCTTGCCGCCCACCAGAACATAATCCTTCGCCTTTTTGATGACGTCGGTGTTCAGCGCCAGATTGTCATACCAGTATTTCACATCCGCCGACGTAAACGGCGCACCATCGGACCATCTGTGACCCTTGCGCAGGAAAAAGGTCAGCTTGGTGAAATCAGCGTTCCAACTCCAATCCTTGGCGATGTTCGGGACAATGGTTTGCAGATCATCCGAATAGCGCACAAGGTTGACATGGCGAACCGAAAGGAAGTCCGAAGTTCCGGCCTCCGTCGCGTTCGACAGCACGTCGAACGTACCGCCATATTTGCCAATCGAGTTATACGGCGCGACAACCAGCGGCTCCGACGGCAATCGATCGGCCAGCTTCGGCATTTTCGGATTTCCCCTGATCTTGCCGTTAAGTTTGCCAATATCCGGATTTTCGCTGAAAGAGAGCTTGCATTTGGCCAGCTTCTCGAATTCGGCCAACTCGAACTGTTGGGGGTATTTGCCCTTGATGCCCATGTCCTTGGCGACGGTAACGGCGGGACAGGCAGCGGCCAGTGCTTCAGGTGCGGTGCCGGCCTGCAGCACGAATGCAAGCCCGGCGAGCGGTAGTAAACCTAATTTCATGAATGTCATCTCCAACCTCCCGATGGGTAATTCTTGAACTTGTCTGGACGGTTTCTTGTTGGCAAAATAGTTTGACCTCAAAGCAATGTTGATCGGTCCTCCCATGTATCCAGCTTGTTGATGCAATGGCGATCGATACCGCTGGCCAAAGTGCGATCCGTCATGCTGAAAGGATCAAAGGAAGGTTAGGTTGAAATTAGTTTTATGTTAATATCCATTTCTTCCAAATTGGCCATACCAATTTTGTTTGGGCAATATCTATCGGTGTTTGGGGGGGTGATGTTGCGTAAACGGTTGGGAGTGGCTCTTTTCTCTTTCGTCAATCTTGACCGGAATTCCCATGTTCCGCTTTTCCTGCAATTAGACACTCAAATTCGCCAGGCGATCCTTTCCGGCCGCCTGGCCTCGGGATTACGACTGCCTTCCAGCCGTGTGTTGGCAAAGGAGTTGGGGATCTCACGCACCAGCGTGGTGATGGCCTTCGAGCAGCTGATCGCTGAAGATTTTCTTGAAGGCAGGGTTGGGGCCGGTACTTTTATCGGAGCCAATATTACCGAACAAATTCTGGAATCGCCTCCACCGGAAAGAATTAGGCCCGGGCGGGAGACGCCGGAGGTCATTCTCTCGAAGCGGGGCGCCCTGGTGGCAAACAGCCCATCCAATAAACCACCGTTAGCGCCGACCGCCTTCCTGCCGAACCAACCGGCCTATGATCAATTCCCGTTCAATATCTGGGCGCGCCTCACATCGCGGCGGCTTCGCCAGCCGGGGATCGAAATGCTCAACTATGGGCCCCCGAATGGATACCCGCCTTTGCGGCGGGCGATCGCTGCCTATCTGCGCGATGCCCGCGGGATCAAGTGTGACGCGGACCAGATTGTCGTGGTTGCCGGGGCGCAGATGGCCCTCAGTCTCACGGCCTGGATTCTTCTCAATCCGGGAGACGCGGTCCTGATGGAAGATCCCTGTTATTTGACCATACGCGATATGCTCATCGGTTTTGGTGCAAGCCTCGTCAATGTCCCGGTTGATAAGAACGGGATGAACGTTTCCGCCGGTATCGCCAGCAAGCCGGACGCGCGCCTGGCTCTTGTCGCGCCTTCACACCAGTATCCTATGGGCGTGACATTGAGTCTGTCCCGGCGTCTGGAACTGCTGGCTTGGGCGACCCGAAACGAGAGTTGGGTCGTCGAAGACGATTACGACAGCGAGTTCCGCTTTTCCGGTGCGCCACTGGCCCCCATGCAGACCATAGACCGCAACGGCCGGGTAATTTATATCGGAACCTTCAGCAAGGTGCTTTTCCCGTCCCTGCGTATCGGCTATCTGGTGGTGCCGCCGAGGCTGGTAGACGCGTATGGCGCTGCCGTACATCTTTTGACCCGCGGCATGTCCACCCTGACCCAGGCCGTGCTGGCGGATTTTATTGATAGCGGTTATTTCACAAATCACGTGCGGCGCATGCGTCTGGTTTATGCTGAACGTCAAGATGCTCTTGTTTGCGCCATCCGCAAGGATCTTAATGGCCTTATGAATGTAACACCGGCACGGGCAGGAATGAACGTGATCGGCTGGCTTCCTCCAGGGTGCGATGACAATCTGGTCACAGACAAGATGATGGACCAAGGTATCATGAGCGGTCCCATGTCGTATTACTTCACCGAACAACAGCCGCGTGCCGGCCTGTTTTTGGGTTTCAGTTGCAGCCCGGTGGAAAAAATTCCACCAGCCGTTCAAAAGATGGCCCAGGTGCTCAGCGGGTAAATTCTGGTTTTCTCAACAGACCCTAAAGCGACATCGCGGCCTGATGCATATTTTTCAGCTTGGCCATGGCCAGCTCGCGTCCCAGCATGGCAAGACCGCAATCGGGAGCGGCAATGAGGCGGTCGCGATCAATGTGTTCGAGGGCGGCCTGCAGCCGGCTTGCAATTTCTTCAACCGGCTCGATCCGGCTTTGG
>CAXMMX010000146.1:0-4657 GCA_964194535.1 uncultured Alphaproteobacteria bacterium | reverse complement strand
CGCCGGCAGCAGATACACGCCGTCGGTGCGATCATGATAAACCGCGCTAACCGTTGGATAGGGATCGATGACGACAAGAAGATCGAGCTTCTCGAACGCCTTCTTCATCTCTATGCCGCGGGTCTGCGAGTTCGGTGCGTGGCCCCAGAACACCATGGCCCGGAGATTATCCGGCTGGTCCATCTTGTCCTTGGCTTCCAATACACCATCGACCCAGCGTGACACCGGGATACCCTTCGACTGCATCAGCTTCTCTGAGGCAAACCGGCCCTTGAGATAGTCATAGTCGACATCCCAAACGCGCGCCCAATGCTTCCACGAGCCTTTCTTGAGGCCGTAATAGCCAGGCAATGAATGCGAGAGAACACAGAAGTCTGTTGCTCCCTGCACATTGTCGTGGCCACGGAAGATATTGGCGCCACCACCCGTCCGGCCGATATTGCCGAGCGCCAGCTGCAGGATGCAGTAGGCACGGGTGTTGTTGTTGCCGGTCGTATGCTGCGTGCCACCCATGCACCAGATGATCGTGCCTGGCCTATTGGTGGCGAGGGTGCGGGCAACACGGCGCATCTGTGAAGCAGGGATTCCGGTGATCTTTTGGGTCTCTTCCGGATTAAACTTCTTCACTTCCTCGCGGATGTATTCCATACCCCATACGCGCTGACGGATATATTCCTTGTCCTCCCAGCCATTCTCAAAGATGTGCCAGAGTAGGCCCCAGATGAGGGCGACATCCGTACCAGGACGCAACCGGACATATTCCGTTGCATGAGCAGCAGTCCGCGTGAAGCGCGGATCGCAGACGATCAGCGCAGCGTGGTTCTGCTCCTTCGCCTTCAGCAAATGCTGAACAGCAACAGGATGAGCCTCGGTCGGGTTGGAGCCGACAAGGATTATCGACTTGGAGTTGTGGATGTCGTTGAAGGAATTGGTCATCGCACCGTAGCCCCAGGTGTTTGCAACACCCGCGACCGTGGTCGAGTGACAAATCCGAGCCTGGTGATCGCCGTTATTCGATCCCCAGAACGCGTAAAGTTTGCGGAACAGATAAGCTTGCTCGTTACTGAACTTGGCGGAGCCAAGCCAATAAACCGAGTCAGGACCGGACTCTTTACGGATGGCGAGCATTTTGTCGCCGATCTCGTTAACAGCATCGTCCCAACTGATCTTTTTCCATTTACCGCCTTCGAGCTTGGTTGGATACTTCAGACGCCGCTCTCCATGAGCGTGTTCGCGTACTGCAGCACCCTTGGCACAATGGGCGCCAAGGTTGAACGGGCTGTCGAAGCCAGGCTCTTGCCCGATCCAGACACCGTTCTGCACCTCCGCCAAGACCGTGCAACCCACTGCACAATGGGTGCAGACCGATTTTTTAATCTCGATCGCACCACTCGTCATGGTTTGAGCCTCAGCTTTGGTGACCATACCACTGCGCAAGCCTGTTACAGCTGCGAGACCGCCAATCGCCAGTCCCGAATTGCGCAGGAAGGTGCGCCGATCAACAGCGCCCCCTGTCAGCTCGCTTATGGCAGATGATAACCGGGGGCCATTCGCAACCCCGTTTACCTTCTTCCTTAGCATCGCTTCCTCCTTCTAAAAGGTTGAGCCCCGAAACTCTCGGAACCATAGCCCTGCAAACGGCAGGGCAAATCCAATTACTTACTTAAGCCCTAGAAGCGGGCCAGTTCGTAATAGGTTTTGATGTGGTCGGTCTCTTTGTAGAGACGACCAGAGTCATCGGCAGTCGAGCTTGCTTCGGCCACGCCCTTGCCGCCCACGAGAACTGCACCGCCAGTAACGGCGCCGGCTCCCGCAAGCTTCAAAAAGCTGCGACGGTCAGCAGTTGCACGATCACATTTTTCTTTCATGCTCTGCCTCCTTTGAATTGGACGGGTGGCCTTATCGCCACACCCGCCTTCCCCAGCCTCGTCAGGACATCAAAAATGCCGTTGCTTCAATTTCCATGAAGCTCCGGCCGATAGTACCTACCGCTGCGTAGAGAACTGATGACTTCGCGCCTTCCAGGTCCACGAAGAAATGACTTGCCCAATTAGAAATATGGGCTTCGAAAAATGCCTTTTGATCGGCGAGTGGCGCTGGATCGCCAAACTCGCCGGAGATCAGTCCGGCCATCATGTCCATGAGTGCTGCAATATGATCTTCAGGCTCCTTGCGCTTGGCATCGCTGGCGATGCCAAGCCGGGCCATGTCATTGCGCAGTTTGGACAGGGGCTTTTCGTGAAGAAATCCGGTGAGGTAGTAGGAGCCGTAGGGGAGCAATTCGCCCCGGGCCACTCCGATGAAGAGGTCATGATATTCCTCTTCCGTTTGCGGGAGACCCGTTTTTGAAGCCAGCTTCGAAAATGACAGCATCGCCTTGCCCAAATCAGTCTCGTCGCCTTCCATCCCGGCGACGGTTTTCAGCAAGGCCTCATCGGGAGGCGCAGCAAGAAGCCTCGCCAAAAAGCGATACATCTGCGCGCGCAGCACATCTTCCTGTGCGAGGTCCTGAGCCTGGACGTCAGTCATTTCTCGCGTTGCCTCTTCTACGGGCATGCGCTTTCAATTTCCTCCCTTGTGTACGGCGAAAACCCGCACTTGGTCATAGTGTGCAGGGGGGGGGGGAGGAAGGCAACTTATTATCTTTAACCTGAGGGAATAACTATTGTGTGCTGATTGGGACTATTGGCCCTTGACAAGCGCCTTTACGCCTCGCCGCCATCAAATTCCCTGAACGCTATTTTTTCCCTTTAACCTCAATTAGATAACATAAATTTTTTGCCAGATGAATTGCAGTGACAATATATCAACTTCCAGTCTGCCCATACATAAAATAAAAGGCCCTTCAAGCAGGCTTGATCCGATGCTCACCGCTGTTAAGGTAATGTGACCGCACAGCACTTCCAGACTTCCCCTGAATTCGTTAGGAGAAGCTTTGAGAATCGCTGCATGAGTCCATGTGAAGTAAGCGCACTAAAAGGTTACGCGTAATGACATTTTCCGGTCCAGTGAATGCCGATTCGACGCAGTTGATCGATCCATTCGGGCGTCATGTCTCTTACTTGCGTGTTTCCGTTACGGACAGATGCGATTTCCGTTGTGTCTATTGCATGGCGGAAAATATGACGTTTTTGCCTAAAAAGGACCTGCTCACGCTGGAGGAGCTTGACCGGCTATGCACGGCGTTCGTGGCCAAGGGAGTACGCAAACTCCGCATTACCGGCGGCGAACCGCTGGTACGCAAAAATATCATGTGGCTGTTTGAGGCGCTTTCGCGCCACCTCAAATCGGGCGCGCTGGATGAACTCACCCTGACCACCAATGGCAGCCAGCTGCCCCGTTTTGCGAAGCAACTTGCGGACTGTGGCGTGAAGCGCGCCAATATATCGTTGGACACTCTGGTTCCGGAAAAATTCAAGGAAATCACCCGTTGGGGAAACTTTGACCAGGTGATAGCGGGCATCAACGCAGCCCGGGAGGCGGGTCTGCATGTCAAGATCAACGCGGTTGCGCTGAAAGGTGTCAATGAGCACGAATATGACGAGATGATCCGCTGGGCGCACGGGTTGGGCATGGATCTGACCCTCATCGAGGCCATGCCGATGGGCGAAATCGACGAGGACCGCACCGACCAGTATCTGCCTCTTTCGGTGGTCCGCGCGCGGCTGATGGACACGTGGACTTTGGAAGACATTCCCTACAAAACCGGTGGTCCCGCCAGATATGTCGAGGTCAAGGAAACTGGTGGAAAAATCGGCTTTATCACACCCCTGACCCACAATTTCTGCGAGTCCTGCAATCGCGTCAGGGTGACCTGCACGGGCACGCTGTATATGTGTCTGGGTCAGGACGACGCGGCCGATTTGCGTGCCCCGCTTCGTGCATCCGATAGCGATGAGTTGCTGTCGTCGGCCATCGACGAGGCCATTTCACGCAAACCCAAGGGACACGATTTCATCATCGACCGCACGACCAACCGCCCGGCCGTATCACGGCACATGTCCGTGACCGGCGGCTGATACGCAAGACCGGCAGCCTTCTCAGCTTTCGATCACGATCTCGGGTGCAGCACGGACAGACTCTTCCTGTTCAATACCTGCCCATGACTTCTTTGCGATTTCCCGGTAAACGCCGGCATGCTCGGAGTCGGGCTGGGAAATCACCACCGGCTGGCCGCTGTCCGACTTTTCGCGAATATCCATATGCAGCGGCACTTCGCCCAGGAACGGCACGCCGAGCTTTTCTGCTTCAATGCGCGCGCCGCCATGGCCGAAAATATCGGAGCGTTCGCCGCAGCTTGGGCACTGGAAGTAGCTCATATTCTCGACGATACCCAGCACCGGCACATCGACCTTGCGGAACATGTTCAGGCCCTTGCGTGCATCGATGAGCGCTAGGTCCTGCGGCGTGGAAACAATCACCGCACCGGCAAGCGGCACCTGTTGCGCCATGGTAAGCTGGGCATCACCCGTACCTGGCGGCATATCCACCACCAGCAGATCAAGCTCTCCCCAGGCGACCTCTTTCAGCATTTGCGTGATGGCCGACATGACCATGGGTCCACGCCAGATCATCGGCGTATCTTCTTCCACCAGGAAGCCCATGGACATGACCTTCAGCCCATAGCCTTCCATGGGTTTGAGGATATTGCCCTGAA
>CAXMMX010000145.1:0-22741 GCA_964194535.1 uncultured Alphaproteobacteria bacterium | reverse complement strand
GCGACCCTGCTCACCTATATCGACATCACCGATAGCAAGCGTGTTGAAAATGCCCTGATCGAGCGCAATGAAGCGCTGGTGGCGGGGGACCGGTTGAAGAGCGCCTTCATCTCCCATGTGTCCTATGAACTCAGGACTCCGCTTACCAACATCATCGGATTTTCTGAACTGCTTACCAGCCCGGCCACGGGCCCTCTGAACGAGCGGCAGCGCGACTATCTGGGCGACATCCAGACATCATCGGACGCGCTGCTCACGATCATCAACGACATTCTCGACCTGGCGACCATCGATGCCGGGGCGCTTGATCTGTCCATCGCACCGGTCAAGACGAGCGATGTGATCGAGGCGGCTGTGGTGGGTGTGCGCGAGCGCATCAAGCTTGGCGATCTGGACCTGCAGGTGCGTGTGAGTGAAGATGCGCAGGATTTCGTGGCGGACGGCAAGCGGGTGACGCAGGTGCTGTTCAACCTGCTGTCCAACGCCATCGGCTTTTCTGAAGCAGGCGGACGCATCATCATCAATTGCCGCCGAGAGAACGACATGATTGCCATCGCCGTGGAAGACAATGGACGCGGAATCCCCGAGGATTATCAGGAGAACGCCTTTGACCGCTTCGAGACGCGACCGCATGGCTCGCGCCATCGCGGCGCCGGTCTCGGGCTGACCATCGTGAAGAACCTGGTGGAGCTGCATGGCGGAACGGTCTCTCTCGCTTCAACGCCGGGCGCCGGCACCACCGTTACCGTGTGTCTGCCGGTTAAAAGCAGGGTCAGCGCGGGACAGCCCACGATCGATGCCCCTCAGGTCCAAGCGGTTGAACAAGGCCCGCCGCAAACACCGCCCGCCGCCGCAACCGGATGAGCGCTCCCTGGATCATCCAGGACGCGGACCTGGAGGATATTCTCAAGCTTGCCGCATATCTCGCGCTGGCGCTGAAACCCGGCGACGTGGTGGCGCTGAATGGCGAGTTGGGCGCAGGCAAGACGACCTTTGCGCGCGCGGTGATCAATGCCGTACTTGGCCGGAAAGAAGAAGAAATCCCCAGCCCGACCTTTGCCCTGGTGCAGACTTATGAGGATGGCCGGCTGCCGCTTGCCCATATCGATTGCTACCGCATGAACGGCGCCGACGAGCTGCAGGAAATCGGCCTCGATGACATGCTGACCGGTGGCGCGGCGCTGATCGAATGGGCCGAACGGGCCGCGACCGCGCTTCCTGCTGAGCGGCTGGAGATCGCCCTTGCCGATGGCGCGCGCGAGGATACCCGCACGGCGACCCTCACCGGGCTTGGCGCATGGGAGAGCCGCCTGGAGCGTCTTGAGGCTATGTGGGAATTTTGCGCGGGTTCAAGCTGGGCCAACGCCCATCCCGTTTTTTTGCAGGGCGACGCTTCAACGCGCGCCTATGCGCGGCTGCACATGGACGGCGAAACGGCAATCCTGATGGATGCGCCCGCCCGCCCTGACGGACCGGTGCTGCGCGCTGGCAAGCTCTACAGCCAACTCGTACACCTGGCCGAAGACGTGAAGCCCTTTGTTGCGGTTGCCGGTGCGCTTGAAAGGGCAGGCGTTAGCGTCCCGCGCATCCTCGCCCATGATCTGAGCCGTGGATTTCTGATCTGTGAGGATCTTGGAGACCGGGTGTTCTCAGCCGAAACAGGCGAAGACCCGGCCCTGGAAGAGCTTTACGCCGCTGCCGTCGATGTGCTTGTCGCCCTGCGCAAGTCTGCGCCGGCCGATGCGCTTGCCCTGCCGGACGGGAGCACGCATACCGTTCCTGAGTTTGACGCAGGAGCAATGGAGATCGAAGCGGAGCTTCTGCTCGACTGGTTCTACCCGGCAGTGCATGGAAGGACATGTACTGATACGGTCCGCGCCGATTTTCTCGACGCGCTGCGCGCGCTTTTCCCAAGCGTTGAGGCCCAAGACGATGCCTGGGTGTTGCGCGACTATCATTCGCCGAACCTGCTGTGGCTGCCCGATCGCGAAGGGGCCGCGCGTGTCGGCGTTATCGATTTTCAGGACGCCCTCACAGGTCATGCCGCCTATGATCTCGTATCGCTGCTGCAGGACGCGCGGCGCGACATCGGGGCTGAACTTGAAGGGCGTTTATACGCCCACTATTGTGAGGCGCGCGCGCGCGGCGATTCGGGATTTGACGCGCGAGGCTTTGCAGCCGCCTATGCCGTGCTTGGCGCGCAGCGCAATTCGAAAATACTCGGCATTTTTGCACGGCTGGCGAAACGGGATGGAAAGCATGGCTATCTCGTCCATATACCTCGCGTTTCCTCCTGCCTGGAGCGCGATCTCGCCCATGGGGAGCTTGTGGGCCTGCGCGCATGGTTTGATGCGCATCTGCCGCAAGACGCGCGCACCAAACTCCTTGGCATCTGAGAGACGCTGGCAGGCAACACCATGAGCGGCGTCAGGACAGCCATGGTTCTGGCCGCCGGTCTCGGCACGCGGATGCGCCCGCTTACCGATACGCTTCCCAAGCCCCTGGTGCCGCTCGCGGGCAAGCCGCTGCTGGATCATGTGCTCGACCGGCTGGTCGCATCCGGCGTGGAAAAAGCTATCGTCAATGTGCATTTCATGGCAGATCAGATCGAAGCGCATCTGAATGATCGCACCGCGCCGCAAATCGTGATTTCCGATGAGCGGGATATGCTGCTCGACACTGGCGGCGGCGTCGCCCGGGCGCTGCCGATGCTGGGTGAGGGGCCGTTCTTCATCCACAATTCGGATTCGGTCTGGATTGAGCGCACGGTCCCCTGCCTGGAGCAAATGGCGCGAGGCTGGAACGGGGACATCATGGATACGCTATTGCTGCTTGCCCCTGTTTCCGCAACGCTGGGCTATCACGGGCGCGGTGATTTCGACATGGATGCAGGCGGCATCATCCGCAGGCCGGATGAGGGAGAAAAGGCGCCTTTCGTCTTCACCGGCGTGTCGCTTGCTGATGTGCGCCTGTTCGAGGGGCGTCCAGAGGGCAAGTTCTCGCTCAACGCGGTGTGGGACAAGGCGATTGCTTCGGGACGCGCCCACGCCCTGCGCCTTGATGGCACCTGGATGCATGTGGGTACTCCCGAGGCCGTGCGCGAAGCCGGGGAGTGTATAGCGCGTGCAGGAGAATAAGACACAAGGCGCTGGGGCCCCGCGGCTCTATACGGTCGCGCCTGACGTTCCATTCCTCGATACGCTGGCGTGCGCCATCCTGGACGGCGATTTGCCGGTTGCCGGGGGAACGCTCCCCGGCAAACTCGATCTCGCACGCTGGACCATCCTGCTGCCAACCCGCCGCGCGGTCCCGGCGTTGCGCGAGGCGTTCCTGCGCCTCTGCGACGATACGGCGATGCTGCTGCCGCGCATCAGGCCGCTGGGCGATGTGGACGAGGATGCTCTGGCGCTGTCGCCGCCGCCGGGTGTGGGCAACGATGCCGAGCTTGCGCTTTCGCTTCCCCCCGCCATCGGCGCCATGGAGCAGCGATTGGCGCTGACGAAACTGATCCTGAGCTGGAGCAGGCTCAATGCAGAGCGCGCGGATGATGAAGGCTTTCGAAACCCCGCCACGCCGTCCCAGGCCTCAAGCCTTGCGGTGCAGCTTGGCGCGCTGATGGATGAGGCCGACAGAGAGCAGGTGGATTGGGAAAAGCTGAAAACGCTTGTACCGGAGCAATTTTCCGACCACTGGCAGAAAACCATCGGTTTTCTCAAGATCGTCACCGAGAAATGGCCCGACCATCTTGAAGACCAAGGATTGATGGCCCCCTATGCGCGTTCCGATGCGCTGATGGCGGCGGAAACCAGGCGGCTCCTGTCCAATCCGCCCGTCGCCCCGGTCATCGCTGCGGGCTCCACGGCCACCCGGCCCGCCACCGCGGCGCTGCTCGAAGCGGTTGCAATGTTGCCCAACGGAGCGGTGGTGCTCCCGGGCCTTGATCTGGATTTGGACGAGGACAGCTGGCACGCCATTGCAGCCCCCGTCCCCCATCCTGAACACCCGCAATACGGCATGAGCCAGTTTCTCACCCGCCTCGGCGCAACGCGCGCCGATATGATGGCGCTGGGCTCCACGGCGATGGATGGCCGTACGCAGCTCATCTCGCAGGCCATGCGCCCTGCGGGCACGACGCAGAAGTGGCTCGGCTTTGCCCAAAGCGCTGATCGAGGCGCGATGGCGCACGCGCTCGAAGGCGTTACACGGATCGATGCGCCCACCGAGCAGGACGAAGCGGAGGTGATCTCGCTTCTGTTGCGCAATGCGGTTGAGGAACCGGGACGGATTGCAGCGCTGGTGACGCCGGACCGCACCCTCGCGCGCCGGGTGTCGGTGCTGCTTGAGAAGTGGAAACTCAAGGTAGACGATTCCGCCGGGACACCGCTCGACAAGACACTTCCTGGAAGTTTCATGGATGCCTTCGCAGAAGCATCGGGGAGTGACTTTGCTCCGGTCCCGCTGCTTGGCCTGCTCAAACACCCGCTGACGCGGCTCGGGCGCGAGCGGGCAGACATGCGCCGCGCGGCGCGCCATCTGGAACTCATCGCTTTGCGCCAGCCCGCGACAGGCAAGGGCCTGAAAGCTCATCGTGAAGCGGTTGCGCGGGTGCGCTCGCATTTGCAAGAGGGCCAGCGTGTCCATCCGGCCCTCAGGCATCTGAAGCCCGAGGACTGGAACAGCGTCGACAGACTGCTGGATGATCTGGAAAAGGCTGTCCTCCCGCTCATGGAATTTTTCAAGTCACCCAACAAGGGCTGCCCGATGGGCGACCTGGTGCGCGCCCATGTGCAGGCAGGCGAAACGTTCGCAGCCGATGAAGGCGATTCATTTGCCTCTTTGTGGCGGGGCGAGGCGGGGGAGGCGCTGGCGGAACTGTTTGAATCATTGCTCGCTGCCGACGGCGCCGATCTGGAAATCGCGCCCCGGGATTATGCCGAGCTCTATCGCTCCTTCGTGGCCGGTGTGGCGGTGCGTCCGCGTGCGCCAACCCATCCGCGCATCCATATCTGGGGCCCGCTCGAAGCGCGCCTGCAACGTCCGGACATGGTCGTGCTTGGCGGTCTTAATGAAGGGGTGTGGCCCGCGACGCCAGAGACTGGCCCCTGGCTCAGCCGCCCCATGCGCGCTTCCATAGGGCTTCCCGCGCCCGAGCGGCGGATTGGACTTTCAGCCCATGATGTGGCGCAATTGATGGGTGTGGGCGAGGTTTATCTCACGCGTGCGCAAAAGGTTGGCGGCGCACCGAGCGTACCCTCGCGCTGGCTGCTGCGTCTGGGCGCCGTTCTCGATGCGCTTGATTTGAAGGATGCCTTGAAGCCATCGCAGCCGTGGCTTGAATGGGCGCGCGCAAGAGATGCCGTTGATGGCGCTGAGCCTGTCCCGGCCCCTGCGCCGCGTCCGCCCGTCAACGCGCGGCCCACGCGGTTGTCGGTTACGCGCATCGAGGCGTGGATCGCCAACCCTTACGCCATATTCGCACGCGATATCCTCAAGCTCACCAAGCTTGATGAACTGGCCTTCGAGCCGGGCGCGGCACTCAAGGGGACGCTGGTGCATGACGCCCTGCAGCGCTTCACGCAAAGCTATCCCGACAAGCTTCCCAATGACATTGCCGCCGAGCTCATGCGCCACGCCAATGCGCTGTTTGCCGAATTTGGCGACCATGCCCGCATCACGGCCTTCTGGCGCGGGCAGCTGGCGGTATTCGCCCGCTGGTTCGAAGCCACCGAGCCTGGACGCCGCCGGGGGGTGGAAAGAGTTTTTGCTGAAGTACCCGGAAAACTGACCCTCGATGGCGCGGAAGGGTTCACCCTGTCGGCGGAAGCGGACCGTATTGACCTGGGCGAAGACGGGACGCTCAGCATCTATGACTACAAGACCGGCGGGGTCCCCACTCAGAAAAACGTCGACGAGACAAAAGCACCGCAGCTTTCCCTGGAGGCTGTGATTGCGCAAGCGGGGAGCTTTGAAGGGATATCCGCGGCCCCGGTTTCTCGGCTCGCCTATATCCGCGCCCGCGGATATGGCGAAGGCGGTGAAGAGCGCGATGCCGGCAAAAAAGTCTCCGTGAACGATCTGGCAGATGATGCGCTTGAACATCTGAAAAATCTTGTTGCGGCCTATGCTGATGAAGCGCAGCCCTACACCGCGCTCAGGCGCGCCGGGTTCGACTATCGCTATGACGACTATGCCCATCTGGCCCGCCTTCAGGAGTGGCAGGCCGGTGGTGGGGAGGACTAGCGATGGCGCTTGCCGATCTCAAACAACTGACTGACGCCAATCAGGCGCGCGCCTCCAATCCGGCTGCGTCCGCGTGGGTTTCGGCCAATGCGGGCACCGGCAAGACAACCGTTCTGGTGAACCGCGTGTTGCGCCTGTTGCTGCACAAGGATGAGGCCCGTGACCACTACACACGGCCTGAAACCATCCTGTGCCTCACCTATACCAAGGCGGCGGCGGCAGAGATGGAGAACCGGCTGTACACTGTCCTCTCAGGATGGGCGGTGATGGGAGAGCCTGAACTTGCCGGAGCATTGAAGGATTTGCGCGGCGCGCCCGCTGCGCCCGGTGACATGAGACGCGCCCGCACCTTGTTTGCCACAACCCTCGATACCAAGGGCGGGTTGAAGATCCATACCATTCACGCTTTTTGCGAGCGGCTGCTGCACCGCTTCCCTCTGGAAGCCGGCGTGCAAGCGGATTTCAAGGTGCTGGAAGATTCCGAACGGCGCGTTTTGCGCGATGCGGCCATAGACGCGGTGCTGACTCAGGCGTCGGAGGATCAGACAACGCCGCTTGGCCAGGCGCTCATGGAGGTAATCGCGGCGACAGGCGAGGAACGCTTCCGTGACATTATCGAGGTGGTGCTCGCACGCCGGGAGGAGCTGCGTCAGATGACGCGTCTCGCCGATGCCTTCGATAGTCTGGGCGCGGCCGAGCGCCACGGCATTTGTGTTGCGCTTAATGCAGGGGCAAACCGGAATGAATCGGATATCTTGCAGGAGATGGCGGAAGTCCTGAGCGATGTGCAGATCGATGCCGCCCTGAAGGATATTCCAACCTGCAAGGTGACTGAGATGAACCTGCTCGAGGCCCTTGCCAAAGCGCGGGCCGCCACCGTGCCGGAAATGCGCGCGCAGGCGCTCTTTGAAGCTTTCCTCACGCAGGCGAAAACGCCCCGTAAATATTTGCTGACCAAGCCGGTAAAAGAAGATTTTCCCGAACTCGCCGCGCAGATAGATGAAGCCCAGGCGCGGTTCGTGGAATTGGCGAATGAACAGGCCGCCCTTTATGTTGCCTCGTCGACCGGCGCGCTGCTGACGCTTGGCGATAAAATCATCGGTGAATATGAAGTCCGCAAGGCCGCCCGCGCCGCGCTCGACTATGACGATCTCATAGGTAAGACTGTGCGGCTGCTGAAGGCGTCACGCACCGCCCAATGGGTGCTCTACAAGCTCGACTATGGCATCGACCATATCCTTGTGGATGAAGCACAAGACACCAGCCCAGTTCAGTGGCGGGTTATCGATGCACTCACCAACGAGTTTTTCTCCGGTGAGGGTGCGCGCGATACCGCGCGCACAATGTTCGCTGTCGGTGATGAAAAACAGTCGATTTACTCCTTCCAGGGCGCGGACCCTGTATCGTTCGTGAAGCAGGGCGCGGCGTTCAAAAAGTCCGCCGAGAGCGCCGGGCAGCCATGGGAGCGCGTGCCGCTCACAGTCTCGTTCCGCTCCACCGAGCCTGTCCTCAGCGCGGTCGATGATGTCTTCGCCGGGGATGGCGCGCGCGAGGGCGTGACCTGGGCCGGTGAGAGCGTTGTCCATCAGGCGGTGCGCGCGGGCCATGCGGGACTGGTGGAACTATGGCCCGTCGAGGAGCATGAAGACCATGAACGCGCGCACCCCATGCGGCCCTATGACGAGATGCCGGCAGGGGCGCATGCCTGCGACCGGCTGGTGGAGCGCATCGCCAAAACGATCCAGCACTGGCTCGATTGCGGCGAAATGCTCAAAGCGCGCGGCAGGGCGGTACAGCCAGGAGACATTCTTATTCTGGTGCGCTCGCGTGATGAGTTCGTGCGAAAACTCATCCGGGCGCTCAAGGGACGCGATATCCCTGTCGCCGGCGCGGACCGCATGACGCTGAGCGAACAGCTGGCCGTTATGGATTTGATGGCCGTGGGTTCCTTCATGCTGATGCCGGACGATGATCTGAACCTTGCAACCGTGCTTAAAAGCCCGCTCATCGGTTTTGACGACGATGATCTGTTCGACCTTACCTATGACCGTTCCGGCCCGCTCTGGAGCTCATTGCGGGACAAGGCCAGGACAAACGATTCCTATGCGGCTGCGGCAGCGAAACTCAAAGACTGGCTCAACCGCGCCGACGCCGCGCCGCCTTACGAGTTCTTCGCCGGGTTATTGGATGAGCGCCAGATGCATGTACGGCTCGCGCTGATAGCGCGCCTCGGCGCGGATGCGGGCGATGCCATCGACGAATTCCTGAATATGGCGCTCGACTATGAGCGCATCGCGCCGCCCTCCCTGCAGGGTTTTCTCGACTGGATGCTCAGAAGCGAAGCGCAGGTGAAACGCGACATGGAACAGGGGCGCGACGAAGTGCGGATCATGACCGCCCATGGGGCAAAGGGGCTGGAAGCCAATATCGTCATATTGCCCGATACCTGTAAGGGGGCATCGAGTGGCGGTGGTGCCAAGCCGAAATTGCTGCCCCTGCCGCGCACCGCCGCGCCCCCCAGCACGCCGGAGCATATCGTGTGGGTGCCATCTGGCACGATGCCGCTTCCGGCAATTGAGGACGCCAAAGACGTTCTGAGGGATGCCGAGCGGGCAGAGCATAACCGCCTTCTCTACGTGGCCATGACGCGCGCGTGCGACCGGCTCTATGTGTGCGGGTGGAAGGGTGTGAATACGCCCCCCAAGGAGTGTTGGCACAATCTGGTAAGTGCGGGTCTTGAAGGCCTGGCGAAACCTGCCACCAGCGCGCTCGGTGAGCCGGTCCTGCGCTATGAGAGCGCACAAACCGCAGACCCGAAGGTTGAGGCTGGTGATGTGGATGCCGTGCCAGGCGCTGAACCCTTGCCTCCGTGGGCGCGCACCGATGCCGCCCATGAAGAGCCCGCCACATTGCCGCTCACACCGTCCGCCATTGCTGCGGGGTCCGGCGAGGCTGGTGTCCAGCTTTCTGAAGCTGATGTGGCGCCGCCGCTGGAACGTGGCGATCCCGTCCGTTTCCTGCGCGGTAAAATCATTCATGATCTTCTGGAGCATCTGCCCGGCATTGCCCCTGAAAAACGTGAAGCGTTGGCGCATGATTATGTTGCGTCGCGCGGAGTGGAGCTTGATGAGGCGCAGCGCGAGGCCATCATCAGGGAAACGCTCGCCATATTGTCCCATGATGTGTTCGCGTCCTTGTTCTCACTCACGAGCCAGGCCGAGGTGCCAATCGTCGCCAGAATAGCGCGTGAAGGGGCACCGGACATCACGCTTGCAGGGCAGATCGACCGGCTCGTAGTGCTCGACGACGAAGTGTTGATCGTCGATTACAAGACCAACCGCCCGCCGCCTAAAACTCCAGATGAGGTTGCGCCGCTCTACCGCAGGCAGCTTGCGGCCTATCGTATCGCGCTTTCCCAAGTGTTTCCGGACAAGCGGGTGCGCGCGGCGCTGCTGTGGACCGATGCACCGCGAATTATTATGATGCCGGATGATTTGCTGGACGAAGCGGCGGCGATACTCACATCCCTATAGGGGCATGCCCCTGGGGGATTCTTTTCTCTGTCCTACCGCTTCGCTATTTGAGGACTCTGATATCTGTCCTACCGCTTTGCTATTTGAGGACCCCTTGACGCTTGGGGGTCACGCACCTACGTTCCGGTCAAATTCTATGGGTCCGGCCTTGAGAAAACAGGAGATGCACATATGTCAAGTTCAGAGGTTTCCGACGATACATTCGAGGACGAAGTCCTGAAGTCGTCGACCCCGGTGGTGGTCGATTTCTGGGCCGAATGGTGCGGGCCATGCAAACAGATTTCACCAGCACTCGAAGAGATCGCCGCGGAACTCAATGGCAAGGTCAAGATCGCCAAGATCAACATTGACGAGAATCCGAGCACGCCGGGAAAATACGGTATCCGCGCCATCCCGACGCTCATTCTGTTCAAGGATGGCGAGGTGAGTTCAACCCAGCTTGGCGCTCAGCCCAAGGGCAAGCTGATGGACTGGATCAACCAGTCCATTTCATAGAGCCATCTCAAAGCGTATCAAGGAATCCCCGGCATTCACGAGCCGGGGTTTTTCTTTTCCAATAATTCCAGAACCTGGCCCGCCAGATAGAGTGACCCGCAGATCAGGATGCGCACCGGGCTTTTCGTGCGCGCGCGGCTGGCTCCAAGGGCTTGTATCAAACCTTCTTCGGCCTGAGCGTGGAGGCCCGCACCAACGGCAATCTGCGCCAGCTCGTCGGCGCAGTAGGCCTTGTCTTTTCCCTCTACCGGGATTGTCACCGTCCATTGTGCGAGACCGCTGAAATGCTTGAAAAACGCCGAAGCGTCCTTGCCGTTCATCATCCCGCAAATGAGATGCAACGGCTGGGGTACCCGATCCCCCATCTCCGCCATGGCGTGCGCCAGCACTTGCGCCGCGGATGCATTATGGCCGCCGTCCAGCCAGATTTCCGACCCTTCCGGGATATGGGCTTGCAGGACGCTGTCCGTGATTTGCTGGAGCCGAGCTGGCCATCGCGCCGACTTCAGCCCGGCCGAAAGGGCGGCTTCTCCAACTCTCTCTTCACCCAGCGCACGTACCGCGGCGAGCGAGGTTCCCGCATTGTCAATCTGGTGGCGTCCGTGCAGGCGCGGCAGCGGCAGGTCAAGCAGGCTGGTGTCCGTCTGGAACACGAGGCGGCCATGCTGCTCGAAACTATCCCAGGCCTGGCCTTGCGCGATGAGAGGAGCGTCCAGCTCAATGGCGCGCGCCTCGATGACCTGAAGGGCTTCTCGCTCCTGGCGCGCGACAATGCAGGGCACGCCCTGTTTCAGAATGCCGGATTTCTCAAACGCGATTGTTGCCAGCTCGGACCCCAGATATTTGTCATGGTCGTGCGATATGGAGGTGATGACCGTGAGGGCAGGCTTGTCAACCACATTGGTGGCGTCGAGACGCCCGCCAAGGCCCGTTTCCAGCAGCACATAGTCCGCCGGAGTTTCGGCGAAGGCGAGAAAGGCGGCTGCCGTCGTGATCTCGAAAAATGTGATGGGCTCCGCGCCATTGGCTTTTTCGACACGCAGCAAATACTTGCACAAATCGGCTTCGGAGATTTGTTCCGCGCCGCGCGGACCCGCCAGCGAGATGCGTTCGTGAAAGCGCACCAGATGGGGCGAGGTAAAAACATGCACCCGCTTCCCTGCCGCCTCCAGGATGGCCCTGAGAAAGGCGATGGTAGAGCCCTTGCCGTTGGTGCCGGCGACATGGACGACGCCTTTTAGCTGGTCCTGCGGCCTGCCCAGCGCACCCAGAAGCCGCAATACGCGGTCGAGCTCCAGATCGATGACCTCCGGGTAGAGATGCTCCAGCCGCGCCAGAATCCCGGCGCTGGTTTCATTGCGCCGCATGGGCGGAGTGTCCCGGTGTCCGGGTGGTGGCGTGAGGGATGTCATGATCGTTCGCTAAAAGCTGGCCGCATCAATCGGCGGCAGGGCGAGTGTCTTCATCACCGGTATCTTCCGAGGCGTCGTTCTGCGGAAGGTCATCAAACTCTGTCTCTTCCGCAGCACTCTCTTCAAATGCTTCGAGTGCCAGCGGTGCGTCTTCCTCCAGCGCCGGGCCCGCGGTCAACTCTTCGAGGCGCGCTTCCATCAACAGGCGGCAGATGCGGCTTAAAGTTTCACGCAACTGATGGCGGTGGGTGACCATGTCGATCATGCCGTGCTCTAGCAGATATTCAGAGCGCTGGAACCCTTCAGGCAGTTTCTCGCGGATGGTTTGCTCGATAACGCGCGGGCCGGCAAAGCAGATCAGCGCGCCGGGCTCGGCGACGTGGATGTCGCCCAGCATGGCGTAGGAGGCGGTGACGCCGCCGGTGGTCGGGTGGGTCAGCACCACGATATAGGGCAGGCCCGCCTCTTTGAGTTCCTGGACCGCAACGGTGGTGCGCGGCATTTGCATGAGGGAGAGAATTCCTTCCTGCATGCGCGCGCCGCCCGATGCGGCAAAAAGAATAAAAGGCGTGGAACGCGAAACAGCTTCGCGCAAGCCTGTGATGATGGCCTCGCCGGCGGCGCGCCCTAATGATCCGCCCATGAAGGCAAAGTCCTGAGCGGCGGAAACGACATTGAGGCCGTCCAGTTTTCCGGCGCCCACCAGCACGGCATCATCCAGTCCGGTCTTGGCGCGGGCGTCCTTGAGCCGGTCGGTGTAGCGGCGTTCATCGCGGAATTTGAGTGGATCTTGCGCCACTTCCTGCGTGGGGATGGTTTCATATTCCGCCTCATCGAACAGCGCCTTGAGGCGCTGCTCGCCGGTCATGCGCATATGATAGTCGCTGCCGGGCACCACGAACTGGTTCGCTTCGAGATCCTTGAAGTGGATCATCTGCCCGCTTTCGGGACATTTGATCCATACATTGTCCGGCACTTCCCGCTTCGACAGGATGCGCTGAATTTTGGGTCGAACGACTTTGTTGATCCAGTTCACGGGGTATTCCTCAAATCAATTGCTTGGGCATTATCGAGCCTATGAATCCTCTGCGGCTATTTCGCGGCAACAGTTTCGCCCGCGATGAGGCCATCGGCAAGGCTTCGCACAAGTTTGGTTACTTTTTCCACCGTGCCCGGTGCGGGTTTTCCGGCGTCATCCAGCGTGTCTTCGATGATTTTGACCAGTTCGGAGCCAACCACAACGCCGTCCGCGCCATCGGCAATGGCGCGCGCCTGGTCAGGTGTCTTCACGCCGAAGCCGACCGCGACCGGCAATTCGGTCTGGCTCTTGATGCGGGCAACCTGGGCATGCACTTCGCTTGGGTCCGGCGCCTTTGTGCCGGTTATCCCGGCAATGGACACGTAATACACGAAGCCCGACGTGTTGGTGAGAACCGTTGGCAGGCGCTTTGCGTCCGTGGTGGGTGTTGCCAGGCGGATAAAATTAAGCCCGGCGTTCAGCGCCGGGATGCAAAGCTCATCATCCTGCTCCGGCGGTACATCCACAACGATCAGCCCGTCCACTCCGGCCTCGAGGCAGTCCTTGATGAAGGCGTCCACCGGATAGACATAGATAGGGTTGTAATAGCCCATCAGCACCAGCGGCGTATCATTGTCCACTTCACGGAATTCCCGGACCATCTGGAGCGTCTTCTTCATGGTCTGCCCGGCTTTGAGGGCGCGCTGGGAGGAGGCCTGAATGGCGGGGCCATCGGCCATCGGGTCGGAGAAGGGCATGCCCATCTCAATGATGTCCGCGCCCGCTCCAGGGAGCGCCTTCAGCAGCGCGAGCGAGGTGTCATAGTTCGGGTCGCCGGCGGTGGTGAAGGTCACCAGCGCGGCGCGATCTTTTTCACGCAGCGCGGCAAAGCGTGTGTCGATACGGGTTGTCATGTGTCTTACATCTCCACGCCGAGGTGAGCCGCCACCGCGAACACATCTTTGTCGCCGCGCCCGCACATATTCATCACCAGCAGATTGTTGGCGGGAAGTGTCGGCGCCAGCTTGGTGACGTGGGCAAGCGCGTGAGAAGGCTCAAGCGCGGGGATAATTCCCTCAAGGCTTGTGCAGAGCTGGAAGGCGTCCAGCGCTTCGGTGTCGGTCACCGCGACATAATTTACCCGGCCCGTGTCGCGCAGCCATGAATGTTCAGGCCCAACGCCGGGATAGTCGAGTCCGGCGGAAATCGAATGGCCCTCGATGATCTGCCCGTCGTCATTCTGCAACAGGTAGGTGCGGTTGCCATGTAGCACCCCGGGCTTGCCGCCATTCATCGAGGCGCAGTGGTCGTCCGGATTGCCCAGGCCCCTGCCGCCCGCCTCCACGCCGTAAATCGCGATCGATTTATCGTCGAGAAAGGTGTGAAACAGCCCCATGGCGTTGGAGCCGCCACCAATGCACGCCACCAGCGTGTCAGGCAGGCGGCCTTCCGCTTCCTGCATTTGCGAACGTACTTCCTCGCCGATCACACTTTGGAAGTCTCGCACCATCTCAGGATAGGGATGCGGCCCCGCGACAGTGCCAATAATGTAGTAGGTGTCATGGACATTGGCGACCCAGTCCCGCAAGGCCTCGTTCATGGCATCTTTCAGCGTGCTGGAGCCCGCAGTGACGGGCACCACCTCAGCGCCGAGAAGTTTCATGCGGAACACATTGGGCGCCTGGCGCTCGATATCAGTCGTGCCCATATAAACAACGCAAGGGAGCCCATAGCGGGCCGCGACAGTGGCCACGGCTACGCCATGCTGGCCGGCACCCGTCTCGGCAATGATGCGGCCCTTGTTCATGCGGCGTGCAAGCTGGATTTGCCCTAGGCAGTTGTTGATCTTGTGGCTGCCGGTGTGGTTCAGCTCATCGCGCTTGAAATAAATTTTTGCTCCGCCGAGATGCTCCGTGAGCCGCTCGGCGTAATAGAGCGGGCTCGGGCGGCCGCCATAATGGGCCAGCATGCTTTTGAGTTCGGCATGAAACTCCGGGTCGGCCTTGGCGTCCTCATAAGCCTGCTCAAGGTCCAGAATAAGCGGCATCAGCGTTTCGGCCACAAACCGCCCGCCATAGAGGCCGAAATGCCCGCGCTCGTCGGGACCGGTGCGGTAGCTGTTCAGTGTGTCGCTGGGGGGTGTTTCAGGCATGGGTCACGCTTGCTGTTGAACTGGGGTTCGGTCTCATTATTGGCTTCCATTGTGCGATGCCGTCTTGGCGGCGGCAATGAATGAGCGGATGAGATCAATATCCTTTTCCCCCGGTGCGCTTTCGACGCCCGAGGATACATCAACCATGGCTGCGCCTGTAGCCGCGATGGCCGACGCGACATTATCCGGGTTGAGGCCACCTGACAGCATAAATTTCCCGGCTCCCTTAACGCCCATCAGCGCCCCCCAGTCAAAGGCGATGCCATTGCCGCCGGGCAATGCATCGGCCAGATCATCCGGCGCCTTGGCATCGTAAAGGATGATATCGGCGGCACTGTCATAGACGCTCGAGCGCGCTACGTCATGAACTGAGCTGACCAGAATCGCCTTCATGACGGGCTTTTGCGCCAACTGTTTGATTTGCGCCACGCGCTCAGGGCTCTCATTGCCGTGCAACTGGATGATATCGGGGTCAACTTCATCCACAACCCGGCGCACCGCATCATCGTCAGGGTTTACCAGCAGGACCACCGAGCTGGCGCGCCCGCGTCCCTGCCCGGCGAGTTTACACGCCAATCCGTGGTCTACATTGCGCGGGGAAAGGCCATAAAACACCAGACCAAAATAATCCGCGCCCGCATCAAGCGCAGCTTCAAGGGTCTCGGACGTGCGAAGACCGCAGATTTTCACCTTTGTGTTCATGGCTTCAGCGGTTTTGAGGTTCATCGACGCTTCTCACGCCAGGTATCAAGGCCAAACTTAAGAGATAGCGCTTGGCCTGTCCATGCGCCAGCCGCGCGTCACTCGGCAGCTTGGACCTTGTCCTGCCGGGGCTCGCTCACGGCGCGCAGCTGTGTATTGAGCGCGTCTGTCTCGGTACGCAGCGCCCGGGTCTCCTGCGCGCGGTTGCGCGCCTCCTTGCGCCATTTGCCCTGGCCGAACCATGTGACGAAACCACCGAGCAGCAGGCCGGTTATCAAAGCCGCCAGCAGAAACAGAAAGAAGGGTGCATCAAGCGCCATGAACGGGTCTTCGCTGGAGAAGGGATCGAGGTTCAGCCGCACCAGATGACGGTTGGCGAGCGCAAAGGCGACAAGTAGCGCACCTGCCGGGAATATAACAAACAGCCAAACAAATTTTCTGAACACAACCCCGCCCCGCATTGCCTGGGTCCAACAGATGCCTGATATCAGGCGCTAGGAATTGCCGTGACTGAAACCACCATCACGGACTGCACCACCAGGATTGTAACCCCGGTTCAGCCGCTCGCGCAGCTCCTTGCCGGTCTTGAAGAAGGGAACATATTTCTCTTCCACGAACACGGTCTCGCCCGTGCGCGGGTTACGCCCCTGACGGGCCGTACGGTGTTTCACGGTGAACGCGCCAAAGCCGCGTAATTCAACGCGGTCGCCCCGGGCCAACGAGGCGATTATTTCATCAAGAATAATGTTGACGATGCGATCAACGTCGCGCTGGTAGAGATGTGGATTTGCGGCCCCGACCCGCAGAATGAGCTCCGACTTAATCATGACGCGACCCCAGACTTCCTCCTGATGCGCCTATCTCTTTGCACTTAATAGTTTATGCAGCGCGCTCAATTGCCCTGAACGTGCCAAACCGAGACCAAGCCGTCAAGCTGAACTCTTTCTAAATTGTTTCTTGATCCGAGTACAACCTCGTGTAATGAGGGGGGTAACCCGGTCCATGAGAGGAATGATCTGGCTGTTTTGCTGAAGAATCCGACAGCATTTGACGAATTTACCTCCCAGTTGATAATTTTCAAATCTTTTGGCACCTGGCGTTTTTCTTCAAGCCAGGTCACCGCATCTTCCTCGCCGCCAATTTGATCAATGAGTTTATATTTCAGCGCCTGCCGGCCAGAGTAAATACGTCCATCGGACAACCCCGGGACGTTCTGGGGGTCGAGAGAGCGCCGATTGGCCACCATATCGAGGAACCAGGTCTTGGCCTCGGTGATCATTTGCTTTGTGACTTCCCGGCCCTGTTCGTCGAGCGGGCGGAACGGTGAGGGAACGGCCTTCAAGGGTCCGCTTCTGATCTCCTCCATCTTGATGCCGAGCTTGTTCAGCATTTCGGTTACCTCCGCCCATTGAATAATGACGCCGACCGAACCTGTTATGGAGCTGCCGCGCGCGATAATATGATCGCTGGCGATGCCGGCCATATAGGCGGCAGAGGTTGCCACCGTGGAGAATACGGCCACCACGGGTTTTTCCTTTGCCAGATTTAAAAGTGCGTTGTGCAGGGACTCGCCCCCGACCGTGGTGCCGCCGGGGCTGTTGATGCGTAGGATCACGCCCTTGACATTCTTGGACTCGGAAATTTCCTTCAGCAGGTCCTCGCGGTTCCGGTCTTCCCTGATAATTCCTGAAATCTCGATGCGGGCGATATGCGGCTTGTAACCGATTGTGGCCGCGACCCTGTCGCTTTGCAGCACAAGGGTTGCAACCAGCGCGAGCGCGGCAACAACGCTCAGCAGCCGCCATAGGGTAATGCTGCGTTTGAGCCGTCGCCGGTCGACCAGAAAATCTGCCCGAAGCGTCATCTCGCCTCACTTGGCGGATGAATTCCGCCGCGCCATTGCTGTTACCGGTATCTGTCCGGACGCAGGCCTGAAATCAGGCCTTGCCGCCATCCCCTGTGTCCTTGCCTTTGCCTTCAGCTTTGTCTTCAACTTTGTCTTCAGCTGGGGCGTCAGCTTGCTCGCCCGCCTCCCCGGCTTTATCCTTTGCTTTCACCTTTGCTTTCACCTTTGCTTTCGCCTTGGCCTTTTCCTTGGGTTTGGCTTTGGCTTTGGCTTTTTTCGGCTTGGCTTCTGCCTTGGCCGGCTCTTTTTCGTCACCGTCCTTGGCCTTGTCGAGAGCGGCGCCCAGGATGTCGCCGAGCGATGCGCCGCTTAATGTCGAGCCATACTGCTTGACGGCTTCTTTTTCCTCGACGATCTCAAGCGCCTTGATCGAAATGGTCAGCTTGCGTGCGGCGGCGTCAAGCTGGGTTATGACCCCATCTACCTTCTCTCCAACGGCAAAACGTTTCGGACGCTGCTCAGAGCGTTCGCGGGACAAGTCAGAGCGGCGGATGAAGGTCGTCATATTGGAATCCGACAGTTTGACTTCCAGCCCCTTGTCGGTGACCGCCATGATCTCACAGGTGACCCGGGTGCCCTTCTTCAGCCCGCTCTTGCCCTTGAGCGGATCTTCGGTCAGTTGCTTGATGCCGAGAGAAATACGTTCTTTTTCCGCATCGGCTTCAAGCACGACGGCTTTCACAATGTCGCCTTTAGTGAAGTCCTGAATGGCTTCCTCGCCGGAACGCGACCAGTCCAGGTCGGACAGGTGGACCATACCGTCGACGCCGCCGTCCAGCCCGACAAACAGGCCGAACTCGGTGATATTGCGGATGGCGCCCTCGACTTCGGCGCCAGCGGAATGAGACTCCGCGAACGCGGTCCAGGGGTTTTCCTGGATTTGTTTCAGCCCCAGGGAAATACGGCGCTTCTGCGGATCAACCTCGAGCACCTGAACTTCGACTTCCTGGCTCGTCGATACGATCTTTCCGGGATGAATATTCTTCTTCGTCCAGCTCATTTCCGAGACGTGGATCAGGCCTTCAACGCCTGACTCAAGTTCCACGAAGGCGCCATAGTCAGTGATGTTGGTGACCGTACCGGTAAAGCGGGTGCCGATCGGATATTTGGCTTCCACGCCTTCCCACGGGTCGGCCTCAAGCTGCTTGATACCCAACGAGATACGCTGCGTGTCGGGATTGATGCGGATTATCTGCACCTTGACGCTGTCGCCCACATTGACGATTTCGCTCGGGTGGCTGACGCGCCGCCATGCCATGTCCGTGACATGCAGCAGACCGTCGATGCCGCCAAGGTCGATAAACGCGCCATAGTCGGTGATATTCTTGACCATGCCTTCGATGACCTGATTTTCTTCAAGCTGGGCGACAATCTCGGAGCGCTGTTCAGCCCGGGCCTCTTCGAGAATTGAGCGCCGCGAGACGACGATATTGCCACGCCGGCGGTCCATCTTGAGGATCTGAAAGGGCTGCGGAGTATTCATCAAGGGGCCGATGTCGCGTACGGGCCTGATATCGACCTGGCTTCCTGGCAGGAATGCCACCGCGCCATCAAGATCGACGGTAAAGCCGCCCTTGACCCTGTTAAAGATGACGCCTTCGCAGCGCTCGTTATTTTTGAATTTCTCTTCCAGGCGCACCCAGCTTTCTTCACGGCGGGCCTTTTCGCGCGAGAGAACAGCCTCGCCAAGTGCATTTTCAACCCGTTCGAGATAGACCTCGACCTCATCACCAACGGTGATTTTATTGTCCTGGCCGGGAAGGTGGAACTCTTTCAGCGGCACGCGGCCTTCGGTTTTCAGCCCAACATCGATGACCGCAAGGTCCTTCTCGATGGCAATGACCTTGCCTTTGATCACTGACCCTTCGGCAAGGGATGAATTCCCCAGTGATTCTTCAAAAAGCGCCGCAAAATCGTCGCGTGTGGGATTGAGATCGCTTGCTTGAGGTTGGTTCATCAGGTCTCCTGATCGCCCGATTAGGGACCGCTGTGCCTGTTCGTCCTGCACGGCGGGATTTCAGATTAGTGGCTTCTGTTTACCCAAAGCGGCATCGTGCCGGTCTGGCGCTCAATTTCAAAAATCTTCTCTTATGTTTGCCGAAATGGCGTACCGGGTCACCGATAAACTTGATCAGGGCATGCCAATTCGCCCGCTATCCCTTATCTCCTAGTCGTTTCGATAAGCTCGAGAGCGGCCTTGAACGCCGCCTCTATACCCAAATCCGAGGTGTCGAGCAAGAGTGCGTCTTCAGCAGGCACCAGTGGCGAAATGGCGCGCGAACGGTCCAGCTCGTCCCGTGCTGCAATCTGGGCATGAATTTTTTCATAAGTTATGTCGTGTCCGGCCTCCAGCAGTTCCTTGTGGCGCCGCTCCGCGCGCACCTTTGTTGAGGCCTCGATGAAGATTTTGACGTCGGCGCCGGGGCACACGACCGTGCCGATATCGCGGCCTTCAATAACCGCACCGCCCGGGCGTTCGGCAAACTTGCGCTGGTAGTTCACCAACGCCGCGCGCACTGGTTTGAGTTTGGCCACAAGAGATGCAGCTTCGCCGATTTCAGGCGTACGCAGTCCGGCGTCCTCAAGGCTGTCAGGGTCGATATTGCCCGCGGTCGCGGCTGCGGCCTCTTCATCGTCCAGCGGGATGCCGGCCGCAATCATGTCGCGTGCAACCGCGCGGTAGAGCGCCCCGGTGTCGAGATGCCCCAGCCCGTAATGCTGTGCCAGTTTTTTGGCGAGGGTGCCTTTGCCGGAAGCCGCCGATCCGTCCATTGCAATGATCATGTGCTCTAGGCCCTAGGTTTCCGTTACCTGCAGTTGCGCGCCCAATGTGTGCATCAGCTCGGCGAAACCGGGGAAGCTGGTGGCAATAATGGCCGCATTGTCGATTGTCACCGGATTTTCCGCACCCAGCCCCATGACGAGAAACGCCATGGCGGTGCGGTGGTCCATATGAGTTTCGATGTGCCCGCCGCCGGCAACGGGATTCCCGCCGCGCACAGTCAGCATATCGCCGCTCGCGTCCGCATCCACTCCGCATGCCTTCAGTCCCGCGAGCGTAGACGCCAGCCTGTCGCTTTCCTTCACGCGTAACTCACCAAGGCCTTGCATCCGAGTTTCGCCACTTGCAAAGGCCGCAACCACCGCGAGTATGGGATATTCGTCGATCATGGAGGGCGCGCGCTGCACCGGGACGCTGACGCCCTTGAGCGGGCTTGAGACCACTCGAATGTCGGCAACCGGTTCACCGCTTTCCTCGCGCATATTCTCATATTCGAGATCTGCGCCCATCTCTTTCAGCGTCTCATAGAACCCTGTGCGCGTCGGATTCACCAGCACGCCCTTGATGGTTATTTCGGCCTGTTCCGTGATGAGCGCCGCTGCCGCCAGAAAAGCCGCGGAACTGGGGTCGCCGGGGACAGTGACATCTTTTCCGGCGAGTTCCGCGTTGCCGGTCACGGTGATCGCTGTCTGCGTGTTTTCATGCGTGATGGCAATTTCCGCCCCGAAATGGCGCAGCATACGCTCTGTATGGTCTCGGGTCGGCGCTCTCTCGATGACGGTGGTTTTGCCCGGGGCATGGAGCCCGGCCAGCAGCACGGCTGATTTCACCTGGGCAGAAGGCACCGGGAGCTCATACTCGATTGGCACCAGCTCATGCGTGCCAGTCAGGGTGAGGGGCAGCGTATCTGCGTCGCCCTCGACATTGAGCCCCATGCGCTTCAATGGGTTGAGGACACGCCCCATGGGGCGGCGCGAGAGAGAGTCATCGCCGGTGAAGATGGTGCGGACATCCTGGCCGGCGACAATGCCCATCATCAGCCTTGCACCGGTGCCGGAATTGCCAAAGTCGAGCTTTTTTGGTTGCGCGCCGAGGCCGCCGATACCACGCCCATGCACAACCCAGCCAGTGTCCTTCTTTTCGACACCGGCGCCCAGCTGGGCCAGGGCCTCGCCAGTGGCAAGGACATCTTCGCCTTCCTGAAGTCCGCTGATCTTCGTGGTTCCCGTTGCGAGCGCTCCCAGGATCAGCGCCCTGTGGGAGATGGACTTGTCGCCCGGAACACGGACGCGGCCATGTAAGGATCGGGATTTTAATGCGGTCAGCGAAGTGGGCATATGCTCTATAATAGTGAGTGCTTACGGGGTTTATCGGGGCGGCATTGCAGAGCCAGAGAGGCAGGCGCAATTGAGCCGTTTGGCCCCGTGTCTGTCAATGTCCAACATATACTGGTTGTACGCCTGCATTTTAGCTTTTGACACCGGCGGCTTGGCATGGCAAGGAACCGGCGATTCAACTAGCGATTTATCGGACTTGGGATAGCTTCATGTCTAAGGAAAAACGCGGAACAAAGCGGCTGTGCGAAAGCTGCGAAAACAAATTCTACGACTTGGGCAAAACACCGATCGTTTGCCCGGTTTGCGAAGTTCCGTTCGTCGAAGAAAAACCAAAACCAAAACCAAAACCAAAACCAAAACCTAAACCAAAGCCCAAAGCTGCTGCACCGGTAGATGATCAGGCTGCGGCTCCGGCGCCTGCTGCGGAAAAGGATACAGTGGCGGCGGCGCCCGCCGTTGAGATCGCGAGCGAGCCACCTCTTCTCGATCCTGAATTCGTTACCCTGGAAGAAGCGGACGCGGAAGAAGATGTCGACGAGGATGCGAAGCTTGCTGATCTGGGCGATGACGAGGAAGATATACCCACTGATGATAACCCGGATGTCTTTCTCGAGGAAGACGATGATAAAGACGGTTCAGATGTGAGCGGGATCATTGGAGGTACGCCCAATGCCAAGAACGAAGCCTGAGCATCAGACATGACGTCTGAGCTGTTCCTTTCAGCATGTTTCGCTTGATCGCGTTTGCGTGGGAGCCTAACTAAAGAAATATGCGGCCTGCCGGAATTATCGGTACGCGCCGCCAAGTGTGGGGCCATAGCTCAGTTGGGAGAGCGCGTGAATGGCATTCACGAGGTCGCCGGTTCGATCCCGGCTGGCTCCACCATCTTTTTCAATAGGTTAGCGAAAATATCCACCCCCACTAGGGGGCATTAGGTAACGCCATAGGTAACATATTGTCGATTTTTTGCGGATAATATGAAAAGGGCCAGCGCAATGCTGACCCCTGTATGCGGTGCGATTTCGTTTCAGCTATTTCTTCGGCTTCCACTCCCGCGCCAGTCGCTGCGCCAATGATGGTGCAAACCTAGTATATATTCTCACCATGCCAAGACACGCAAAGACACTCCAGTTTATTGCATCGGGACTGTTTCGGGGTCTCGGT
>CAXMMX010000144.1:0-24042 GCA_964194535.1 uncultured Alphaproteobacteria bacterium | reverse complement strand
CGCTCTCATCAGCTCTCTCGCTGACGATGTAATACCGGACGTGAGTTATCTGGCAGAGCAGACCGGCATCAACCGCAGCACGCTTTTGAGGTGGTACAAAAACCTCGATGACAAGGCGTACTTTGTAAGGGAGGGGCGGCGGAAGTGGGTGGTCATAGACAGGCCGTGTAATCAGGACATGATTGATTTGCTGGACTGGCATGTGGATTGGCACAAGCTCAACACGCAGCGGGTCGCCTGAACTGTCCAATCTGGACACCTTAAACCTTGACCTCTGCAATAATGAGGTCCACATGCTGGTTTCATTATTTGAAATCAGACACGGGAAAAGGGCAAGAACATAAGCTGCTACATGCGACACTCTTTTCTATTAATACGTCCAGAAATGGGAAACGGATCATGAGGCCTTTCATGAAAGCCACGATGGTGTTGGCTTTTATCTCACTGATAGCGTCGTCTCTTCCTGCGTTTGCTGGTGGATACCTTTATAAAGTGATGCCCATCTTTCACCTCATGTTTTACGTGTTTGGGTCGGGCGCATTTCTCGTCTACATTTTCAGATCGAAGAAATGAACATCACCCCCAGCAAGAGCTGAACGAGTTTACCCTTCACGCCACACGCGCTGCCGTTCAGGCGTTGACGCAGGATGGCCCTGCGGTCAGCATTGCGCTGGCCTCTTTCTTATGTGGGAAAGGGTGTGGGCGCTCACCGCCTCGACCATGAAGGAAGGATAACAGGGTGAACCGGGAGCGCCCTTTGAGTACCCAGGTCTAATCCATAAAGAGAAGACCATGCCTGGTACTTGCACAAATGATGCCTTGGAAAGCCTAACGCTGAGCTAACGGAGGAGAAGTGCGGACGCTCACCAAATCCGGGCTGGGGAAAGATAAGCGCCCGCCATGCCCGGTATCAGTTGCTCTGAGGGGAGTATCATCACCGGGCACTTGGGCTGAGCATAGCACACGAAGGGTCAGCATTGCGCTGGCCTCTTTTTTATGGGGGAAAGGATGCGGGCACTCACTGTGCCTTTGAGGTAGCTAAAAGCAAGCGCCCGCCATGCCCAGCATAACACCGGTTGCCAATGCCGGGCACTTGGGCTGAGCATAGCATACAGGGGTCAGCATTGCGCTGGCCTCTTTTCTGCGGGGATAGGTGCGGGCGCTCACCGTTCCCTCCGGGCGGAATGAAACAGGAGCCCCCGCCATGCTCAGCATTAAACCGGGAAGGGCTGACACTGGGCACTTGGGCTGAGTATAGCACGGGGTCAGCATTGCGCTGGCCCTTTTTCATTTCAGCTAGTGAATTAAGGACACGCACACAATGAGCCATCGCATCCAAACCAGAGAGGGAGCAGCCGGGGAATTGGGCCTCAAGCCGCGCACCTTTGATGATTGGGTGCAAAAAGGGATTCTGCCCCCGCCCCTCAACGGCACAAGGCGGTGGGATATGAAAGCAATACACAACCGGCTAGACAAACTGTCCGCCCTGAATCAACATGGCCTCACGCCATATGATCAGTGGAGGGCAGAGCAAGATGAGGATCAGGGTGAAGCACATTAACATAGTGTATAAGACGCTTGCTGACGGCTCAGTCAAAACCTACCACTACAACCGCAAAACCGGGAGCCGGATACACGGTGAAGCAGGAACACCGGAGTTCTCTAAATCCTATCTTGAGTCGTGGAAATCAGAGCCAGCGTTTGAAGATAATTTGTCGGGGCTGATTGACGAATACAAACGATCTCCAGCCTTCACAAAACTAGCGAACGCCACTCGCACAAGTTACAAGATGAACCTAGACGCGGTGGATGAAAAGTTTGGTTCTGCCAACCTCGATGTTCTTTCGGACGGACGCATAAGAGGCCAGTTTACTAGATGGCATGAAGGCATTGCTCGGTCATCCCCACGACAGGCCGACTACAGATTGAGCCTGTTAAAGATTGTCCTTCAGTTCGGATATGATAGGGGCAAACTGCCAGCCAACCACGCCCAAGGCATCGCCAATATCTACAAATCAGACAGAGCAAAAATTATCTGGGAGCCGGGAGAGATTGAGTCCTTCTGCAATGTCAGCCCTATCCACATATCTTTTGCAATCCAGTTCGCAAGATTAACGGGTTTGCGTAGGACCGACATCGTGACCATTGATCTCAACGCCGACCATGGTGATCATCTGGCCTGGTTTACGTCTAAGTCTGGCAAGCGAGTTGAGGCTGTGATCCCCGTGGTGGCGGACTTGAGACGTTTGCTGGAAACAATACAAGCGTATCGTATCGAGAAAGGCGTCACAGCAACCACCATCCTATTTAATCATAAGGGCTTGCCGTGGACGCCGATGGCATTCTCAAAGGCTTTCGATTTGTACCGGGCAAAGGCTTTCCCTAAGCACCGTAATCAGGCGGGAGCTTCCAAGCGAATTCACGATTTCAGAGGGACTTTTGTGCTTGAGCTTATCAACGCCGGATTTGATGATCGCGATATAGCTGAAACCGTCGCATGGAAGACAAGAGACGTAGCCTCGATCCGGCGCAAATATGTGGACAGGGCAGCCATCGTTCATGCCGCAATCCGGCGTATGGGGAAGAACAGCAGGTGAACCAAATCTGCAAACCAAGCTAAAAATCTGCAAACCGAGCCACTCTGAATTCGTCTAACTTATTAATTAATAAACAAAAACAGAATTATGGAAAGTGATGACATATCACTTGCTCTCCAAGAGGTGCGAGTCAACGGCCCGATAGCATGCTCTAATCGGATATTCGTCGGGCTCGAACATGTTTTTGCGGAAATTCCGGAACATAAGAAACAGATCACTTGGGTTTCACTATCAGTAACAATCAGCTAATAATAAGTCAACATGACTGACATAAATGAACAGATCAGGCGCTCCAGCGCTGAAACGGTATCCGACGCGGCATCCCCGCAGGCGGGTCCACACCCACAGATGGCCCATGATCCGGCGCTTCTCGACCTGGTTGAATTGCTGTTTTTCGCCTACCGGGACTTCACACGCGAGCCCGACAAGATTCTGGATGATTTCGGGTTTGGCCGTGCGCACCACAGGGTGCTGCATTTCGTCAACCGCCACCCTGGCATGCGGGTGGCTGACCTGCTTGAGATATTGAAGATCACCAAGCAAAGCCTGGGGCGGGTCCTGAAGCAACTGGTCGATGAGGGCTTTGTGGTCCAGGAAGCTGGCAAGACCGACCGCCGGGAACGGCTGCTTTACCCGACCACGCGCGGGCGCGAACTTGCCGAACAGCTTTCCGCGCCGCAGATCAAACGCATTGCGCGGGCTGTTGAGGCCAGTGGCAGCCAGGCGCAGGCTTGTATTGAGACATTCCTGCATCAGATGATCCGCGAAGCGGATCGCGAGTACGTAACCCGATTGCTGGAATCGGGCGAACCGCACACAAGCGAAAGCACCAAGCCGTTACAACTGCGCGAGCCAACGCAATGAACAACATGACACTGGCGGATAACGTCCCGCACATTCTGGTGGTTGACGATGACCAGCGCATCCGCGATCTCCTGGCGCGCTTTCTCGAGGATAACAAGTTTCGTGTAACGACCGCCGATAATGCCGCCTCGGCACGCGCCAATATGCGCGGCCTGTCCTTCGATCTTCTGGTTCTCGATGTGATGATGCCGGGCGAATCCGGCTTCGAGCTGGCTGAGGACCTGCTCAAGAATCACGACATTCCAATCCTGATGCTCACCGCGCGCGCGGAACCCGATTTCCGCATCAAGGGGTTGGAGATTGGCGTGGATGACTATCTGGCCAAGCCCTTTGAACCTCGCGAACTGCTGCTCAGGCTGCGCAATATCCTGAGCCGGCGCAAACGCACTCTTGGCGCGCAGGACACCATCCGTATGGGAGACTTCACCTTCCATATCGGGCGCGGTGAGTTGAAACGGAAGAGTGGGAGCATCCGGCTGACGGAGCGCGAACGCGATCTGTTGCGCCAGTTCGCCGAACGGCCGGGCACGCCGATATCCAGAATGGACCTGGCAAAAGAAGGAACAGGCGGCTCGGAACGCGCCGTCGATGTTCAAATTAATCGCTTACGGCAGAAAATCGAGGCAGACCCGGGCAATCCGGTCTATCTTCAAACTGTCCGGGGCAAAGGCTACATCCTGTACGCGGAATAATGGTCGCACTCCTAAATAGCTCAGAGCGAAGAACCAAAGGCATGTCACTGATACGGCGTGCGCTTGGTTTGCTGTCCAATATTCTCCCCAAAGGCTTGTATGCCCGTGCGCTCATTATCATCATTGCGCCAGTCGTTCTGTTGCAGTCCGTTGTCGCTTTTGTCTTCATGGAGCGTCACTGGCAGACCGTTACCCGCCGCCTGTCGGACGCCACGACACGCGATATTTCGATGCTGCTGAGCGTTTATGAAGCCTACCCCCATGACGACAAATACGAAAAGCTGATCAAGATGGCGCGGGACGATCTGAACCTTTCGATACAGATTCTCCCGCCTCAGGATTTACCCCCCGCCCGGCCCAAGCCTTTCTTCAGTTTGCTTGACCGCACCTTGAGCGACAAGATCCGCAAGCAGATTGGCAAGCCGTTCTGGATTGATACGGTCGGGCGCTCTCAGCTTGTGGAAGTGCGCATCCAGCTCAAGAAGGCGGTGTTCCGCGTGCTGGCGCGCCGCAGCCAGACCTACGCCTCCAACACCCACATTTTCCTGCTGTGGATGGTCGGCACGTCGCTGGTGCTGCTCACTGTCGCAATCCTGTTCCTGCGCAACCAGATCAAGCCGATCCTGCGTCTCGCCCAGGCAGCCGAACGCTTCGGCAAGGGTCAGTCGGCGCCTGAAGATTTCCGGCCACGCGGTGCGCGTGAAGTCCGCCAGGCAGCAATTTCCTTCATGGAAATGCGCAACCGCATCGAGCGGCAAATGGAACAGCGCACAACCATTCTGGCAGGCGTGAGCCATGATCTTCGCACCATCCTCACCCGCTTCAAGCTGCAACTGGCAATGTTCGGCGAGTCTGAAGAAGCCAAGGAAATGCTCGCTGATGTCGATGAGATGCAGGCCATGCTGGAAGACTATATGGCGTTTGCCCAAGGCGATTTGAGCGAGGAAAGCTCACAGGTCAATATTCGCCGTCTGCTACAGGAAATCCGCAAACAAACCAGCCGGGAGAACTGCGAAATTATACTGAAACTTCCCGGCGACGCCATTGTCGTGCCGCTGAGGTGTCACGCCTTCAAACGGGCTGTAACCAATGTGGTTTCCAACGCGGTGCGCTTCTCCAGCCACGTCACGATTGATGCCACCAGGACCAAACAATGGCTGACGCTGCGCATAGACGACGACGGACCCGGCATCCCGGAGGAAGAACATGAAGAGGTGTTCCGCCCCTTCTACCGGCTGGACGATGCGCGAGGGCAGGATACCGGGATCAATACCGGCCTGGGGCTCTCTATCGCCCGCGACATCGTGCGCAGCCACGGCGGCAATATTATCCTCAAGGACAGCAAGATGGGCGGCCTGCAGGCAACCATCCGGGTGCCCGTCTAGGATAGGGGTCTGCTCACCGGAGCGGCCTATAAAACGCTTCTCGCACAATCGGTTTTCACTGATAATGCATTTTTGCCGCGCCTGTGTATCAGTTGGAGTTGAGCATGCGCGTTCTAATTCTCATCGCAGTGATCTTAGTTGCCGCAACCGCAAAGGCCCACGCACAGACAACCGGTACAAATCAGGCGCCCATTTGCTGGACACCGGAACAGCAACGCGGCACAGCAGGTGAAATTGCCCCGCGCGTTGGTGCTCGCGTCGCGGGCATCCCTCCGCCCCGGCGCACGCTTGCTCCTTTTGCAGCCATTTCGTCCGAACTGCGAGGTGTAATCCGCCGCGTTACATTGCCGGATGGCAAAAAACTCGTCGCCCTGACTTTCGATCTTTGCGAAGCGGCTCACGAGATCGCGGGATATGACGGACGCATCATCGACTATCTGCGCGAGAATGGAATTAAAGCGACATTCTTCGCTGGTGGAAAATGGCTGCTGACGCACTCCGAGCGCGCTCAGCAGATTATTGCCGATCCGCTTTTCGAGATCGCCAATCACGGCTGGCGGCACTCAGATTTCAAGTCCCTTTCAGGCAAACGCCTTCACCAAGAAGCTGAATTTTCTCAAGCTGCCTATGAAGAAATCAGGGCCCGGCTGGTAAAGCGACAGTGCCGAGTTGACGCAAATGCGGCAAAGTCCCAAACGCCTGAACGAATGACATTGCTGCGCTTTCCATACGGAACTTGTAATGCCCCGGCACTGGAGGCAGTTGCGGAGGCCGGGCTTGTGGCCATCCAATGGGACGTAGCAACCGGAGACCCCTCGCCAGGCCGCTCAGCACGAGCCATTGCAAGCCGCGTTATGCGGAGTGCGCGCCCAGGTTCCATCATACTGGGGCATGCCAATGGTCGCGGCTGGAACACCGCGGCTGCACTCCCAATATTCATGCCGGCTTTGAAAAAGAAGGGCTATAAGTTCGTAACCGTCAGCGAGCTTCTGGAGGCTGGCACTCCGGAAATCGTGTCCCGGTGTTACGACCAGTTTGTCGGCGACACAGAAAAGTGGACCCCTGCGGGGCGCTGGCTGCAGATCGCACGGCGTCGTTCAGGTCGCGCAAAAAGGACCGGCAGTGACTGGAATCCCTTTCAGCAGTGACACCTATGTGCTCAATCAGGATCGGGCCGAAGGGGGGGGGTGCGTCTGGAGCCGATATCCGCGCAAGCCGCTCGGAAACTGGGGCTGATTTTTTCCAGCATCGATCCATGGAAAAAGGTGGATTGGCCGGCAGAACGTCTGGAGACTTTCCTCGCCGGAAAGGTGCCGGGTGCATCACGCTATTTGATCCGTCACTGCGATGAACTGGTAGGAGCGGTGGCCGTCAGTTCGCCCTGGCTGCATGGGGCCTATCTGAATTTCCTCGGGATCGTGCCCGGCAAGCAGAACACCGGCATTGGCACTGTGGTGATGGACTGGTTTGAAACCGAGGCCAGCAGCACTTACCGCAACCTGTGGGTTTGCGTCTCCGCCTTTAATCATCGCGCCGCCAGGTTTTACGATGCGCGCGGCTACACCCGCACCGCCATTCTGGAAAGCCTGATTGTTGAAGGCGAGGACGAGATACTGCTCAGGAAGCGCCTGTGACAGACCCTGTATGTCACCAGCGCTTCCTGAGCAGGTTTTTGTGCACTCATAAATTCCATAAAAGATAGTGCTGGCATATAATAAGCTAGATTATTATAACTCAGCATGTCTGATGATCCATACCTCACCCGTTCTCTCGGGTTTCTCCTGGGTGACGTATCGCGCCTGGTGCGCAAACGCTTCGACATGCGCGCCCGCGAACTGGGCCTGACCCGTGCTCAATGGCGGGTTCTGGCGCGATTGCGCCGCCGCGAGGGCATTAACCAGAGAGACCTCGCGGAAATTCTCGAAATCGAAAATATTACCCTCACCCGTCATATTGACCGGCTTGAGAACAAGGGCCTGGTTGAACGCCGGCGTGATCCTGCCGACCGCCGCGCCTGGAACCTTTATCTGAACGCCAAGGTGCAGCCGGTGCTCGACCGCATGCGCGAACTCTCGGTAATGACCCGTATTGAAGCGCTCAGCGGCATTTCCGAAGCAGACAGCGAACGGCTGATCGACCAGTTGCTTCACATCAAGGGAAACATGCTTGAACTGGATCTGGTTGAGGACGAGGCCGGTGACGTTGAACGTGCCGCGGGGGGTACTCATGGCAGCTAAGCCCAAAACCACTCGCACCAGAACAACCAGGACACCCAAAAAGCCGGAAGCGGCCCGTGCGTCATGGCGTATCAACCGGGTGGTCGGCATCACGCTGCTGTCGATTATCGGGCCGCTCGCAGCAACCTTTTCCGGGTTCTATATCTATTTTGTCGGCAGTCAGTACATCTCGACCGACAATGCCTATATCAAGTCCGAAAAAATCGCCGTCAGCGCAGATATCTCGGGCCGGGTGGTCAAAGTGGCGGTGCGCGAGAACCAATTGATTGAGCAAGGCGCATTGCTGTTCAGCATGGACCCAGAGCCGTTCAGCATCGCGCTCGAGCGCACTGATGCGCGGTTGATATCCGCACGCCAGGGAATCGAAGCCCTTCGCGCGATCCACAAACAGAAGCTTGCGGAACTGACACTCGCCGAAGGCGATGCGGAATATTATCAGCGGCAGTATGAACGCCAGCAGAAACTCAACATGCGGGGGTTTGCGTCCGGCACCAACTTGGACAGCGCCAACAGAAATTTGCGCAATGCGGCAGACCGGGTTTCGGCTATTATTCAGGACATTGCCCAGGCCCGTGCCAAGCTGGGTGGCGATCCGGACATGCCGGCTGGATCCCAGCCAGCAGTGCGCGAGGCGCAGGCCGCACGCGACCAGGCCGCCCTTGACCTTAGACGCACCCATGTGCATGCGCCCGTGACTGGATTTGTCACCAATTTCGATCTGCAACCAGGTGAATATATCGAGGCTGGGAGGGTGGTCTTCAGCATCGTTGGCGCCGGGAAAGTCTGGATCCATGCAAATTACAAGGAAACCAAGCTCACGCATGTGCGGGTTGGTCAAAAGGCAACCATTCGCGTCGACGCCTATCCTGGCGAAATACGTGAAGCGGTGGTCTCGAGCATCAGTCCGGCGACGGGCGCGGAGTTCGCTCTTCTGCCGCCGCAAAACGCGACCGGTAACTGGGTCAAGGTGGTGCAACGGCTTCCGGTAAGGCTCGAGTTGAAAAACCCGCTCGCCGACCCGCCGCTGCGCGCGGGCATGAGCGTCATCGTCGAGATCGACACTGGGCATCAGCGACGCATGCCTGACTTCACCCGGGCCGCGCTCAACTGGGCCAGGGACCTGATATGACGGCGGCAGCCGGAGCTCAGCAACCTGAAGCCACACCGACCGGCATGCGCTTGAAACTCATTACAATCGCCCTGATCCTCGCGCCCCTGCTGCAGGTGTTCGACACATCCCTCATGAGTATCGCGCTCAGGCAGATGCAGGGGTCGCTGTCCGCCACCCAGGATCAGATGGCGTGGGTGCTGACATCCTATCTCATCGCGCTCGCTATCATGACACCGCTTTGGGGGGCCGTGAGCAGCATTTTCGGACGCAAGCCATTGATGTTACTTTCAATTGTCGGTTTTATCATCTTCTCCATAATGTCTGGAACGTCCGAAACCCTGACCGAAATCCTGATTTACCGGTTCGTGCAGGGCATGTTCGGGGCGGCCCTGATACCCTTGTCGCAATCAGCTCTCCTGTCGACTTATCCGCGTGAAGACTTCGGCATTGCCATGGGCTGGTGGGGAGTCGGCATCATGTTCGGCCCCGTCTTCGGGCCGACACTCGGGGGCTACATCACCGAATACTTCAACTGGCGCTGGATTTTCTATCTCAACCTGCCCATAGGACTGCTGGCTTTCATCATGATCGCCACGCTGGTGCCCAGGACGCGCAACATGAAGAAGCGCACATTCAACTATTTCGGGTTCGTGATGCTGGCGATCACGGTTGCGTCGGCGCAGTTCATTATGGATCGCGGCGAACGGCTCGACTGGTTCTCATCCCCCACGATCATCCTGCTCGCCCTCGTTGGCGCAGGCGCGCTGTGGGTGTTTGTCGTCAATTCTCTCACCTCGAAAATACCCTTCGTCGATCCGGTCATATTCCGGGACAAAAACTACATGTCCGGCATCGTGCTGCGGGTTCTTTTCGGCATTATGCTGTTCGGGAGCCTGGTTATGATACCGCCCTTTCTACAAAACCAGGGCGGGTATCCTCTTATCGACAGCGGCGTGATCATGGCCGCGCGTGGCGGTGGCGCGATGGTCTCGGCCCTGTTCATCGGTCATCTGCTCAAGATCATCGACCCGCGCAAGGTGATTGTCTTCGGCATGTTGCTGGGTGCAGTGTCCATGTGGCAGTTCTCGAACTTTACCCAGGACATTGAACTCGCCACCGTGCTGATGAACAATTTCGTTCAGGGAATTTCCCTCAGCTGTTTCATCATTCCGGTGAACACCATCGCATTCTCCACCATAGCCCCGGAACAGCGCGATGTCGGCACGGCTTTCTATTCACTGTTGAACAATATGGGCCGCAGCCTGGGTATCGCATTATTCGCGAGTTATCTGGTGCGCAACACGCAAGCCACCCATTCAGTGCTGAGCGATCATATTTCGCCATTCAATGAGGGTGTGCGGCATCTGGGCTTGCCCGAGGCGTGGGATTTGTCCACCCCCTCGGGCCTTTCCGCGCTCAACCGTATGGTGACCCAGCAGGCCGAACTCATTGCCTATATCGACGACTTCCGCCTGATGGCCGTCATTCTCGTCCTTTTCATCCCGGTGGTGCTGGTGATGCAAAATCCTTTGCGCAAAGAGAGAGCGGGGTAGCTGACCCCCGCCCCCAACTTGAAACTGCTCCAGCCCCAGAGCTAGCCGGTATAACCATTACGCTGGGCGTTCGCCTCGCAATCGGCCTTGCCTGAATACCCTTCGCTGGACGCGCCGACACCCTCGCCATTGCTGGCAGTGCGGCGCCACCGGTGTTCGTCCTTGTTATCGGTGTAGAATTCCCATTTGTCGCCAGCGCCTAGACCATCGGGATTGCCATCCATACTGTGGCGCTGAGCATTTGCAACGCAGTCAGATTTGTTCACATAGCCTTCCGTCGCGGCGCCAACAATATTTCCGTTTGTCGCCGTGCGTCGCCAGCGATATTCGCCAGCTTTATCCTGGTAGACATCCCAATTGTCGCTTGAAGACATTATGTTTCCTCCTCTGCCCGAAATATTCAGTTGCAGACTTCCATGGCAGATTACCGCCGTCAATTCCTCTTGGGTCCGCGTTACCGGCTGAGGCGGTCAGCCCCGTCCGACAAATGGCATTTTCGTTGCCATGATGGTCATGAACTGAACATTGGTTTCCAGCGGCAGGCTGTCCATAAACAGGACCGCTTCCGCCACCTGACCGGCTGTCATGACCGGCTCGATCTTTTCAGAGCCATCTGCCTGGGGCACGCCCTTGGTCATTCTGACCGTGCGCTCGGTCAGCGCATTGCCGATGTCGATCTGCCCACAGGCGATGTCATCCTTGCGGCCATCGAGAGAGATGGTCCTGGTGAGGCCGGTGATGGCGTGCTTGGTGGCGGTATAGGCCACGGAGAAGGGCCGCGGCGCGTGCGCCGAGATTGACCCGTTATTGATGATGCGCCCGCCCTTCGGTTTTTGCGACTTCATGATCTTTATGGCTTCCTGCGCGCAATAGAATGTGCCGTTCAGGTTCACATTGACCACCTCCTGCCACTCATTCGGCGTCAACTCCTCCATGGGCACGCCAGGCGCGCTGGTGCCGGCATTGTTGAACAGCAGATCGAGCCGTCCGAATTCATCCCTGGTTTTTTTGAATGCGGCAGCGACCGAAGCCGGATCGGCGATATCCGTCGCGATTGCGAGCATCTTGCCCCCGCCTTCCCCCACCATTCCCGCCGTTTCCTCCAGCGCTTCAAGCCGTCGGCCGGTCAGCGCCACCGCGTAGCCATTGTTGTGCAACAACAGTGCCGTCGCCCGGCCAATGCCACTGCCGGCGCCCGTTATGAGCGCAATTTTTGCCTCACTCATGCTCTCTCCCTATCCATCCGTGATGTTGTCAGTGTTTTTCAATTTCGTCTTCGAGAAACACGCTGATGATGGTGTCTATGTTCTCGTCGGCCTTAAATCCGAGTTTCACGGCGCGCGGTGTTTTCATGCCTCTCGGCCAGGAACCCATGATGGCTTCGATAGCCTCATCGCGTTCCCATGATATCAGTCCTGAATCTCCACCAGCTTTTTCAAGTCCCGCCACCATCCCGGCAACCGTGACAGTGATGCCGGGCAGGTTGAGAACCCGCAAGCCCTCCTCCCAGGCATCAGCCGGCAGATTGTGCCCGTGAATGAGATTGGCGATGACCGCGCGCGGCGACTGAATCCAGATGGCCAAATCCTCAGCCACGGGGCACACTGTTTTGTGTCCCTGCAACGGCTCTCTCAGAATGGAACTGGCGAAGGACGATGCCGCCTTGTTGGGCGCGCCGGGGCGGATGACGATGGTGGGCAGGCGCAAGCAGCGTCCATCGATAAAGCCGCGCCTGGCATATTCACCCACCAGATATTCACAGATCGCCTTTTCAACGCCATAGGAGTTGAGCGGCCTGACAGGCGTATCGTCGTCGACGATGGGCGGCGCCACGCCGAAAGCGGCGACCGAGCTGGCGAAGATGAAGCGTGGCGGTGCGTCCAGCTTACGGCAATGCTCCAGAAGCGCGCGCGTGGCGTCGAGATTGACCTTCATGCCGAGGTCAAAATCGGCCTCCGCCTGGGACGAAACCACCGCCGCCAGATGGAAGATGCTTGTCGTATCGCCATCGATAAGCCGGTCGAAGGCTCCGGGCGCGCAAATATCGGCCTGCACATATGTGACGCCCGGGACCGGCTCGTCCGGCTTAGTCTGATCAATGCAGATGAGTTCACGGATGGGCTCGCCAATGGACTCTGGCGATCCACCTGTTGCCAGCAGAGCCTGGCTCAGCTTGCAGCCCAGAAACCCAGCCCCGCCGGTAATGACGATTTTCATCAGAACAGCCGCCCCCCATCGGGCACTTTCAAATCGGGAGCGAACAAAACCACTTCCCGGTCCTCATCTGGAAAGCCCAATGTCAGCACTTCCGACATCATCGGCCCGATCTGGCGTGGCGGGAAGTTGACGACGGCCGCCACCTGGCGCCCGACCAGTTCCTCCAAAGGATAGTGAATGGTGATCTGGGCCGAGCTTTTTTTCTCGCCAATTTCAGGTCCAAAATCGATCCAGAGCTTGATCGCAGGCTTGCGCGCCTCGGCAAAGGGTTCCGCACGCGTCACCGTGCCGACGCGGATATCCACTTTCATAAAATCATCGAAAGCAATTTCCGGGGAAGAATTATTATCCTGCACGAGGTGTATACGCTCCTTTTTGCGAGAGGATAGAGCTTCACCTTCTCTGCGACAAGAAACGCGGAATCAGGTCAGGAAGAAAGTTCGCGCGAGCGCTTCGTGGCGGCTTTCACCGCGCGGGTCATGAGCTGCTGCAAGCCGTCCTCGCCCATGAGGATTTCCAGAGCCGACGCCGTCGTGCCGCCCGGAGAGGTGACATTCTTGCGAAGCTCCGCGGCTGGCAGATCAGAGCGGCGAAGCAACTCCCCGGCTCCACTGACGGTCTCGCAGGCGAGCTGACGCGCAAGCTCCGGGTCGAGCCCGGCCTCGACGCCGGCCTTCTCCAGGCATTCCGCCAGCAGGAAAACATAGGCCGGTCCGCTACCCGAAACCGCTGTCACCGGATCGAGCGCGGCCTCGTCTTGTGTCCAGGCAACCGAGCCTGCCGCGTGAAGAAGCGCATCGCAGTGCTCTTTCTGCGCCTCCGAGACATAGGCATTGGCGCAGGCGACAGTGATGCCCCGCCCGATGGCCGCCGGCGTGTTGGGCATGGCGCGCACGATTGCGGCATCCGCGCCAAGATGGCGTTCCATTCCGGCCAGTGTCTGCCCTGCCACGATCGACAGCACAACGGCGCCCTTGGCCATGAGCGGTTCAAGCGGAGGCAAGACAGCATCCAGGACTTGTGGTTTGACCGCCAGCACCATGACGGCGGGCGGGCCCGGAAGTGTATCGGCGTCTGCGGTCAGGTGAATGCTCTTGTCTTTTGCAAGCGCGGCCACCTCTCCGGACGGGGCCGGGTCCTGAATGAACACGTCTTCAGGGTTCAGGCCCCGTTCGAGCCAGCCGGTGAGAAGCGCGCCGCCCATCTTGCCGGCGCCCACCAGGAGGAGGGGACCACCAACATTCAGGGTCATGCCTGTCCTTCGGTTTCGAACATGGTGCTTGCCAGGGATTCTTCGGCCGTTTTACCGGCCCAGATCACGAACTGGAAAGCCTGGAAGTATCGCTCGCACGCATCCAGCGCCGAATGCAGCAAGGCCTCGCACTGGGGCACGGTCGGTTCGGCGCAATTGAGCATCAGCCCATGGCGGTACAGCAGCAAGTTTTCGGTGCGCCACAGATCGAAATGTCCAATCCAGAGCTGTTCGTTGATGGTGGCCATCAGGCGGTACACCTCGGAGAGCCGGACATCGGACACCTTCAGATCGACTGCGCATGCCAGGTGCAGCGCCTCGAGATCTTCGCGCCAGTTCAGCGATATCTGATAATCGCTCCAGGTGCCGGCCACGCATAGCGACAACTCGTCTTCCGCGCTGCGCTCGAAAGCCCAGTCGTGCATGGTCGCAATATTCTCAAGCAAATCGACCGGATGGCCCGAGCGTTCATAGTTGGAATCCATCGACGCCATGGCTTGCCTTTGCTACGGCCTGGCGGGAGTGGGGTATCCGCGCGCACAAGATATACGCGTGACTCCCCCCGAGTCCCACTAAATATTGCGGTGCTTCAGTTACGAACCACAACCACTGCGACATAACCCTAGGGTCGATTGAGTCGCAAGGAGCCAGGCATACTTGTCCACGCCAATTTATTACACAGGCGCGGTTAGCCTTAGTCTGAAGTGTAAAAAAGGCCTGCACACGGCGGAAATGAAGTCGAATTATGCCATCTGTGAGGCGCGCTATTCGCCTGAAGGCGATTCGCCGCCAGGGTGGCTGGCGGGCTGAAGCTCGTGGCCGAGAAGGGCAAGTTCCCCTTCCAGTTCGGCAATCCTCTTCTCCAGCTGTACATTTTCCTCGCGTGCTTTCAGCGCCATGGCCTTCATGGCCTCGAACTCCTCGCGCTGCACAATGTCGAGATCGCGCAACACCCGTTCCGCCTGTGAACGGATGACGTTCTCAACCTCGCCGCGAACGCCCTGGACTGCACCCGTGGCATCTGTCATCAACTTGGCCAGCTCATCGAATAACCGGTTTGTGGTTTGGGTCATCACTCTGTGATATCTCCTGATCCTGAACTCTTCTAATTATGGTTATGGTGCCGCCCTGGCTCTCAATCAAGACGTTAACCAATGGCGCGTGAAGGATTGAAATCAGAACTCACCCCGCAACCGGTATTTGATGGTTCCGAATCCATGTCCCAAGCAGACTTTGAACGCCCTTCAAATGAGCTGATCCGGCGAATAGCCGGGCTGGCCACAAGCACGCTCGCCAATGCTCTGGACAATACCGGTCTCCACAACCAAGTCATTGCCCATATCAAGGCGGTCTCCCCCGGTTTCCGCTTCACCGGGCCGGCTGTCACTGTGAAGGAAATCGCGGGGGCGCATGGCGACTATAGCTCGGAGGATTTTGCGGTCGGCGCCATAATCGACGCGGCCCGCGCGGGCGATGTGATCGTGGTCGATGCGGGCGGCGCGCAATGCTCCACCTGGGGCGGGATGGCGTCCCTGGCGGCAAAGCTCAAGGGCGTTGCCGGACTTCTGGTCGATGGCACAGTGCGCGATCTGGAAGAGATGATCGAGTTCGATTTCCCCGTCTTCTCCCGCCATATGATCCCGACGACGGGGCGTCTGCGTCTCAAAATCGAGGACATCAATGTGCCCGTTGTCATCGACGGCGTGAATGTTGCACCGGGCGATATTATCTGCGCCGATGGCACGGGAGCGGTGTCATTGCCGGTCGCGCGGGCTGAAGAGATTACAGACCTGGCTGAAAAGCTGGCCCGGGACGATACCGCGGCCGTGAAAGATTTGCGGGCCGGGCTCACTTTCACGCAAGCCATGGCCAAATATAAAGGCATCTGATGGACCGCCCCGCCCCCGCCTCGCCAACGAACATGAAAACCCGGTCAAATGCTTCAATAAAGATGAAAAGCACTCTAGCGACGCAAATCATGGACATGCTCAAAACCCGCGGCGTCAAGCGGATATTCGGCATCCCTGGCGGCGGGTCGAGCCTGGCTTTAATGGAAGCGGCCGGGCGGGCTGGAATTGAGTTCATCCTCACCCGCACCGAAACCGCGGCCGCGATCATGGCGGCGGTGACGGGGGAGATAACCGGAACCCCCGGCGTGCTGCTCACCGGTATCGGCCCGGGAGCGGCAAGCGCGGTAAACGGCATCGCTTACGCGTATCTTGAAAAATCACCGGTCATTCTCATCACCGACGGCCCGGCCTCATCGCCGCACCAGGCGCTCGACCAGAACGCGGTCTTCAAGCCCGTCACCAAGGCTCAGGGGCGCTTGACCCCGGACAGTGGTGTCGTTGATTTCGCCAACGCCATCGAGAGCGCGATGACGCCGCCCCGGGGGCCTGTACATCTCGACCTGACCGCAAGTGATGCTTCGGCGCCGGTACCGGCGCCAACGGATATGCCGGTTGCTGCTGCCCTTCCTGTGCCTGATCCCGACAACCTTGAGAAAGCCCGGGCGCTTCTAGCAAAGAGCCAAAAGCCCGTCATCCTCACCGGGCTGGAAGCGCGCCAGGGAGATGCGCCTCTCGCGCTCCGGTTTCTGGCCAACGCGCTCGCCTGCCCCGTGCTCACAAGCCTCAAGGCAGGCGGCGTCCTGCCGGCATCTCATGCAGGCTTCGCCGGGTTGTTCACCGGTGCCGTGGCAGAAACCGAAATCATACATTCCGCAGACCTTATCGTGATGTTCGGTGTCGATCCGATCGAGATCATACCGGGCCGCTGGCCGTATGAGAGCCCGGTGCTCGATATATGCGCGGCAGATGCCACGCCGCCACCCTATGAGCCGGCTTGCCGTGTCATCGGCAGCCTGTCGCAGATCGCCGAGGCGCTTGTTCCGGCACTCACGCCAAGCGCGTGGAGCGCGGAAGAAATTGACAAGGCGCGGCGCGGCATAGCGGAGAACTTCGCACTTAGCGGTAAAGGCCACACGGCGCAAAGCGTCATTGAAGCGGCGGCAGAACTGGCGCCGCCCGGCACGCGACTCAGCGTCGATGCGGGCGCGCACATGTTCGCCACCCTTGCATTCTGGCCGGCCAGCGAACCCTTCGGCGTGCTCAAATCCAACGGCCTCTCCACCATGGGCTATGCGCTCCCCGCGGCCATTGCGTCGTCACTGGAAGAGCCGGACCGCCATGTTGTTGCCGTAACCGGTGATGGCGGCCTGATGATGTGCCTGGGCGAACTCGCGACGGCGAAAGAGCATGGCTGCAACATCACCGTGATTGTCATCAATGATGCCACCCTGTCGCTCATCGACATCAAGCAGCAGCGCCAGCAATATGAGTCGCGCGGCGTGCGCACCTCCGGCATCGATTTGGCTGCCTGCGCCAGGGCAATTGGCTGCCCGGCATGGCGCGTGGAAGCGGACGGGGATATCGCACCTGTTCTGGCAGAAGCCTTCGCGGCCAAGGGGCCGGCGCTCATCGATGTGGTGGCAAATGCTGAAGGATATGGCGACCAGCTGACGCGCATACGCGGTTAGGGGCCCGGCCCGCATCACATCTGTGTTGCTTGACTTGAACACCAAGCTTGAGGATGGTCCTCACGCCTTATCACTGGCGGACCCAACAGCTACCGGACCGGCACGCGCAAGAGAACATCCATGCCCCTCCTCGCAATACCCTTTCCTGCTCTCGACCCCGTAGCCTTCGAGGTCGGGCCGGTGACCGTGCACTGGTACGGGCTGGCATACATGTTCGGCCTGCTGGGCGGCTGGCTTTATGCCCGCTCGCTGTTCGCCAACAAGGCGCTGTGGAAGGGCGACCCGCCCGCGAGCAAGGAAGTCGCCGACGATTTGCTGCTGTGGACCACCCTTGGCGTCGTGCTGGGCGGGCGCATGGGCTATGTGCTGTTCTATGAACCGGCATATTTTTTCGCGAACCCGCTTGATATCCCGAAACTGTGGAATGGCGGCATGTCGTTCCATGGCGGCCTCGCCGGTGTGTGCCTTGCTGTCTACCTGTTCTCGAGAGCCAGGAAAATCCCCATGTTCTCCATCGCCGATGTGTGCTGCGCGGCGGCGCCCTTCGGCCTGTTCTTCGGCAGGCTGGCCAACTTCGTCAATGGCGAGTTGTGGGGACGCGTGTCCGACGTGCCATGGGCCATGATATTCCCCGATGGCGGACCGCTCGCGCGCCATCCGAGCCAGCTCTACGAGGCGGCGCTGGAGGGTCTCGCCCTGTTTCTCGTCATCCGCTATTTCACCCACGTAAAGAAGGTCCTGCCGATGCCGGGCTACGCATCGGGTATCTTCTTCGCGGGCTATGCTATGGCGCGGATCACGGCGGAAAATTTCCGCATGTACGACCCCGAGCACGCTTTTTCCACCGGTATCCTGACCCCGGGCATCGTCTATTCGATCCCGATGATCGCCATCGGCGCTTATGTTATCTGGCGCGCGCTCAAGAACGCTTCGGCCGCCTGACCCATGCTGGCATCGCCTACAGCTGAGGATAATCCCGATACGCTACTCGAAGCGTTGAAGCGCCGCATTGCGCGTGAAGGGCCGCTGACGATTGCCCAGTATATGGACGCCTGCCTGGGTGACCCGGAACACGGCTATTACGCCACGCGCGATCCCTTCGGGTCAGGCGGCGACTTCACAACCGCGCCGGAAATCAGCCAGATATTCGGAGAACTCATCGGGCTGTGGTGCGCTGTGACCTGGCAGCAGATGGGGGCGCCCGCACCCTTCAGGCTGATCAAGCTGGGTCCGGGGCGCGGGACGCTCATGGCGGACGCGCTGCGCTCGGGCGCTCGCGTTCGCGGCTTCATCGAAGCAGCACAGCTGCATCTGGTGGAGACCAGCCCGGTGCTGAAGCGCATGCAGGGCGAACGGCTTGAGAGTTCGGGCAAAACAGCGCACTGGCACAAGCACCTCGATGAGGTTCCTGACGGTCCGGCGATCCTCATTGCCAATGAATTTCTCGACGCCTTGCCGGTGCGTCAGTTCGAGCAGCGCGAAGGGAAATGGTTTGAGCGCTGCGTCGGGATTTCGGCTGAAGGCGGGCTGGAATATTGCTTCGCAGCCGAACCGCTGGAGGATGCCGGCATCCTGCCCCGGCCTTTGCGCGACACTGCACAAGATGGCGACATGGCGGAAATTCGCCCTGAGGCGGGCGTTATCGTCGAGACACTCGCCGCGCGGGCCAAAACAAGCCCCACCGCCGCCCTGTTTATCGATTATGGCCATGAGACAAGCGCGCCAGGCGAAACGCTGCAGGCGATCAAGACCCATGACTATGCCGATCCGCTGACCCGGCCCGGCGAGGCCGACCTGACGGCCCATGTCGACTTCGCCCAGCTCGGCCATGACGCCAGGGAAAACGGGTTGCAGGTTCACGGTCCCCTCCCCCAGGGGAGATTTCTGCTGTCTCTCGGCCTGAAACAGCGCTGTGACCGGCTGATGGGTGATGCTGACAATGAGACCCGCGAGACAATCTCATCGGGCGCCAAGCGGCTTGTGGACCCGGCGCAGATGGGCGAGCTTTTCAAGGTCATGGCGCTCACCAGTGAACATCTGACGCCGCCGCCCTTCACCGGCGCCCAGGCACCGGAGCAAGATATATGATTGTTGAAAGCAGCACGCTTTGCGCATTGCCGGGCATTGCCCACGGTTTCGGCACGCGCGAAGGCGGCGTTTCCACCGGCATTTATGCCTCGCTCAATTGCGGTGTCGGATCAAACGACAATCAAGACCGTGTGGCCGAGAACCGGACTCGCTTCGCAGGCTATCTGGGCACATCACCCGATAGCCTGGTCACGCCCTATCAAATCCATTCAGCCGATGTGGTCGTGGTTGAAGAACCCTGGGCACGCGCCGATGCGCCCAGGGCCGATGCCGTCGTGACCGCACAGGCCAACCTCGCCATCGCCATCTCGACGGCCGATTGCGTGCCGGTGCTGTTCGCCGATAGCCAGGCAAAAATCGTGGGTGCGGCCCATGCGGGCTGGCGCGGCGCCCTGTCCGGCGTTCTGGAGGCTACCCTTGACGCCATGGAGCGCCTCGGCGCACAGCGCGCACGCATCTTGGCCTGCATCGGCCCGGCAATATCGCGAACGGCCTATGAGGTCGGTGACGAGTTCAAAGAGCAGTTCTTGAAAGAAGACGAGACAAGCGCACGCTTTTTCCACCGGGCAAGCCTGAAAGAGCGGGCTCATTTCGACCTGTCGGGCTATGCCGCCGCACGGCTGCAGACAGCGCGAACCAGAAGCGTGGAAGACTTGCACCTGTGTACGTATCGTGACACGGCACGTTTTTTCAGCTACCGGCGCTCGTGCCACAAGAACGAAGCTGACTATGGCCGTCAAATCTCTGCCATTATGATCAAGTGATAGTAAAGCAGAGCGCAAATTGCTCTGTTTAGAAAGCAGCATCGTAGCCGCTGGACGCGTTCGTCCAGACGCTGTACAAATTGAGGCAGCAATCCTTTCAGGATCGAGCCAAGTTATTGATTTAATGTTCGAACCTGGGACTTATAACAAAGCGGAGTCAGAACGAGTGTTGAGCATGCGTACGGCGGCGGCGGGGCGCATTATAAACTGGTGGACGACGTTGGCATTGTTGATTGTGCTGGCGGCGGCCATTTCAGGTTGTGCCGGAGGCACTTTGAGCGGTGTCTTCTCCGGGTCCGGCAGTAACGCGTCCTCCAGCAATCTGGCGCCGGTTTCCTTCGCGCCCATTATTGGACCGCCCCCGGAGATCGGCAATCAGCTCACCGCGCAGCTGGTCACTGCAGCACAGCAGAGAAGCATTCCCGTGGTGACCGACAAGAGCAAACCCTCGACCTATACGGTTCGGGGCTATCTTGCCCAGTCGAACGAAAAAAAGTCGGAGAAATTCTCCTACATCCTTGATGTTACTGACAGATCTGGGAAGCGTGTGCATCGCATTCTCGGCGAAGAGGCAGTGCCGGCCAAACCTGGCGCCAAGCCGTGGACATCCATCAATCAATCGGCAATGCAGAAAATTGCCGCCAAGACCGCGAATGATCTGGCCACATGGCTGCCAACACAAAGCAGGGGCGGGGCCAGAACCGCCGCTCCGGCCATAACCCCACCAACCTCTCCAAAACCGCCCCCAAGCAGCTCATCTCGCCGCACTGCGTCCACCAGGAGTACTGTCACAAATATCACGGTGCTGGTGCCCCCGGTGAGTGGTGCACCCGGAGATGGCAGAACTTCGCTGACCAATGTCCTTCGCACACGGCTGAGAGCCAGGGGCGTACATATTGCCAGTACGGGCGGTAAAAATGTCTACAAAATCAACGGCAAGGTGAAGATGGGTCCGGCGCCAGGCGGCAAGCAGAGGGTCAAGATCGAATGGCGGCTGTTGAGCTCGTCGGGCAAGGATCTCGGCGCAGTCACACAGCAAAGTGATGTCCCCAAGGGATCATTGGACAAGACCTGGGGTCCCGCGGCAATCTCTGCCGGGAACGCCGCCGCGAGCGAGATCATGAAACTCATCAAGAAGAGCCAAGGCTAACCGGACCCCTTGCCCACAATCACCAAAGCGATCCGGTTTACACGCCTCATACGCGTTGCTACAACCTGCCCTCGCGTGGGCGAGGCGGCCCTTGACCGTCATAGAATATCATTCGATTGACTGGGGAACGGCGCATGAAACTGGTCGCGGGCAATTCCAACCGGCCTCTGGCAGAGGCCATTGCGGCCTATCTCAATATCCCGCTGGCGAAATGTTCCGTGCGCCGGTTCGCGGACATGGAAATCTTTGTCGAGATTCTGGAAAACGTTCGCGGCGAGGACGTTTTTGTCCTCCAGTCCACCTCGTATCCGGCCAACGATCATCTGATGGAACTGCTCATCATGATCGATGCGTTGCGCCGTGCATCAGCCAAGCGGGTTACGGCCGTGATCCCCTATTTCGGCTATGCGCGCCAGGATCGCAAGGTGGGGCCCCGCACGCCGATTTCCGCCAAGCTCGTCGCCAATATCATCGAACAGGCGGGCGCTGACCGGGTGCTCACCCTCGATCTGCATGCCGGGCAAATCCAGGGGTTCTTCGACATCCCGACCGACAATCTCTATGCGCAGCCCGTCATGGTGGAGGACATCAAGAAAAAATTTGATTTCGATAAGCTGATGGTGGTTTCACCCGATGTCGGCGGCGTGGTTCGTGCGCGCGGGCTGGCGAAACGCTTCGGCGCCCCGCTGGCCATTATCGACAAGCGCCGCGAGCGCGCCGGCGAATCCGAAGTGATGCATGTCATCGGCGAGGTCGAGGGCCATTCCTGCATACTGGTGGATGACATGGTCGATAGCGGCGGAACCCTGTGCAACGCAGCCGACGCCCTGCTTAAGAATGGCGCCAAGGACGTCACCGCCTATATTTCCCACGGCGTGCTTTCCGGCGGCGCGGTTGCCCGCATTTCAGCCTCGGAGATGAAATCTCTGGTGATTACGGACTCCATCTTGCCAACAGAAGCTGTACGCGTGGCGCAAAATGTCCGCGTCCTTACCATCGCGCCCCTACTCGGCGAGGCGATCGCGCGCACCAGCGGCGAGAAATCGGTTTCGAGCCTGTTTGACTGAGCAGAAGAGAACCGCCATTGCCAGCGGGGCCTGTGAGCGTTATAAGCGCGCCAGAAATTCACGTCCCGCAGCTAAAGACCAATCACAGCGCGGGCGGGAACAGCGGGCCAGCAACGGCCCCGATTTACGAAATTTGGAGGACAGAAATGGCCGAGGTCAGCGAGATCAAAGCTGTGGCACGAGACGAGTTTGGCAAGGGTCCGGCCCGCGCCACACGCCGCGAGGGCCGCGTTCCGGGCATCATCTATGGCGACAAGGCAGAGCCTCAGGCCATTACCGTGGATCATAAGGAACTCTGGCTGCAGGTGCGCAAGGGCCAGTTCCTGAACACCATCTACATGCTCGATGTGGACGGCAAGCCGCAACGCGTGATCCCGCGCGACATTCAGCTTCACCCTGTACGCGATGTGCCCCTTCATGTGGATTTCCTGCGGCTTGGCGAAGGCGCCACCGTCACCGTCGAGGTGCCGGTGCAGTTCCTGAATGAAGAGGAATCCCCCGGGCTGAAGCGTGGCGGGGTGCTGAACATCGTACGCCATACCATCGAGTTGAAATGCCTGGCTGAGGCAATCCCCGAGAGCCTCAATGCCGACCTTACCGGCCTCGATATCGGCGACTCGCTTCACGTGTCGGCGATTGCATTTCCCGATGGCGTGGAACTGACCATTGCCGACCGTGACTTTACCGTTGCCACCATCGTTGGCCGCATGGCCGAGATTGTGGAAGAGGTGGAAGAAGAAGAAGACCTTGAGGGCGAAGAGCTCGAAGGCGAGGAAGGCGAAGGTATTGAGGGCGAAGGCGAAGACGAAGACGGTGAAGAAAAAGCCGAGGGTGGCGACGAATAGGCCCATTTCGTCTCTAGATCGCTTCATGTTTTGATGGAATCAAAACAGCGTTCTATCATTTTGTTTGTGCATATCATTTTCCGATAACCGGTTCCCACTTATCGGTGATACGCATTAGCTCTTTGTTTGTGCATATCATTTTCCGATAACCGGTTCCCACTTATCGGTGATACGCACCAGGCCAGATGAGGCCTTGGCTCGCATGAAATTGCTCATTGGACTTGGCAATCCCGGCGCGGATCATGCGCGCAACCGGCACAATATCGGCTTCATGGCGCTCGATGCCATTGCGGGGACGCACGGTTTCGGCCCCTGGCGCAACAAGTTTCAGGGTCAGATTGCAGAAGGCAGGCTGAACAGTGAGAAATGCCTTCTGCTGAAACCTTCCACATATATGAACGAGTCCGGGCGCGCCGCGAACGAGGCAGTGCGTTTCTACAAGCTCGAGCCTGACGACGTGATTGTTCTCCATGACGAGATTGATCTGGCGCCTGCCAAGGTCCGCGTGAAAACGGGTGGCGGTGTCGCCGGGCATAACGGTCTCAAATCCCTGACACGCCATATCGGCAACGAGTATATGCGCGTGCGCATCGGCATCGGTCATCCCGGCGACAAGTCAAAAGTCCACGGCCATGTGCTGAAGGATTTCTCGAAATCCGAGCAGAGCTGGGCCCTGCCGCTT
>CAXMMX010000143.1:0-4220 GCA_964194535.1 uncultured Alphaproteobacteria bacterium | reverse complement strand
GTCCTCGATGAAATCGCCCAGATATGAATCTTCCTCATCGCCGATGGGTGTCTCCAGCGAAATTGGCTCCTTGGCGATCTTGAGAACCTTGCGCACCTTTTCCAGCGGCAGCGCCAGCTTGGTGGCGAGCTCTTCAGGGGTTGGCTCGCGGCCGATCTCGTGCAGCATCTGCCGCGACGTGCGCACGATCTTGTTGATGGTCTCGATCATATGCACGGGGATGCGGATGGTGCGCGCCTGGTCGGCGATCGAGCGGGTGATCGCCTGGCGGATCCACCATGTGGCGTAGGTGGAGAATTTATAGCCGCGGCGATATTCGAACTTGTCGACCGCTTTCATTAAACCGATATTGCCTTCCTGGATGAGATCGAGGAATTGCAGGCCGCGGTTGGTGTATTTCTTGGCGATGGAGATGACCAGGCGCAGATTGGCTTCGACCATCTCCTTCTTGGCGATGCTCGCCTCGCGCTCGCCCTTCTGCACGATGCGCACGATGCGGCGGAACTCGGCAATCTCCAGCCCCGTCTCGGTGGCCAGATCGGAAATCTCGGTGCGGATGACCTTGACGCCATCGCGCTCGCCCTTAATGAAAGGCTCCCAGCCCTTCTTCTTCAGCCGCCCGACGCGGCGCGCCCAGTTGGGGTCAAGCTCGTTGCCCTGATATTCGGCAAGGAAATCCTCGCGGGCGACGGAGTAAGAGTCGGCCAGGCGCATCAGCCGGCCTTCAAAGCTCACCAGCCGGCGGTTGATGCCATAGAGCTGGTCGACCAGCGCCTCGATGCGGTTATTGTTGAGGCACAGGCTCTTGACCTCAACGACGACGTCTTCCTGCAGCTTAACGTAGCGGCGCTGCTGGCTGGTCGACAGCGAGGTGTTCTTCATCGCCTTTTCAACCAGCTGGTCCTGCAGTTTCCGCAGCTTCTTGTAATCGCCGGCGATGGTGTCAAAGATCTTCAGGACGTCAGGACGCAGCTCGGCCTCCATGGCCGCGAGCGACAGGGAATTCTCCATGTCGTCATCTTCGTCCTCTTCTTCCTCTTCCTCTTCACTTGTCGTTTCCTCGCCCTCGGCCGTGTTATCCCGGGGCGCGTTGGCGGCCTGTTCGTGGGCGGGCCGGCCAGCGCCGTTTGTCTGGCCAGCGCCGTTTGCTCCCGCGGCGCCTTGTGCACCTTGCGCCAATGGCATGTTGGGGTTCTCGGGCACCTTCTTGGCGTCCGGCCCGGCATAGGTGGCGTCGAGGTCGATAATATCGCGCAGCAGAATGCGCCCGTCATTGAGCTCGTCGCGCCAGATGATAATGGCCTGGAATGTCAGCGGGCTTTCGCACAGACCCGCGATCATGGCCTCGCGTCCGGCCTCGATGCGCTTGGCGATGGCAATCTCGCCCTCGCGCGACAACAGCTCGACTGTACCCATCTCGCGCAGATACATCCGCACGGGGTCATCGGTGCGCTCGGAGGCGGGAGAATTGGTGGTGATCTTGGCGGGCGCTTTCTTGGAAACGACGGCCGGGCTTTTCTTGGCGTCATCCGCGCCTTCGCCAGCCTCCTCGCCTTCTTCAGACTCAACCACGTTCACGCCCATGTCCGAGAACATGGACATGGTGTCCTCGATTTTCTCCGAAGACACCTCATCCGACGGCAGAACCGAGTTGATTTCCTCGTAGGTCACGTAGCCGCGCTGCTTGGCGGTCTTGATGAGCTTCTTCACCGCCGCATCGGACATATCAAGCAGAGGACCGTCTGTGCTCTCGCTCGCAGGTGCTTCGCGTTCTTCGCTTTGTGCTGTTTTCGTCGCCATACCTGTCTTTCAAACCTTATACATAAGACATCGCCCTGGTGCACTCACAACTCTGGTATACTCGCCCTGGTGTACCCAAAGCCCCGGGGCGCCAGCCAGAGCCGCCGCGCCTCAATTGACACTCATTATGCTCCCGCGCCCGCACTAACGTGCGCCATACCCCTTAAATCGGTATTAACCAAGAGCGCCCCAACCGGCCAGAGTCTCACGAGAGCGGATTGTTTGGCCGGTCGGAGTCCTCACCATAGCCCTCCACGCTCGCTTCCATGCCTTCCAGGTTCGATAGCTGATTGCGGATATCGAACAACCGCTTTTCCGCACTCTCGCTTTCCTCGTCATCAAAGGCACGTTGCGCCGCCTCAAGCTCCCGTCCCAGTTCCACCGACTTGCGGTGCAACGCCAATATTTGCCGCCAGCCCGTCTCCACATCGCTGCGGGATGCACCGGGCTCGGCAAACCAGTCACTCTTGTGTGTTATGGCGCGTTCGACCTGGGCCACGACAGCGCCACTTTCGCTAGTGTTCAATTGAGTATGAAGGGCTTCAAAGTCAAGAGCTTTATCGCTGCTCATGAGATTTAACATTTCATCGCGCAAGCCCGCCAGACGCCTGTTTTCGAAGCTTAGATGAGCAATTTCCTCTGGATAGACCTCCAGCAGCCACGGATGATTGAGCAATGTGTGCACAATGAGCGCTTCACGCGAGGCGATTTCAGTACGCCCGCTGACGAGCGCGCTGCGCTTCAGGCTTTCACTGGCCCCGCCATATTCCCAATCGCTCTGGCGCTGTTTGGGAAACCCCCCGCGCATCCCCCGCTTGTCAAAACTCCGCGGCCTTGACCCGGCTTTGCCCCGGCCCGCATTGCCCCAGCCCGCATTACACCAGAATGGCTGTTGTGTGTCCTCAGCCTTGTTCCAAAGCTTTTTCAAACGCTCGGCAATGTCTTGCGCATAGTGTCGGCGCACGCGTTTGTTGCTGATTTGCTTGAGTAAATCGGCCAGCCGGTCTTCAAGCGCGGCGCGGCGCTCCGGCGTCGAAAAATCGCCGCCCTCAACCTCGCGCGCCCACAACACGCCTGCAAGAGGGCGTGATTTATCAATCAGCGCTCGAAAGGCGCCCGCCCCCTGCTCCTGGATCAGGTCATCGGGGTCCTGGCCGCCGGGCATAAAGGCAAAATTCAGGCTGTGCCCGGACTCCAACAGGGGCAGCGCCGTATCGACCGCGCGGTAAGCGGCCTTTCGGCCCGCCTCGTCGCCGTCAAAACACAGCACCGGTTCTGAACTCATGCGCCACAGCAGTTTCATCTGATCTTCGGTAAGAGCCGTGCCGAGCGGCGCCACCGCGTTGGGAAACCCTACCTGGGTCAGCGCAATCACGTCCATATAGCCTTCAACGACGATGATTTGCTCGCGCTCATAGGCGGCCTGACGTGCGCCTCCCAGATTGAACAGCACATGGCCCTTGTGAAACAACGGCGTTTCTGGCGAGTTCACATATTTGGCTTTTACATCCGCCGAGAGCGCACGCCCGCCAAAGGCGATCACCCGCCCGCGATGGTCGGATATGGGAAAGATCAGCCGCTCGCGGAACCGGTCATAGGAGACCGCAATGTCCTCGCCGGAGATAATCACCCCCACTTGCGCCATCTCGTCTGCATCAAATCCTTTTGCAGCCAGGTGCTCTTTCAGCCCGTGCCGATCCCTGCCGCCATAGCCGATGCGAAAATCATCGCGCGTTTCGGTCGTGACACCACGCTCCCGTAAATAATCGCGGACGCTGCTGCCGGGCACGTCTTTCAGCGCGCGTTCAAAGTACAGACACGCCACCTCCATGACCTCGCGCAACCGGTCACGGCCCTTCTCGCGCTGTTCGGCCTGGGCCGAGACTTTTGGCATGTCCAGCCCCGCCTCGTCCGCAAGCCGCTCAACGCTTTCGGGGAACGCAAGCCCTTCTGTCACCTGCAGAAATTTGAAAATGTCGCCATGCTCTCCCGACGCAAAGCAGTGATAAAAGCCCTTCTGGTCATTGACCGTGAAAGAAGGCGTCTTCTCCTGCTTGAAGGGGCTCAGGCCAATATATTCACGGCCCTGTTTCTTCAGCTTCACGCGTTTCGACACCACCTGCGACACGGGCAGGCGGGCACGTATCTCGTCAAGGAAAGACTGGTCGAAGCGCATGGGCTCTCTAAAAACGAATCACTTGTCTATTTTATCGAATCTAGTCGATTCGCATCTTTCAACGAATCACTTGCGTGACTTGCCCCCGCTATTCACTGTTGATTTTTGTAGTGATAAATTGTATATACATTACATCCGAACGGGGATGATCCCCTCCAGCTGTAGTACAGCTAATTTGGAAGGAATCAGCATGACCGACACAGGTCGGCAAGCTGTCCCGTTCGGTAAGTTTGAATGGGATGAG
>CAXMMX010000142.1:0-10739 GCA_964194535.1 uncultured Alphaproteobacteria bacterium | reverse complement strand
GAAGGTTAGCGTAAAAGCGTGATCGCAGTGCTTGCCCAAATGCCAAGCGTCCTCTACTTCAAATCTTCATGAAACTATACCGCTCCTTCGCGACCGTTGGCGGGATGACGATGCTCAGCCGTGTGCTTGGCTTCGTGCGCGATATCCTGATTGCTTCGATACTCGGCACCGGCGCGGTGGCGGACACGTTTTTTGTCGCTTTCCGCTTTCCCAACCTGTTCCGCCGCCTGTTTGCCGAGGGGGCGTTTAACTCCGCTTTCGTTCCGCTGTTCGCGAAAAAGGTAGAAGGCGAAGGTGCGTCCGCCGCGCGCCAGTTCGCCAACGAGTCGCTTTCGGCGCTCGTAACAGCGCTGCTGGTCCTCACGGCCATAGCCGAGATTGCCATGCCATGGCTGATGTATGTGATCGCGCCGGGTTTCGCGGACAGTCCTGAAAAATTTGACCTGGCCGTGCTGCTGACCCGCATTGCCTTCCCCTATCTGCTGTTTGTCTCCGTGGTGGCGCTCTATTCCGGCATGATGAACGCCTTGCACCGCTTCGCCGCCGCAGCGTTCGCGCCGGTGATGCTGAATATCGTTCTGATTTCTGTCATGGCCGGTGTTGCCTGGGCGGGCTATGGAAATACACCCGAAGCAGGCATGGCGCTGGCATGGGGCGTGGCCGCGGGCGGTGTCGCGCAACTGCTTGTCCTGCTGTTTTCATCCTTCAAGGTCGGCATAAGGCTGAACCTCCAGCGCCCGCGCATGAGCGATGGCGTACGCCGGCTCGTGACGCTCGGCATTCCCGGCGTCATTGCCGGCGGCATCACCCAGGTGAATATCCTGATTGGCACCATCATCGCCTCGATGCAGGACAGCGCCGTCTCCTGGCTCTATTACGCTGATCGTATCTATCAGTTGCCGCTGGGGCTGGTTGGCATCGCCATCGGCGTAGTGCTGTTGCCCGATCTTTCGCGCAAGCTCCGCGCCAGAGATCGCGACGGGGCGCTGCACAGCCAGAACCGTTCGCTGGAACTTGCACTCCTGCTGACATTGCCGGCCGCCGTAGCCCTGATGGTCGTGCCGGCGCCTGTTATCCAGGTGCTGTTTGAGCGCGGCGCTTTTTCTGCAAGCGATTCAATCGCGACCTCCGCCGCGCTCGCCGCTTTTGCCGCCGGCCTGCCCGCATTCGTGATGGTGAAGGTGTTCTCGCCGGGCTTTTTCGCGCGCGAAGATACCAGGACACCAATGTATTACGCCGGCATTTCAGTGGCGGTGAACATTACCGTCAGCCTCGCGCTGTTCTGGATCATCGGCCATGTGGGCATCGCAATCGCCACCAGCCTTGCCGGGTGGGTTAATGCGGGGCTGCTGGCAATAACGCTTACAAAGCGCGGAGATTTTGAATTTGACGCGGCATTCCGGCGCCGCCTGCTGCCCATGTGTATCTCATGCGCCGTGATGGGCTTGGCGTTGTGGGGCAGTTCGGCATGGCTCGCCGGCTGGTTCGCCCCGGCCAATGGCATCGCTGTGCAAATCAGCGCATTGGCGGCGCTGGTTCTGTGCGGTATCGCGGTCTACGCGGTGATGGCGCATATGACGGGCGCGCTGCGCATGGAGGAATTACGGCAGGTGCTCAAGCGGTGACAGGCGCGCGGCTCTTGCGCCTTCTTCTCTTGCGCGCCATAACCCCAAGCAATTTTTAGCTTCGCTCAAGGGTGAACGATGACGGCCCAATTATCCCGCGTCTTTTCCGGTGTTCAGCCGACAGGTAATCTGCATCTGGGAAATTATCTAGGCGCCATTACCAAATTCGTGGCGCTGCAAGAGAGCCATGAGTGCCTCTATTGCGTGGTGGATTTGCACGCCATCACCGTGTGGCAGGAGCCGAGCGAGCTGGAGCATAATATCCGCGAGGTGACGGCCACCTTCATCGCCTCGGGCATCGACCCCAAGCGTCATATCGTATTCAACCAGAGCCAGGTTCCAGGCCATGCGGAGCTGGCCTGGATTTTGAGTTGCGTTGCGCGGATGGGGTGGCTCAACCGGATGACGCAGTTCAAGGAAAAAGCCGGCAAGCACCGCGAGAACGCCTCCGTCGGGCTGTTCACCTATCCCAACCTGATGGCCGCCGACATTCTGCTCTACCGGGCGACCCATGTGCCCGTCGGCGATGACCAGAAGCAGCACCTGGAGCTTTCCCGCGACATCGCGCACAAGTTCAACACCGATTTCGCCGGGTCAATCGGGTCGCACGGGTTTGATGAAACCTTCTTCCCGCTGCCCGAGCCGCTCATCACCGGACCGGCGACGCGGGTTATGAGCCTGCGTGACGGCACATCGAAAATGAGCAAGTCCGACCCTTCAGACATGACCCGCATCAACATGCTGGATGACGCGGACACGATTGCGAAAAAGTTCCGCAAGGCGCGCACCGACCCTGAACCTTTGCCGGGCGAAGAAGCGGGGCTGAAGGAGCGACCGGAAGCCGAAAACCTGGTGGGTATCTATGCAGCTCTTGCCGGCACTTCAAAGGCCGAGACCCTGAAGCAGTTCGGCGGCGGGCAGTTCTCCAGCTTCAAGGAGGCGTTGACCGGCATCGCGGTTGAAAAGCTTGGCCCGATAAGCGCGGAAACCAAACGGCTGATGGATGATCCTTCGCATATAGACGCCATACTCGGCGACGGGGCGGAGCGCGCCCGCGCACTTGCCGAGCCCATCCTGCGCCAGACCAAGCAGGTTATCGGCCTGCTGACCGAATAGACAGCTCGCCGTTCGCATCCATTCAAATAAGTTGCCCATTGATAGAGACTGGGCCCAAACTGTGGGTGCCTATTTGCCGGATTTGTCTGGAGGTGCGTATGCCCACCAATCTGTTCGCCTATATTTTCCGTTATTCCCTGCGCCAGCAACTTCTTGCCCTTGTGGCAACCCTGGCCTACCTGCCCGTCCTCTATTTGTCGTTTGAGCTGCCCAAGCTCATTGTCAACAAGGCTTTGGACGCCAATCCGCAGGATTTTCCCTATCCATGTACAACAGTAGGTTGTTAAAAAGTGCGTGAGAGGAGATGCTGACATGCAATATGCCAATTCGCGCATGCCCTCAGTGATGAGATTGCCTGATGGCGCACATGTGTTAACTCCAATAACCGATGGCTGATCCGATATGCCGAAAAGAAAAAAGAGACAAAGTTTCGAGAAGGGCCATAGCCGGAAATTCCTCGTTGTGGTTGACGAAACGCCGGAATGCGAACGCGCGCTCGCATTCGCGGCTGGCCGCGCGGAGCATACCGGTGGCGGGCTGGCGCTGCTCTATGTGGTGGAGCCAGGAGACTTTCAGCATTGGCTGGGTGTGGAGGAAGTCGCCCGCGAAGAGGGTATCAGCAAGGCCAAGGCCGTGTTCCGTCTTTTCGGCCGCAAACTCAAATCACTCGGTTTCGGGAAAATGGAACCGGAGGAGATTATCCGGGAGGGCAACAAGGCAGATGAAATCGTCTCTCTGATTGAAAAGGACACTGACATCGCGGTTCTTGTCCTGGGCGCCTCGAGAGATCCTGCGAGCCCCGGACCGCTTGTCTCATCACTTGCTGCCGGCAAATACTCTGCCGAATTCCCGATTCCCATCACTATCGTGCCGGGAACCTTGACCGATGAGGAGATTCAGGCCCTGGCATAGGTGATTTTTTCACTTTTTGACGCCCGATCTTGCTTTTTTCCCACGAGCCTATACTCTCTTACATAGAATAGTTCTAATTTGGACGGCCATAGCGGTCCGGAATTGAAGGCAGCAATCGCCATGTTTATTCAAACTGAGGCCACGCCAAATCCGGCGACCTTGAAATTCCTTCCAGGCAAAGAGGTGCTTGGCAGCGGCACACGCGACTATCGTGATTCGGAAATGGCAGAACAGTCACCCCTCGCCACCAGATTGTTCGGGATTGATGGCGTCACCGGCGTCTTTTTCGGCTCGGATTTCATTTCCGTCACCAAGGATGAGGGCGAGTGGCAGCATCTGAAGCCAGCAATTCTCGGCGCCATCATGGAACATTACATGTCGGGCGCGGCCATCGTGAAGGACAGCGAAGCAGTTGTTGAAACCAATGTTTCGGAAGAATTTTTCGAGCCTGGTGACGAATCGACCGTCGAGACTATCAAGGAGTTGCTCGAAACGCGCGTGAGACCGGCTGTCGCGCAGGACGGAGGCGACATCACCTTCCAGGGCTATCGCGAGGGGATTGTCTATCTGACCATGCGCGGCGCCTGCGCCGGGTGCCCGAGTTCGACCGCGACGCTGCAGCACGGCATCGAGAACCTGCTCAAACATTTCATTCCAGAGGTCCAGGGCGTCCGTCCGATGTAACCCCCGCATCACGGGTAAACCGTGTAAGGGCTTGCAAATTGCTTTCACTCAACCTTATTTGTTGCGGCCATGAATGAGCGCATAACAAAGAGCGCGCTTGACCAGTTGTTTCTGGAAGCGCGCAGTCAAAATGCCTGGCGGGATGAGGACGTCTCGGACGCGGTTCTCAAAGAGCTGGTGGACATCACCAAGATGGGTCCGACCAGCGCCAATTGCTGCCCGGCCCGTTTTGTCTTCGTGAAGTCTGAGGACGCGAAGAAACGCTTAAAACCGCATCTTTCCCAAGGCAATGTCGAAAAAACAATGTCCGCGCCTGTTTGCACGATCATCGCTTACGATATGAAATTCTATGACCACCTGCCACAGCTCTTCCCCCATACGGATGCAAAGAGCTGGTTTGCGGGCAATGATGCACATATCGAGGCGACCGCAATCCGCAACGGAACCCTGCAGGGGGCTTATTTCATGATCGTTGCGCGCGCGCTCGGCCTTGATGTCGGCGCCATGTCCGGCTTTGACAATGCCGGGGTGGACGGTGAGTTCTTCCCCGTAGGTCATGTAAAATCGAACTTCCTGTGCAATCTCGGGCGCGGCGACCCGGCGGGAGTGTTCGGCCGCTCTCCCAGGTTCGACTTCGGCGAGATGGCGGAAATAGTTTAGACCCTGGAACATCACAGAAAGGGCCTGCACCCTCGTGAACATCCTGGCCCTCGACACAACGCTTGGCGCCTGCTCCGCGGCTGTTGCCCTCGGCGGCGGGGGCGCGCCTGAGAAATTCAGCGCTTTTGAGCTGCGCACCCGCGAGCATGCTGAAGCCATCGTGCCAATGATGACGCGCGTGATGGACGAGGCGGGCCTCACCTTTGAAGGGCTCGACGCACTTGCTGTCACAACCGGGCCCGGCACCTTCACCGGTGTACGGGTCGGCGTCTCCACCGCGCGCGGGCTTGCGCTCGCATTGGGCCTTCCGCTCATCGGCGTCACATCTCTGGAAGTAATGGCTCATATGGCGCTGGAGCAGCTGGAAAGCGCTCCCGATATTCTGGGTATCGTGGTCGATGCCCGCAGGGGTGGAATCTATATGGCGCTGTTCGATGGCGACGGGGCGGTCATATCGGACCCTTCGGCGCGCACGCCTGAGCAGGCGGTGGAGCTGATACCGGGAAAGGGACATGCGGTGCTTGCTGGCTGTGGCGCCGGGCTTGTATCAGGGGCGGCCGAGAGTATGGGGCTTGAATTCGATACCGTTCTGCCCGATTTACAGCCCGATGCCGCCACGCTCGCCTCCATGGCATTGACGCGCACGGCGTGCGAGGGGCCCCTGCACCCGCTATATCTGCGCCCGCCCGACGCCAAGCCGCAAACCGGCAAGGCCATTCCCCGGCGGTATTAAGTCAGGCATTTCCTTGTCATCAGGCCAGCATTGGTGGACGCATGGCGGGCCTTGTGCCTATAACCGCAGTAATACCAAGGAGCCGTCCCTATGAGTCATTATCATCGCTCCTTGGTATAAGTTCAGGCAACTGGTGAGAACCGATGCCCAAGCCAGATATTCCACAAAGCCGACTTGAGCGACTGTGCCGTGAAAACGGCATGCGTATGACCGGTCAGCGCCGGATCATCGCCCGTGTTCTGACAGAGGCCAAGGATCACCCGGACGTGGAAGAGGTGCATCGGCGCGTGAATGCGGAAGACAAGAGCATATCCCTGTCGACGGTCTACCGGACGGTGCGCCTGTTTGAAGAAGCGGGCATTCTCGAGCGGCATGAATTTGGTGACGGGCGCGCGCGCTACGAGCAGGTTGCCAAGGAGCATCATGATCACCTGATTGACATACGTTCCGGCAAGGTCATCGAGTTTCACAATGAGCAGGTGGAACAACTTCAGGAAGCGATTGCCAGCAAACTCGGCTACAAGCTAATCGATCACCGCATGGAGCTATATGGCGTTCCGTTGAAAAAGAATGACGAATAAGTGCGAAAACTGCGCGCCGCCCTGATCCTCATGGTCTTTTTCGCGTTCACCGTGCCCCTCATGCCGGTGCAGCTCGTGCTGCGGTTCCTGAACCCTCATTGGGCGCGCGCGTTTCCTCATTGGTATCACCGCCAGCTGTGCCGGCTGCTTGGCGTCACGATCCATCTAAGCGGGCAATTGGCCGGGGACCGGCCCGTTCTGCTCATCGCAAACCATATATCCTGGGTTGACATTCCGGTGCTGAGTTCTGTTGCGCCGGTGTCCTTCGTGGCCAAATCCGAGGTTGGCACATGGCCGTTCATCAGCTGGCTGGCGAAGCTGCAAGCCACGGTGTTTGTTGACCGGACACAGCCGCGCAGAGCCGGGTCATCTGCAAAGGAGATTATGGCGCGGCTGCGCGATGGCGGTCACATCGTGATATTCGCCGAAGGTACAAGCTCCGACGGCAACCAAGTGCTGCCCTTCAAGACATCTTTGTTCGCCGTCGCAAAACCCCGCGGAGAAGACGCACGGGCGGTGAGCAAGGGTATCTATGTGCAGACGCTGGCGATTGCCTACACCCGCCAGCAAGGCCTGCCGCTATGCCGCCGGGGGCGGCCCATCGTCGCATGGTATGGGGACATGGACATTGCGGGCCATGCCTGGCAGTTGTTGAAACGCGGGCCGCTGGACGTCCATGTACATTTTGGTGCGCCAGTGAAGCTTGACGATTTCAAAGACCGGAAACATCTCGCTTCCTTCACGCATGGTGAGGTCCGCGGCGCGGTGGCGGAAATTCTCGCACCGCGCAAAGAAGCCGCGAAGGAGGGGTGAAGTGATAAAGGTTAAGGCCTCAGCAGGATGGACGCACGCGCCGATCGGGGATAAAAGCGCGCCAGGGATGGTTGCGGGGACCTTGCCCCCGCCAGGTGTTCGGAAGCGATGACCAAAGCCAAAGGCAAACTCTTCATCAAGACGTTCGGCTGTCAGATGAACGTCTATGACTCTGAGCGCATGGGTGAAGCGCTCATCGGCGCGGGTTATGTATCGACCGACACCCCCGAAAACGCCGATCTTGTGATTCTGAACACATGCCATATCCGGGAAAAGGCCGCGGAGAAAGTTTACTCGGAACTGGGCCGCCTGAAAAAGATCAAGACCGCCCGCGAAAAGGAAGGCCATGGCACGACCATCGCTGTTGCCGGATGCGTGGCGCAGGCGGAGGGCCGGGAGATTCTCGCCCGCGCGCCGGTGGTTGATCTGGTGGTGGGCCCGCAAAGCTATCATCGGATGGGCGATTTGATCTCCCGCGCCGGGCAGGAGCGCGAGGGCATTATCGATATCGATTTCCCCGAGGATGACAAATTCAAGTATTTGCCGGCCCGGCTCAGGACCAGCCGCTCGCCCAGCGCTTTCCTCACCGTGCAGGAGGGGTGCGACAAGTTCTGCACTTTCTGCGTGGTGCCCTATACGCGCGGTGTCGAATATTCGCGCCCCGTGCGCGAGATCGTCGAAGAAGCCGAGCGGCTGGCGCAAGCGGGCGTGCGCGAGGTCACGCTTTTGGGGCAGAATGTGAATGCCTATCATGGCGATGGCGGGAAAAGTAAACCCTGGTCCCTGGCGCAGCTGTTGCGCGCCCTGGCGGAAATTCCTGAGCTTCGCAGGTTGCGTTACACAACGAGCCATCCGCACGACATGAGCGAAGATCTTATTGCCCTACACGGGCAAGAAGAAAAACTGATGCCCTATCTTCACCTGCCGTTTCAGGCGGGGTCGGACCGAATCCTTGCGGCCATGAACCGCAAACACACGCGTGATGATTATCTGGAACTGGTGAAGCGCATTCGCGCCACCCGCCCCGATATGGCGCTTTCCACTGATATTATCGTCGGATTTCCCGGAGAAAGTGATGAAGAATTCGCGCGCACGATGGAAATGGTCAGGCAAGTTGAATTTGCCCAGGCCTATTCCTTCAAATTTTCCTCGCGCCCGGGAACGCCGGCAGCCGCAATGGAAGACCAGGTGGCGGATGAGGTTAAGTCGGCGCGTCTGCACGAGCTTCAGGCCTTGCTCGGCGCGCAGCAGGCAGCCTTCAACGCCTCCTGCGTAGGACGGAGATTTTCCGTTCTGTTTGAGCGCACCGGGCGCCGGACAGGGCAGCTTGTCGGGCGTTCACCTTACCTGCAGGCAGTTCACGCAGATGGCCATGAAAGCCTTATAGGAAGCATGATGGAGGTTGAAATTCTCAGCGCGGGACCCAATAGTCTTGAAGCTGACATCGTGAACGGCGCAGACTCAGCCGTAATTGCCGCTGAGTAAGCAGTCTTGATGCGGGTTTGCCGCGTGTAACGTAAACGAGCACAGATAAGATATCTTGACCGCCCAGGACACTTTGACATCACAGAACACCCTGGTCGTTCCGTTTGAGGACAACCGGCTGGCGGCCGTTCTGTTTGGTGAATATGACGCCAATCTGGCGATGCTTGAAGACCGCCTCAGCATCGAAGTCGTCGCGCATGGCAATGTCGTGACGTTGAACGGCTCCGAGCATTCCTGCGCGATTGCCAAGGAAGTTCTCGAAGAGTTCTATAACCGGCTCGCCGAGGGCGAAACCATCTCTTCAGGAGACATTGACGGCGCCATACGCCATGCCCGGGCGCGCCCTGCCGATGCGGGCAAGGGGACACAGAAAGATCTGGTCAGATCAGAGCAAATCCGCACCCGCAAACGGGTCATCACCGCCCGCTCTCCGGCGCAAAGCGCTTATCTCAAGGCCATGACAAAAAAGGACATGGTATTTGCCACCGGACCCGCTGGGACGGGCAAGACCTATCTGGCGGTGGCCTATGCGGCCGCCATGCTGGAGCGCGGCGAGGTTGAGCGGATGATCCTGTCACGGCCCGCTATCGAGGCGGGAGAGCGGCTGGGCTTTCTCCCCGGCGACATTCGCGAGAAGGTCGATCCTTATTTGCGCCCGCTTTACGACGCGCTCTATGATGTGCTCGTACCCGAAAAGGTGGACCGGAATATGGAGACCGGGGTCATTGAAATTGCACCTCTGGCCTTCATGCGCGGGCGCACCCTGTCAAACGCCGCGATTATTCTGGATGAAGCGCAGAATTGTACGCAGATCCAGATGAAAATGTTCCTGACGCGTATCGGCGAGGGATCGAAAATGGTTGTGACCGGTGACCCGACGCAAATCGATTTGCCGTCCGGTCAGAAATCCGGCCTGGCCGGCGCCATAGAGCTGCTGGGGGGAATCCCCGAGATTGATCATATCGCTTTCACGCGCGCCGATGTTGTGCGCCGCGAACTGGTCTCGAAAATCGTCGAGGCCTATGAGGAGGCTGACTGACAAGCCGATGGGTGCTTTGAAACCTGGCGCACGATCGCAACCGGACTCCAAATCCGGGTCCACGCCGCAACTGGCAGTGGATGTGGTTCATCATTCGCCCGAATGGGTGGATGAGGTTGAGGACGGATTTCTCATGCGCGCCGCAAAAGCCGCTTACAGGGCAGGGGCAGGCAGCACACCGCCGGCCGAGCTTTCATTGCTCCTCACCTCTGATGAAGAAATCCGCACGCTCAACAAGAACTGGCGCAGCAGGGATGAATCCACAAATGTACTCTCGTTTCCGCTGAATGCGCCTTGTTGCGAACAGGGCCCCCGTCCGGTTGGAGACGTAGCGCTGGCCTTCGAGACAGTGGCGCGCGAAGCCGGAGAGCGTGCTATTCCGGTCAGTCAACATGCTGCCCATCTTGTCGTGCACGGTGTGTTGCATCTGTTGGGCTATGATCACGACAATGATTCGCAGGCATACCGCATGGAAACGCTGGAGGTGCAGGTTCTGAATGCCCTCGGAATGCCCGACCCTTATGCGTTGGAAGTGATGACAAGCGGTGAAGGACAGTGAGCGAAACGCCAATACAGCATGACGCGGCATCCCCTCGCGAGACCTCTTCGCAGGACACGGACCAGGACAAGCCGGAGCCGGGCTTCTTCGGCAGGCTGCTGGCGCGCCTTGGCATTGGTGAAGACCGCGAAGACGCGCGCGAGATCATTGAAGAGGTCCTTGAAAACGAGGAAAGCACTGCCCGGAGTTTCTCGCCTCCAGAGCGTCTCATGCTCTCAAATCTGCTGCGTTTCGGAGAGTTGCGCGTGGAAGACGTCATGGTGCCGCGTGCGGACATCATCGCGATAGATATCAGCGCGACACTTGGTGAACTTCTTCAGGTGTTCCAGGAGGCAAGTCACTCGCGTATCCCGGTCTATCAGGGCACCCTCGATGACCCGCGCGGCATGGTGCACATCAAGGATCTGATGTCATGGATCACCTCTCAGGCGTCGAGTAAGGCATGGCAGCCTAAAGCGGGAGCGGCAGCCGAAGCCGGGAGTGGCACTGAAACGCCGGCGGCCAAGATAGACCCTCTTCAACTTGAAGGTGT
>CAXMMX010000141.1:0-11574 GCA_964194535.1 uncultured Alphaproteobacteria bacterium | reverse complement strand
GTCACGCCGGCGCAGGTCGAGCCGAAACTCTATGACCGCACGCTCACCATGAACGGGGTCTCGAAGGCCTATTCCATGACCGGCTGGCGTATTGGCTATGCGGCCGGTCCCGATGTCATCATCTCCGCCATCCGCAAGCTGCAGTCGCAGTCGACCTCCAACCCCTGCTCGATCAGCCAATGGGCGGCGGTCGAGGCGCTGGAGGGACCGCAGGACTTTTTGCCCGAGCGCGCTGAAGCGTTTAAACAGCGCCGCGATCTTGTGTGCTCGATGCTGAACCAGGCCAAGGGGCTCGAATGCCCAACCCCTGAAGGGGCCTTTTACGTCTATCCCTCCTGCGCCGGGTGTATTGGCAAAACCAGTCCCAAGGGCACGAAGATCGAGAGCGACGAGGATTTCGTGACGGCGCTTCTGGAAGAAGAGGGCATTGCGGTTGTCCACGGCGCGGCCTTTGGCCTCTCGCCCTTTTTCCGCGTGTCCTATGCCACCTCCACCGATGTTCTGGAGGAAGCCTGTCAGCGCATCCAGAGGTTCTGCGGGAATTTGAGCTAGGGGTTCGGGCGGTTAGCCCGTTACAGAAGCAAGCTGCTCCCTGAGCTGGGCATTCTCCGCTTCAAGCTCGCTCACGCGCGATGTGAGCTTTTGCGTTACCTGACCCACCATATCCTCGTCATAACGTGGCGTAATGTGCTGCGGGCAATTCACGTCCCAGGCGGTGATGGTGAAGACGAAGACGCGCTCGGGCCGCGCCTTGTAGCCATCGGGCGTCAGCCGGGCCAGCAGTTCCGCATCGTCCTCGACGACCTTGGCCGTGCCCCAGATCTTGATCCGCCGGCGGTTGGCATAGTCCATCAGGAAAATGTAGGCGCGGTCATTTTCGACCAGATTGCCAATCGAGATATATTGCTTGTTACCGCTATAGTCGGCGAAGGCGAGGGTGCGCTCATCCAGGACATGCAGGAATCCCTTCGGGCCGCCGCGATGCTGGATATAGGGCTGGCCGTCCTTGCTGCTGGTGGCGAGGTAAATACTGTCGCGTTCGGCGATAAAGGTTTTCAAATCATCGCTAACCGTGTCCCGCCAGTCCCGTTTCGCGGCCATCTTGATATAGCCGTCTCGCGAGCCGCGCTTTTCCTGCTCGGTTTTGACTGACGGCGTGAAAGCTATATCGCTGATAAATTCTTTCATTACACGCTCCTGACGCGGCGTTTTATTGAGCATAAACAAGAATGAAACCTTGAGGGGAGGCCACCCCATATACGCAACGGGATGGCCTCAACAGAGCGATCAGGAAATATTTTTTCCCAGAAACTTGCCGATCAGGCGGGCGATGGTGTCGCCATCCTCTTCAAGAGCAAAGTGCCCGGTATCGAGCAGGTGAACCTCGATATTCTTCAGATCGCGCTTGTAGGGGTGAGCACCTTGCGCCGGGAAAATCTTGTCGTTCTTGCCCCAGACCAGCAGCGTGGGCGGCTGGTGTTTGCGGAAATAAGCCTGCCACTCAGGATACAGCGGCGGGTTGGAACCATAGTCGTAGAACAGCTGGAGCTGGATTTCCTTATTTCCGGGGCGGTCGAGGAAATATTGGTCCACAGTCCATGCGTCCGGCGAGATGGCGTCCGGGTTGCGCGTGCCGTGGGTGTATTGCCATTTGGTGACGCCGATATTCAGGAACCCTTCCAGCGGCTTGGCGGTCTGCGCATTGCGCTCCTTCCAGTAGGCCCTGAACGGTTTCCAGAAGTCCCTCAAGCCTTCCTCATAGGCATTGCCATTCTGCACAATCAGCGCCTGCACCCGTTCGGGATGTTTGGCCGCGAGGCGAAAGCCCACCGGTGCGCCATAGTCCATGACGTAGAGGCTGTATTTCTTCAGGCCGAGCTTTTGCGTAAAGCCCTCAATGACGCTGGCCAGATTGTCGAAGCTGTAGTCGAATTTATCGACTGCCGGCATGGAGGAATTCCCGAAACCCGGATAATCGGGCGCCACCACATGATAGCGCTCGGCGAGCGCCGGGATCAGGTTGCGGAACATCTGTGATGATGTCGGGAAGCCATGCAGTAGCAGGATGGTTGGCGCGTTCTTCGGACCGGCCTCCCGGTAGAAGATATCAAGCCCCTTCACCTTCACGCTCTTGTGCATGGTCTGGGTGCTTTGCGTCGGTGCGCTGAGGGCTTGGCGTGCGGGGATGGTGTTCGCGGCGAGGGCAAGCGTGATGCCGACTGCCAAAGCCGTTGCGAATTTTTTGAGGCCTTTCAGGCCGTTTATCTCAATTAACATTGTATCAAATCCTTAACTTTGGGGTGGCGGCAAGGGCATGAAGCGCGGATGGAACGCCCCATGCCCTGTCTCGCCAGCTATGCGGCAGCGGCTGCTGTCGCCTCAGCCTCGCCGGCCGAAACATGTGGAAAATCCACTTCAGTCTGGGCGACGTGATTGAAATAGTTGGTGAAGATGTTCTTGGCGACGCCCGCGGTCACTTCCGCGATTTCAGCATCGTTCACGCCCGCCAGGCGCGCCTCGGCCAGATCCTGATCGGATACAAAACCGTGCTTGATGACGATGGCTTGCGCCAGAGTGAGGATCGCCTGCGTATGCGGGTCGCTGGAGCGGCCTTGCAGATTGGCGGCGAGTTCGTCTTTGGCAACGCCTTCCTTGCGCCCGACAAGCGTGTGGGCGGATGCGCAATAGTCACAATGGTTTTCACCGGCAACCGTGAGGGCGATTTGCTCCTGCAGGGCGGCTGAAAAGGTGCCGGCCGAAAGGGCTTTCGACAGCACCAGATAAGCATCCAGGACAGCCGGTGACTGCGCCATTGTGCGTATCAGGTTCGGGGTTGCGCCAAGCGCTGCTTGTACGCCATCCAGCAGCTCCTTGGCTCTGGCTGTGGCGGTGCTTGGGTCGATGGGGGTTAAGCGGGGCATTGTTCAGGTCTCCTTTTACAAATATGTTCCATCTGTACACTGTGTGATCCTTGGCTGCGGCGGTCAGGAACGACGCCGGCAGTCATTGTGAATATAGATAGAACGATCGGTATTAATTTCAATTCACAAAAAGTTGATTTGCATAGAAAACAGCATAATATATGTACAGAACGGTCTATATTACTATGGAGAATGTGAGATGGCTCGCCCAAGCAAGAAAGAGCATCTGGTTGAAACGGCTGTGAAATTGTTCGGCCGGGACGGCTTTCATGCCACGGGAATCGACACGATCCTGAAGGAAGCCGGCGTTGCCCGGATGACGCTTTACAAGCATTTCCGATCTAAGGACGAGTTGATTCTGGCCGCACTGCGCCGGCGCGACGAGCAATTCCGCATCTGGTTCAAGAGTACGATCGAGAAGAGCGGCGGATCACCGGCGGAGCGTTTGCTGGCGAGTTTCGATGTGTTGGGTGAGTGGTTTTCCGGTCGGGCCTTTGCCGGCCTGCCATTCACCGGCTGTTCCTTCATCAATGCCACGGCGGAGTTTTCCGAGGCGAACCATCCGGTGCATCAGCTGGCGGCTGAGCACAAGCGCCTGATTCTGGAATATCTGCGCCTTCTCGCTTCATCGGCTGGCGCGCGCGACCCGGATGCTCTTGCATGGTCGATATCGCTGTTGCACGAGGGGTCGATCGTAACCGCCCAGGTGTCTGGAGACATACACGCCGCCCAAGGCGCCAAGGAAATAGCCAGGACCGTGATGATCCAGCATGGGATCGATGTATCGGTTGAGTCCCAGGTGAGCGCAGCCGCGTGTTAGGCTCCAGGTTCATCGGGTTGGCGCGTTGCGTGGCCCTGCACGAGCGCTCTGCCCGGCCGGGGAGAAGGCCGGGTTTCCACAGATTCGTCGATATTCCGAAATAAAGCATAAATATTCTCTGTAATATCAATAAAACAGTATAAATAACCAATAAAATATAATTATATCGTATTAAATACTATTACTGCATCTCTCAGAAAATCCGAATTCAGCCGAGGACCGGGAATTTTACGGGTGCGTTGTTGCCCAGGTTGAACTGCTGCTTCTGACACTTATCTCATTGTCAACTTGGCCGGCTCGCCTTTGTTTCAGGGTTACGGGTGAGGATGAGCAAGTGGTCCGGACTAAAAAGGACCGAAGGCCGATTGAGGCGGTGCGCGAGCAAGAATGACAAGCCGCATGCCGTTTCACGGGGGATCTTTCACGTTCCCCATGCACGAACCAGCCTATATGCTTTTAAAAAGTAGCGACCGGCACTCCTTTGTCCCACCATTGACGCGGGGGAAACAAGGGAGGCCGGCCTGGGCGCGCGGCAAGACGATCATTCGGGTGGGATGTGCGAGTTCACCCCGGTCCCGGACGCGAGACTATCGATCTGTCCTGCTTTGCGCGCATGTGCGCCAGGCGGCGGTTTGGGTTGAGACGGCAATCGAACCCAGAGCGACGCGCTGGCGCGAGGGAACCGGCTCCGTTCGCCGCGCGGGGGCGGCTGCGAAGGGACGGCGCCCCCAAACTTGAAATAATTTTCGGATAGTTTGGATGGCGTTTTGCGGCTGCTGATGGCCGCTCTTATTGCCTGGTTTTTCTTCTGTATAAAATTTCGGGATGAATTGGTGCCGCTGGTTGCCAGGTGGCGCATGTCCTTTTCAGACCATGCAAATGCGGGGGGAGCATACCCGGCATCACCAGCGGCACTGCCGTATCCGGCCGGAGGCACGGGGGTACGCACCGGCATTTCGACGACACAACTGATACGCGGATGGATCATTTTATCCGTCGCTTAAGTCGTGATGTTTCAAAAGTGCGCTGAATATTTCGCGTCACGGCGTGCTTTTGAGATGTGTTTGAATGCGACTCAAGCTGACGGCTTGCGCCTGCCGGAGAACCCGGCTGGCGCGTGCGGCGCGGATACGACAATCTTCCCTCCCGGAACGCGTTACTTCCCCATACCCCCAGCACCGGAATTCACGTTTCTTGACGATTGTTTTACCGGAAGTTTTGGCCGACAGTGAGGCGATGCACCCATGATTCTGGCAGAAATTGGCCCATTTTATGAAGAATTACGGACCAGGGGCAGTGCGGGCGACCAAGTGCCCGCTCTACCACAGTGATACGAAACAAATTCGTGATCCCGCGCCCCCTCCAAACGCCTATTCTATGGTCTGACGCTGCTGCGTAGGTGGTGGCGATGCCGCGCGATCATCAAGAAGTGACCGGAGACGCCCGATTGCGAGTTAACGAAAACGCGGAAAAGGCGTATTTCAAGCGCAGGGACTCCAGCATCATCTGCGTATAAAACATATCAATATCCTATTGATCATAAATAGTAGGCCTTTATGCTGCCGCCGACGTTTCGGAAATAACTGAAGAATGCCAAGTCACATGACACCTTTGCGCCATCTGGCCGTTCTCGTGGCCGGCCTGCTCGCCGCTGTCTGTTTCACATGGATAGCAATGCCGGAGCCGGCTATGGCGCAGGACCCGCCAGCGATGCTCGTGCGCGTGGAGAAGGTGCGCACGGAGCCGTTGACCCAGACCGTGCCGATTATCGGGCGTCTGGTGTCCTTGCGCATGGGCGATATCGCCGCGCGCATCTCCGGTCCGGTGGAAGGCATTCAGGTGGAGGTCGGTGACCGTGTGACCAAGGGGCAGGTGATAGCCGTGCTGGACGCCGAAATTCTTCAGGCGGAACTGAAGATGGCGAAGAGCGAACTCGGTGAGGCGGGGGCGGAATTGAAAACCTGGGCCGCCGAGAGGGAAGTGGCGAAGACCGAACTCAGGCGGCAGAAAGGCTTGAGCACGTCGGTTGCATTTTCGCAGGCGAAATTTGAAGACGCACAAAAGCAGGTTGCTGTCGCCGAAGCCCGGGTTGAACGCGCCAGGGCCAATGTCGCGATCAAACTCTCGAAAATGGAACGCAAGCAGATAGATGTTGAATACGCCGTGGTGCGCGCGCCTTATGCAGGCGTGGTCATACGCCGCTACACCGAAGCCGGGGCCTATGTGAACAAGGGCGACCCGTTGGCGCGGGTGATTGGCGACCGCGCGCTGGAAGTCGAGGCCTTCGTTCCCTACAAGCGCCTGAACGGACTTGCCGCCGGACGCAAGATCGAGTTCAAACTCGACGATGGCACCCGTCATCAGGCGAGAGTGCGCGCCATCCTGCCGTCGGAAAATCCGCAGACACGGACCCGAAGCGTTCGGCTGGTGCCAGAATTCGGCAAAACCAAGCGGCCGCTGGCGGAGTCGCAATCGGTTATTGTCTACGTTCCAATCAGTGACAACCGGCGCGTGGTGACGGTCCATAAGGATGCCATTCTCAAACGGCCCTCCGGCGATATTGTCTATGTGGTGATCGAAAATGCGGCGCAGATGCGTTCCGTCGTGCTCGGCGAAGCCCTTGGCGGCCGGTTTGAGGTTGTATCGGGCTTGAAAGAGGGCGAAGTGGTTGTCATTCGCGGCAATGAGCGGCTTCAGCCCGGCGCCAGGGTACGCATCGGGAAAGGTTCGTCATGAACCTGATCCGCGCGGCGATCGAGCGGCCCATAGCTGTTGTGTCAGTCGTGCTGATGGCGGTGATGTTCGGTATCGTCGCCCTGCAGACCATTCCCATACAGCTTGCGCCCGATGTGAACCGGCCGGTTATCAGTGTGAAGACAAGCTGGTTTGGCGCCGCACCAGCAGAGATCGAACGCGAAATTGTCATCCGTCAGGAAGATGCGCTGCGCGGCATCGCCGGCCTGGCGCAAATCGTAAGTTCCTCCGAGCAAGGCCGCGGCAAGATCACCATGGAGTTCGCCATCGGCACGGGCATGGACCGCGCCATGCTGGAGGTCGCCAACCGTCTTGATCGCGTAACCGGGTATCCCGATGAAGCGGACGAGCCGACCATCAAGCTCGCGGGCGCGGAAGATTCCCCGATTGCCTGGTTCATCGTCACCCGCGCGCCGGGCAATGAGCGCCCGATCAACGAATTCGGTGATTTCGTCAAGGATGTGATCAAGGACAGGATCGAGCGCGTTGAAGGTGTCGGCCAGGTCAATGTCTATGGCGCCAGCGAACGCGAAATCGAGGTCGTCGTCGAACCGGAACTTCTGGCGCGCTACCGGCTGACGGTGTCCAATATTCTGGATGTGCTCCGGCGCAACAATGCAGTCATGAGCGCTGGCGATGTGGATGAAGGCAAGCGCCGCTACGTGGTGCGGACCCAGGGTGAACTCAACACGCTGGACGTTATCCGCAGTGTGGTTCTGCGTTCGGTGCGTGACCCGCGGACCGGCGGTCTGGCCCGCGTCACCGTGAACGACATCGCCAAGGTGGGCTTCACATACAAGGAGGCGGACGCCATAATTCGCCTGGATGGTCATGCGGCGCTGGCCTTCAACGCCGAACGTGAAACCGGCGCCAATGTCATCGCAACCATGGCCGGCATCCAGGAGGCCATAGCCGAGTTGAACCAGCGCGCTGTGCCGGGGCAGGGCCTCAAGCTGCGGCAGGTTTACGATGAAACGGTCTATATCAAGTCGTCGATCAGCCTGGTGCGGCAGAACATCTGGATTGGAGGCATACTGGCCGTGATCATCCTGATGCTGTTCCTGCGTTCCTGGCGGGCCACTGTCATCATATCGCTGGCGATCCCCGTTTCCGTCATTGGATCTTTCGTCGCCATGGCGGCGCTCGGGCGTTCCCTCAATGTGATTTCGCTCGCCGGTCTTGCCTTCGCAGTCGGCATGGTGGTGGACGCGGCCATTGTCGTTCTTGAGAATATTTTCCGCCTTCGAGAGAAGGGGCGGACCTCGCAGGAGGCCGCCCATCGCGGCGCCCAGCAGGTCTGGGGTGCAGTTCTTGTTTCCGCGCTCACCACAGTGATGGTGTTTATCCCGGTGCTGGTTATGCAGCTCGAGGTGGGTCAGCTGTTTCGCGACATCGGCGTGGCCATATCCGTTTCCGTAATATTGTCTCTACTGGTCTCGATCACGGTGATCCCGGCTCTTTCAGCGCGCCTGCTGGCTGGCGGTGCGGGCAAGGAGAACGAAGCCTTCAAGCGGGTCGCTATCCCCGGCGTCGATCATTTGGCGCGCGCTTTCGTGGATAGCGTTCTCGGTTTTACAAAACTGGTGACGCGCAACAAGATCGCCGCGGTGAGTGTTGTCGTGACGATCTCTCTCGGCTGCGCCCTGGCAGCCTGGGCCTTCCTGCCGAAACTGGAATATCTTCCCGAAGGCAACCGTAACTTGATGTTCGGCATTATTATCCCACCGCCGGGTTACAATCTCGACACCACCACGCAGATTGCCAAGCGCATCGAGGATGACATCAAACCGTTGCTCAAGTCGGTGTCCGGTCCGCAAGAGGTGGAGGGGCAGCCGGCCAAGATCGACCGTTTCTTTTTCGTAGCCCGGCGCGCGCTGACATTTCTTGGAGCCGCCGCCGTCACGCCCTCACGGGTCGCGGAGTTGAAGCCGATACTTCAAAACCCTGTCTTCAAGGAGCCGGGCACATTCGCAATCATCAACCAGCGTTCCATTTTTGCCCGTGGCATTGGCGGAGGGCGCAAGATAGAGCTTGATGTTTCGGGTCCGGAACTCGAAACAATCCTGGCCACGGCGCTTGCCGCGACCGGGCGGGTACTCAAGGTCCTGCCGCTGAACAAGGGCAACCAGTTCCGCCCCAACCCGGGGCTGGAGCTCGGCGCGCCTGAAGTTCGCGTGTTGCCGGACCGTATCAAGCTTGCCGACAATGGCATCACGCCGGTTGAACTCGGCGAGACCATCGACACCTTCAATGACGGCCTGCGCATCGTGGAGGTTACTGTTGGCAACAGCCGGCTCGATTTGATGCTGAAGGGGCCGCTGGGCAAGATCACAGAGACACAAGGAGTGGGCAATCTTCCCGTCGTCACAGCTGAGGGTCAGATTCTCCCAGTCTCATCGGTCGCGAAAGTTGAGATGACCACCGGACCGACGGCAATCCGTCATCGTGAACGGTTGCGCACGGTGACGCTGGATATCGTCCCCTCGGCTGAAACGCCGCTTGAGGAGGCCATCGAGATTCTGGAAACACAGGTGGTTCAGCCGCTGCGCGCGGAAGGCTTGCCCGATGGCGTCAGGCTGCGCATCACCGGCACGGCGGACAAGCTCACCGAAACCTGGAACCACATGGTCGGCGATCTGATCGTGGCGATGATCATTGTCTATCTGGTGATGGCCATCCTGTTCGAGAGCTTCATTTATCCGCTTGTGATCATGCTCGCCGTGCCGATGGCGGCTGCCGGGGGTGTTGCCGGTCTTGCCGTGCTGAACCTGTTCTATATCCAATCGCTGGATATGCTGACGATGCTGGGTTTCGTGATCCTGGTGGGCATTGTGGTCAACAACGCAATTCTGCTCGTGCACCAGACGCTAATCCATTTGCGCGAGGACAAGATGGCGCCCGAGGCGGCGATTACCGAAGCCACGCGTAACCGCATTCGGCCCATATTCATGTCCACGCTGACATCCGTTTTCGGCATGCTGCCGCTGGTGTTTTCCCCCGGTGCGGGCTCTGAGCTTTATCGCGGGCTTGGCTCTGTTGTGGTGGGCGGGTTGTCATTGTCGGCGCTGCTCACCTTGTTGATCGTGCCGCCGATGCTCACCCTGGTCGTCGGACCGCTCGAAACACGGGCCCTGCAGCGTGCGGCGGAAAAGGAACGCAAAACAAAACGCCCACGCAGGCGGCGCAAGGCGGCGCCGGCTGAGTAATCCTGCTCCGGGATGGGAGCTCTGGTGGACAAAAAATCCCTCAAAATTGGACTTTGCTTTGCAGCCGCTATTGTTCTTCTGGGCATTGCCCTGTGGCATACAGACGGTCCTGCGAGCCAGTGCGAGGACGCGGGCGGACAAATGCTCGTTGGCCCGGGCGGCGAGACGTCGTGCGTCAGCAGCCGGACATTTGTGCCGCTGGAAGGTTTCGATGGGAGCGGGAAAGCCAACTAGCTTTGCATGTCTCTCCACCGGTTCATACCGACTCATACTTACTATCACCGACCCCGAGACTTGCCAGAACCCCGCACAGTTGACACGATAGTGGCAGGGCGTACTGCGTACGCCGTTTTGGCGGAGTGAGAATTTATGTAAGTCATTGAGGGGAGGTAATAAAATGGCAGATGCCAAAGGCAATGGAGGTCATAGTCCGCGCTGTATTGCGCTGGTAGGTCCCTACCTAAGCGGTAAGACGACGCTCTTAGAAGCGATCCTCGCACGCACAGGGGCCATAACCCGGCAAGGCACAATGGCCGACAAGAATACTGTCGGCGACGCAAGCCAGGAGGCTCGCGATCACGGCATGAGCGTCGAGCTCAATGTCGCACAAACAGAATTTCTCGGAGACACCTACACATTCATCGATTGCCCGGGCTCGGTCGAGTTTCAGCATGAGGCGAACGCGGCGCTGACGGCCTGCGACGCGGCCATCGTCGTATGCGAACCGGACGATAAAAAAGTTCCCGCGCTTCAGCTCATCTTGAAGCAGCTTGAAGATCGCGGGATTCCCCATTTTCTGTTTCTGAACAAGATCGACAAGGCGGAAGGACGCGTCCGCGATATCCTTCCCATTCTGCAGCCCGCCAGCTCCAAGCCCTTGGTGCTGCGGCAGATACCCATCTGGGAGAATGAAATCGCCACCGGCTTCGTGGATCTGGCGCTGGAGCGCGCCTTTGTCTACCGCGAGCATCAGCCCAGCGAAGTCATCGACATGCCGGGAGATCTTTCCGAGCGTGAAAAGGAAGCACGCTTCACCATGCTGGAGCAGCTCGCCGATTATGACGATGAGCTGATGGAGCAGCTGCTGGAAGACGTCGAGCCGCCCAAGGACAAGGTGTTCGACGATCTGTCAAAGGAATTGAAAGACGGCGACATCTGCCCGGTGCTGCTGGGCGTGGCGGAGAATGGCAACGGCATCCTGCGTTTGCTGAAGGCACTGCGTCATGAGGCGCCTTCGGTTTCACAGACCGTTGAGCGGCTGGGGATCGCCGATGCTCCTTCATGCGCGCATGTGCTGAAGACGTTTCACACCGAACATGGCGGCAAACTGTCCCTGATCCGCGTCCTCACAGGTACGTTCGCCGACAGCGCGAATGTGTATTCACAGGATGGAGATGAGCGCATTTCGGGCATTTTCACCCTGATGGGGCAGGACCCCGTGAAGGGCGGCGATGCCGGTCCCGGCTCGACGGTTGCCTTCGGGCGCATGGACGCAATCAGGACAGGTGAAACGCTGACTACGGAAAAGGGCAAGACGCTCGAGATTGAAACACCAACGCCGCCACCGCCTGTTTTCGGGCTTGCACTCGCGGCGACCGAGCGCAAGGACGAGGTCAAGATGACATCGGCCATTGCGAAGATCACCGAGGAAGACCCTTCAATTTCACTGGTTCACTCCCAGGATCTGGGAGAGATGGTGCTGTGGGGGCAGGGCGAGATGCATCTGCGCGTTGCGCTTGAACGGCTCAAGAGCAAATACGGCATTGCCGCGCAAACGAGCCTGCGTCATGTGCCCTACAAGGAGACGATCAAGAAATCGATTGAGGTGCGCGGGCGCCACAAGAAGCAGTCGGGCGGTCACGGCCAGTTCGGC
>CAXMMX010000140.1:0-21555 GCA_964194535.1 uncultured Alphaproteobacteria bacterium | reverse complement strand
GCGCCATTCGGCGTGGCGCACGCGCTCAGGTTAGTTTTGTAAGGTATCGACCTCACCTATACAAAGCATTGAATATAGCGATTTGAATTATAGATGTCTTATGGGCGACACTGTGCCACGCAGAATGAGGAGCGCGCGATTTTATTAAACCGCCAGAGGTGGGGACGGATGACAGCGATGCACAGAAGTCAAGCGACAGACAGCCAGATTGATCTGGCGGAACTCCAGCCAGACACTTCCCTTGAAAAAGACGATCCCTTTTTGCTCACGCCGGGTCCGCTGACCACATCGCGCCGCACCAAGGAAGCAATGCTGCATGACTGGGGGTCGTGGGATTCTGAGTTTAATGACGTAACCGCCGATATCCGCCGGTGTCTCATCGCCCTGGCGGGTGGCGGTCAGTCCTATGACTGCGTACCGCTTCAAGGCAGCGGCACCTATTGTGTCGAGGCCATGCTGTCCAGTTTCATCCCTAAGGACGGATGGGCGCTGGTTCTCATGAACGGGGCCTATGGGCAGCGCGCTGCGAAAACGCTGCAATATCTGGGGCGAGATTTTCTGAAGCTCGACAAGGGCGACTATCTGCCGCCCATGCCTGAAGAAGTTGATGAGCTGCTGACCAGCCACCCTGAGGTCACCGATGTGGTTGCAATTCACTGCGAGACCTCTTCAGGCATCCTCAATCCGCTGAAAGGCATTTCGGACGTGGTTATGAAACATGGCCGCCGCCTTCTGGTGGACGCCATGAGTTCGTTTGGCGCGGTGCCGCTGGATGTCGCCGAGGTGCCGTTCGAGGCCATGGTCTCATCGGCGAACAAATGTATTGAGGGCGTGCCGGGCTTCGGGTTTGTGATCGCAAAAGAGACAGCACTGTTGCAGGCTGAAGGGCGCAGCCATTCCCTCAGCCTCGATGTGCATGACCAGTGGGCGCATATGAACCGCACCGGAATGTGGCGTTTCACCCCGCCAACCCATGCCGTGGTGGCGTTTCACGAAGCGCTTCTCCAGCATGATGAGGAGGGCGGTGTGCCGGGCCGTCTCGACCGTTATACCCGCAACCGCGATGTGATGGTGAAGGGAATGCGGGAGATTGGTTTTTCAACCCTGCTGGATGATGAATGGCTCTCGCCGATCATCACGACCTTTTTCTGCCCCGCCGATCGGAACTTCAGTTTCACGCGCTTCTATGATGAGCTTAAAGCGCGCAACTTCATCATCTATCCGGGCAAGCTGACTGAAGCCGAGAGCTTCCGCATTGGCTGCATCGGCCAGCTTGATGAGGGCGTGATGACGCAGCTGCTTTCTGCAATCGTGGAGGTGCTGGAGGTCATGGGCGTGAAGGACTGCAGCCCGCAGAAGGGCTAGCGGCATGCGAGCTTCGCCAATCGTCTGGGCATTGTACTCATAAATGAACATCGCCTGAACCGCCCCCGGAGTATGTCCGCTTTCGGGTGTAAAGCGGACAGAAACAGCGATTCGACGCAAGTTAAGCGAATTTAGTGAAATCGATGGGCTTGTTACGGTCGATGCGCGTCTGCACCGGAGGGAGTTCGGCCTTGAGACCGCTGGCGCAATTGAACAACACGGCCCGGTCACTCAGTTTTACTCTGCCGCCCTCAAGTTCCTGCCGGTAGGCAACAAAACAGGCAGCCCCTTCAATGGACAGGTGAACCCCTTCCTCGCGTGCAATCATGGCCCGCGCCGCGATCACCTCATCGTCGTCCACCATCGACCCGAAGCCACCACTGTCCCGCATGGTTGCCAGGCATAGCCGGTCGCCAAAGGGTTTGGGCACGCGTACGCCATGGATAAGCGTATCGGCGGGCTCCCAAGGCTCCATGACTTCCTCATTCCCTGCATCGAAGGCCTTGACCAGAGGGCCGCATCGGGTCGACTGCACCGCCACCATGCGGGGGCGTTTGCCGCCGATCCATCCCATGGCGCCGAGTTCCTCAAACGCCTTCCACATGCCGATAAGCCCGGTGCCGCCGCCGGTGGGGTAGAAAATGACATCGGGGAGTGTCCAGCCAAGTTGCTCGGCAAGCTCCAGCCCCATCGTCTTCTTGCCCTCGATGCGGTAGGGCTCCTTCAGGGTTGAGAGATCGAACCAGCCTGTTTCAGCTGTGCCGGCGGCGACGATCTGGCCGCAATGGTTGATAAGCCCATTGACGCGGTAGGTTCGCGCGCCGTGAAAAGCGATCTCGCGGATCGTCGTCTCAGGTGCATCGTCGGGGCAGAAGACAGTGCTTTCAATTCCGGCCCGCGCGCAATAGGCGGCAAGCGCCGCGCCGGCGTTTCCCGCCGTGGGCATGGCGATATGTTTCACGCCAAAGGCCTTGGCCATCGACACCGCGACGGCAATCCCGCGCGACTTGAAACTTCCCGTCGGCAAGCGGCCTTCGTCTTTCACGAGGATTTCGCCTGCGCCAAGTTCATGGCTCAGGCGGGGCAGGGGGACAAGCGGCGTTATCTGTTCGCCAAGGCTGACAATGTCATCCCGTCCGGCGAGGGGAAGCAACTCCAGATAGCGCCACATATCGGGACTGCGCCCGGCCAGCTTCTCTTTGGTGAGCGCGGTCTTGACCGCCTCAAGATCATAGCGCACCAGCAACGGCGCGCCGGCATCGGAAATCGTGTGAAAGGCATCGTGCGCCAAGCGCGCGCCCGTGCGGCTACATTCCAGGTGAGAGACAAAACTCACATCACGCTCCAGCGTGGTCCGCTACAGGATCTGGCTGAGGAATTCCTTGGTCCGCGGATCCTTCGCATTCTTGAAAAAGGTCTTGGGCGGGCCGTGTTCTACGATGAGGCCGAAGTCGGTGAAGTAGATGTGGTTGGCCACCTCATTGGCAAAGCCCATCTCGTGGGTGACCAGGATGCAGGTCATGCCTTCCTCGGCCAACTCCTGGATGGTGTTCAGCACCTCTTTGACCGTTTCGGGATCGAGCGCCGCCGTCACTTCGTCAAACAGCATCACATCCGGGGTCATGGCGAGCGATCGCGCAATCGCAACGCGCTGCTGCTGGCCACCGGAAAGCTCGCCCGGATAGCTGTTCTCCTTACCATCCAGACGCACCTTCTTGATGAGTTTTTTCGCATACTCCGCAACCTCGTCCTTGTCCTGCTTGAGAACCGTGATGGGCGCCATCATGATGTTTTCGATCGCCGTCTTGTGCGGGAACAGATTATATTGCTGGAACACCATTCCGACCTTCTTGCGCAATTCCAGCTTGTCGAGGTCCGGGTCGTTGACCTCTTGACCCTCAACCAGAATAGAGCCTGACTGGATGTCATTTAGAGCATTCACGCACCGGATCAGCGTGGACTTGCCCGACCCCGAGGGGCCGATGATACAGACGCATTCGCCCTTCATGACGTCCATCGAGACGCCCTTCAGCACCTCCAGATCGCCGAACGATTTATGCAAGTCCTTGACGGAGACCATCGGCTGTTTGGGCGTCCATTTGGTGCCGGAACCATTTCCAGATGTCTTGGGCGAAGCCATGGATATGTCTCCTCTAAAGCTTGACCGTAAATTTCTTTTCAAGCTGGATTGACCAGCGCGCGATCGGGTAGGTGTAGATAAAGTGGATCAGCAAAAGGAACATGTAAAATACCGGCAGCAGTTCGGGGCGGTCGCCTTCCGCGTTCAGGGCTTGCGCCGTGAAAGTGACGGATTCCTCGACGCCCATGATCGAGCAGAGCGGCGTCGACATGGTCAGGATGCAGTACCAGTTGATCCATGGCGGGATCATCCGCTTGAAGCATTGTGGCAAGATGATCATCCACAGGGTTTGACGCCGGTTGAAGGCCAGGCTTTCCGCGGACTCCCACTGGCCCGTAGGCAACGACTGAACAGCGCCGCGCACCACTTCGGAAATATTCGCCATCACCGGCAGAGAGAACCCGATGACCGCTTTCATCCAGTCCGGAACAGGGATAACAACGAAGCCGAGATCGATCTCGAACGGGAACAGCAGCATGATGGTGAACAGCAGCACCAGCCATGGGGAATTGCGGAAGAACTGTGTCACGATCCATGAGCCCGTCCGCACGGGAAGCAGCAGCGAGATCTGCATCAGCCCGAGCGCTACGCCGGCCACCGTGCCAAAAAGCATCGCAAAAAAGCTGATGATAATATTGAGCGCAAAACCGGAGATTTCGCCTTCGGGTCCCCACAGTATGAACGGCATCCATTTCACAAGCGCTTCGATGGGGCTGATAAGCTCTTTCGGCGCCTGGGCGTGCGCGGAACCGACCGCGAAAACGAACAGAAGCATCATCCAGATGGCGTGATGAGGCTGAAGGTTGAGCCGGAAGGTGCCTTCCAGTCGTTCGATCATCGCCTGCGATTGCTGCTTGTGCGCGATCGGCAGCAACACATCCATGTGTTGTTCGTGCGATATCCCGGCGGTGCGATTGCCGGACATGTGTCCTTGCTCCAATGCAACCATTAGCCGTACCCCGGAATTTTCATTTTTCTTTCCCAACGGCTCATGCCCCAGACCAGAATGGCGACAAGTCCGATATAGAAGAAAAACAGCACAATCATCATCTCCGGCACGTTGACATTGTCGGACCAGATCTGGTTGGCGGTGTACATCATTTCCGGCACCGCAATGCCGTAAGCCAGCGTTGTGGTCTTGAGCAGATTGACCAGATTGTTATTGAGAGCCGGCAGGCAAACCCTGAAGGCCAATGGAAAGACGATGTAGAGGTATGACTGCAGACGCGTGTAGCCCAGCGACGAGGCGGCCTCAACTGTCGACTCCGGCACAGCCTCGATGCCAGAACGGAATATTTCGGTGTTGAAGGCTCCTGCGAAAAAGCCCAGTGATATAACCGCCCAGCCGAAGCTGCCGATATAGGCCTCCTGATAGCCGCCCGCGTCATAGGACGGGGTCAGGTTTCCAAGCACGAAATAGAAGAATAGAATCTGGACGAAGGGCGGCGTGTTGCGGAAGAACTGGATATAGCCCGCAATTACATTGCGGACGATCCTGGATTTGGCCCCCTGCGCCCAGGCTCCAACGAAGCCGACAATCAGGCTGAAGATAAGACATGCAATGATCAGTTTGATCGTCGTCCAGATTGCCTCGACGAACCGGGACCACTCAACCTGATCGTAAAAAATAACAAAGTTCCAGCCCGATGTGTCGTAGAGCTGCTTGAAAAAGTCGCCGAACAATTCCACGAGGACCTCCCTTCCTCTGCTACCGGCTGCAATACGACGTGATTATTTTTATTCTTGTGTCGGCTACACGCATCCAGCCGCATTTCTCAACCTCCATTTTTTCCCCATATGGGCCGGGAATTCGGCGCGGCTCCTTTTTCAAAAAGCCGCGCCAACACGTCATCAGAGCCTATTTCGGTGTGTAGGCTTCGAACTTCTTGTTCATTGTCTTAAGAAAGTCGGTGGCCTGGATACCCCACTTCTTCTCAAGCGCAATCAGCCGGCCAGAGCGATGCCAGTTATAGATCATGCCGGACATGAAATTGCCCCAGATATTCTCTCTCTCATCAAGCGGGACCGCGAGCCCCCAAGGCGTATCGTCCTCGGTTGCCATCGGCATCTCATAGTCATTGTACTGACCGGATGCCAGGTCTGCCATGATCGATGAATCGTCGTAAACCCAGGCGACGCATTTGCCGTCACGCAGCGCCTGTTTGGCTTCCGCGTTGCCGACAAAGGCGATGATTTTAGCGCCATGCCGGCTCGTTATAATCTTGTTGTAAAAAGCGCCCTGCTTGCCGCAGACCGGCTTACCCTTCAGGTCCGACCACTGCTTGACCACGCCCTTCTTGGCTAGCACGTTGGTGCCTGAGGAGTAGTAATCGGGGTCGGGAATACCAACCACCTTGCGGCGGTTCGCCTTGTCGGACATGGTTGCGATCATCAGATCGATCTTGCCCTGCTGCAGGAACTGCATGCGGTTGGACGATTGCACCGGAATAAGCTTGAGCTTGACGCCTAGCGCCGTGGCGACGTCCTGGGCCAAGTCGGCTTCCATGCCGACAATCTTGCCGTTTGAATCACGAAAGCCCCAGGGTTTGTAGTCCGCTTTTACGCCGACGACGAGCTCGCCACGCGAGAGAACTTTTTTGAAGCGGTCATTACCGGCAAAAGCCTGATCCGCCACAGTCGTTACAACGCCAAAGGCGAGTGCTGCCGCCATACCGGCGATAATGGTAGTCTTTTTCGATATCATGCTGACTTCCTCCCTACTCAATTCCCGGAGCATTGCCGCCCCGGCACCAAGTCCGGCATTGCGATTGCGAGACCCTTCGGTATCGTTGAATAACCGCAATACCCATCAAACTCCCGGCCAGAAAAATATATTTTTGCTTCAAAACCGGGCATTTCTAAAAAATAATCCCCCTAAACCCACTTGTTGTCGACTCTCGATTGCACCAAGGCCAACTAGTTCACCCAATATTCCTGCAAGTTATGCCCCGTTGATTCCGATGACCGAATGCGCGCGGCAGCCTGCTTCCCGGCGCGCCGCACGACCATGCCCATCAACCCTTCAATCAGCACCAGAGGCGCCACATGAGAGGGGAAAAATTGCGGGCTTTCGGTCTCTACGATGAAACAGTTCGTTGCAATCCTGGCAAAGGGCGAGTGGAGGCTGTCGGTAACGGCGATCACCTCCGCCCCGGCGGCCCGGGCGATTTGCGCGGCGCGAACCGGGCGGTCGCAATAGGGCTGTGTCGAGACGACAAAGACCGCATCTCCAGGGCCGAGCTTTGCCATCTCCGTAGCCCACAAAGCGCCATCAGCGCCAGCCACGCTCCAATTATCAAATGCCATGCTCGCCATACAGCGAAAATAGCTGACCAGTGCCAGCCCGCTTGTAGCCCCCAGCAGCAAAACCTTTCGAGCGCGTGCGAGGGCATCGGCTGCTGCGCGCAGCCTGTCCAGTTCTACTGTCTCCATCAACTCCTGAACGTTGGCCATTGCCGAGCGGGCCTGAACCAGAAACACGCCGGGCTTGTCTGTCTGGCCGTTGCCGGTTGAAAGTTGCAAAAGCTCTTGTGCCTTGTCGGCGAGGACGCGGTTGCGCCGTTTCAACTCGCCTCGGCAAATCTCGCGCAAATCCTCATAGGTTTCACAGTCGAGCGCTCGCGCGAGGCGCGACAGGGTCGGGGGTGTCAGATTTGCGGCCTTGGCCACCTGACGCAGGGTACGCGTCGCGACCTCATCAGGATGCGCCACGACAAATTCAGCCGCGCTCTTCAATTTTGGACTGAGGTGGTCCAGCCGGGTCATGACCCGATCCTGTATCGATGCTGCTGTTTGCAAAAGGCGCGTTCCCGATTTTGCCAATGGACTTGTTTGTACGGTACGTAATATATGTATTATGAATTGGATATTATTGAAACATATGTTTCAGTTGAAATCAAGAGCCAGGAACGAGGCGCGTGCGTAACGTGTGTTCAGCAAACATTACAGGGCGTCTTGGCGCATGGGTGGCCGCTATGTCTCTGGAACAGGTGCCCGAAGAAGCGCAACACATTGCTCGGCGCTGCATTATCGATACCATTGCCGTTGCCATCGCAGGCAGCCGGACGCCAGTCGCTGAACGGCAGCGCACGCATATCCTGGGCCAATATGGTTCAGGGCCGTGCACACTTCTGGGCACCGCACATAGTGCGTCGGCAACCGGCGCGGCGCTGGCCAATGGCACCGCGGCCCATGCGCTCGACTTCGACGACACCAGCTATGCGGGCGTGCTTCATGGCTCGACCATTGTTCTGCCCGCAGTGCTTGCCGCAGCGGAGCAGGCGGATATCAACGGTGAGCGACTTCTGGAAGCCTTTGTGGCCGGATCAGAGACAGCCTATGCGCTTGGCCTGACCCTGACCGGCACTCACTATATAAGCGGCTGGTGGGCTACCGGTACGCTGGGCGCCATCGGTGCGGCGGCAGGCGCCACCAGGGCGCTGGGGATGTCCAGGCAAGAAACAGCCACGGCAATCTCGCTCGCCGCGCTTCAGGCCAATGGCATGATTGCCATGCTCGGCACCGATGCAAAGCCAATTCTCGCCGGTCAGGCGGCAAAGCTCGGGCTCGAGTCTGCGCTGCTGGCCGCTCAAGGGAATTCTGCCCCAAATCGTGTTTTCGAGGACCCCCGGGGCCTTCTGAAACTCATGAATGAGGGCCAGCAGGATGAAACAGGTCTGGCTGAGCTTGGCCAAACCTGGCGATTGCTGGAGCCGGGAGTCGCAATCAAACGAGCCCCGGTTTGTTCCGCGTCACAAGCCGCGATTGAAATTACTGAAAATCTGATTGCTGAGAACAAGCTGGACCCGGCTGACATCAAGTCTGTGCGCTGCGAGGTCCCTCATCTGGTGAAAATCAGCCTGGTGAATGACAAGCCATCCACGCCTTCGCAAGCGCAATTCTCCATGCCGTTTGCCGTTGGGTGCATCCTCGCTTTTGGCAAACTTGGTCCTGATCAGATCACGCCGGAAACGCTTGAGGACAAAGCTCTGCAAATGGCGATGGCCAAGGTCGAAATGGTTGAGGCCGATGATCTGAATGGGCCTGATTTTCAGCCGCAGTTTCCCGAATGCGCCCGGGTAACCATTGCGATGGCGAGCGGCGATGCGTTCACGGATTTTCTCGGCGCAGCAACGGGCATGCCTTCAAACCCGATCTCCGATGAGGCGCTGTCCGGAAAATTCAGAACCTGTGCAAGCTTTGCCGGCTGGACCGAAAACAACGCCGACACCCTCCTGGCGCGTTTGTGGGGCATCGAAAACACAGGTCCCATCCGCTCGGCTCTGCGGGGCGACGCGTGATGCGCTATTCGCTCGGGGCCATCATCCGCAATGCCGCGACTGGCCATAAACACTGGCCCAGGCAGTGGCGCGAGCCAGAACCAAAGAAAGCCTATGATATTGTTCTTGTCGGCGGCGGCGGGCACGGGCTGGCCACGGCCTATTATCTGGCGCGTAATCATGGACTGACCAATATCGCAGTGCTGGAGAAAGGCTATCTCGGCAATGGCAATATCGGGCGCAACACGACCATCGTGCGCTCAAATTATCTGTGCCCGCAGAACATCCAGTTCTACGAGCATTCGCTGAAACTATGGGAAGGCCTGTCGCAGGACCTGAACTACAATGTCATGCTTTCCCAGCGTGGCGCGCTGGTTGTATTCCATACCCCGGCGCAACGAGATGCCGCAGTGAGGCGCGGTAATTCCCTGCGCCTGAACGGTGTCGATGCCGTGCTGCTCGACCGTGCTGGCGTGAAGAAGCTTGCGCCCGCGATCGACTATTCCCCAACCGCGCGTTTCCCGGTACTCGGCGGTATGCTTCAACCGCGTGGAGGGAGCGTGCGCCATGATGCGGTTGCCTGGGGCTTTGCCCGGGCTGCGGATGCCCGCGGTATCGACATCATTCAAAATTGCGAGGTGACTGGGTTCCGCATTGAGAAGGGCCGGGTGCGCGGCGTCGAAACCTCGCGCGGGTCAATCATGGCGAAAAAAGTTGGCATCGTGGTCGCCGGGCGCTCGAGCCTTGTTGGAAAAATGGCGGGTCTGCGGCTCCCGATCGAGAGCCATGTGCTGCAATGTTTTGTCACCGAAGCCGTGAAGCCCGTGCTCGATACTGTGGTCAGCTTTGGCGCCGCACACTTTTCCATTGTCCAGTCGGACAAGGGCGGGCTCGTCTTCAATGGCGATCTCGATGGCTATAACAGCTATGCCCAACGCGGCAATCTGGCCGTGGTCGAAAATGTTGCCGCCAGCGCTGCCTCCTTCATGCCCTGCATGAGCCGCCTGCGCCTGCTGCGCCATTGGGGCGGCATCAACGACATGACGATGGATGGCAGCCCCATCATCACGAAGACTCCCGTGAAGGGGCTCTTCTTCAATGGCGGCTGGTGTTACGGAGGCTTCAAGGCGACGCCCGCGTCTGGCTGGACCTTTGCTTATCTCATCGCCAACGCAGAACCGCATTCCCTCGCATCCAGTTTCTCCCTGTCTCGTTTCGAGACGGGGCTTGTCATCAACGAAAGCGGCACCGGCCCGCTTCCCGGAACGCATTAGGGGGGCAGACGAGATGCGTATCACCTGCCCCTGGTGCGGCCCCAGACCCTTGAGTGAATTCACCTATGGCGGCGACGCCGGCAAGACGCGCCCGAAGAAGCTGGACAAGGCAAGTCCGGATGAGTGGGCGGACTATGTTTACTTGCGGGAAAACCCGGCAGGGCGTCATGTCGAATATTGGCATCATTCAGGCGGGTGCCGGTCTTGGCTTGTGGTGACGCGCGATACGCTCAGCCATGAAATTTCGAAAACCGTTCTGGCTTACCCGCTGGCAGGCGGAGCCGGTTCATGAGCCGTCAAAGCAACAGATTGCCGGAAGGCGGTCTCATAGATCGGGCGCGCTCGATCTCGTTCACATTCGATGGCCGCGAATTTGACGCCCATCCAGGAGATACACTGGCGTCCGCTCTGCTCGCCAACGGCGTTCATCTGACGGGGCGGAGTTTCAAATATCACCGTCCGCGCGGCATCTACAGCGCGGGGCCCGAAGAACCCAATGCCCTTGTGACGCTGGGAAAGGGAGGGCGCACTGAACCCAACACCCCGGCAACGATGGTGGAGGTTTATGATGGTCTTGACGCGCGCAGCCAGAACCGCTGGCCTTCGCTCAAATTCGATCTGCTCGCCGTCAATTCACTGCTGAAGCCGTTCTTCCCGGCCGGGTTCTACTACAAGACCTTCATGTGGCCGCGCTCTTTCTGGTACCGGCTTTATGAACCCATGATCCGCCGCGCGGCCGGTCTTGGCACGCTCGCCAATGAGAGCGACCCGGACCGCTATGAGAAAGCTCATGCCCATTGCGACGTGCTCGTCGTCGGGGCCGGGCCTGCCGGGCTGATGGCAGCGCGCGAGGCCGCGCGTGCAGGGGCTAAGGTGCTACTGGCTGACGACCAGCCCTTACCCGGTGGACATCTGACCGGTGAGAATATTGATATTGACGGCAAGCCCGGCGCGGCATGGGCTGGCGGTATAGCAGACGAATTGAAGGAGATGGAAAACGTACGCGTGCTGACGCGCACATGCCTTTACGGGCGCTATGACGGCATGACATTCGGCGCGGTTGAGCGGGTTGGTGATCACTTGGCCTCCAATAGTACCTTGCCGCGTCAGCGCAGCTGGATCATCCAGGCAAAGCATCTCATTAACGCGGCTGGCGCCATCGAACGCCCGCTTGTCTTTGCCGGCAATGACCGGCCCGGTGTGATGCTGGCGGGGGCGGCGCGTGCTTACGTGAACCGTTATGGGGTTCTGCCCGGTCGCAACGCGGTGGTTTTCACCAATAATGATGACGCCTACCGCACGGCCTGCGACCTTGCAGCAGCGGGCGCAAACGTCACGCTTGTCGACAGCCGCTCGGCAGATAAGTCTCGCTCTCGTGCAATATTGCCGGAAAGTGTGGAGACGCAATTTGGCCAGTGCATTTCAAAGGTCAAAGGCCGCTCCCATGTCCGTGGCCTCACGCTTGCACCATCGGGCATAGAGATTGCCTGCAATCTCATTTGTGTCTCTGGCGGATGGACGCCATCGATACATCTTCTGTCTCATATCGGACACCGGCCCGAGTGGCACGAAGCAACCTCATCCTTTGTCATGAGAGAACCGGGTGATGAAGCCTGCACGGCGGGCGGAGCGGCAGCAACGTTCGATCTGGGCAGGACGCTGCGAGAAGGAGTAGCGGCCGGACGGGCGGCGGCAAAGGCCTGCGGGTGCCGCGTTTCGGGGAAGGCCGGCATTCCAAAAGCGGACGCGCTGCCCGATTACGCCATTGAGCCGCTGTGGCGCGTGCCTGCAGCGATGACCAAAGCGCAGGAGTCCTTCGTTGATTTTCAGAATGACGTGACGGTTGCTGACCTGGAGCTGGCCCAGCGCGAAGGTTTTGGCCATGCCGAACATGCCAAACGCTATACGACGCTCGGCATGGCAACCGATCAGGGCAAGCTCGCCAACGTCAACGCGCTTGGGATACTTGCTGACTTGCAGGGGCGCCCGATTGCCGAGACCGGCACCACGACCTTCCGTCCGCTCACATCACCAGTTGCATTCGGCGCGATAGCAGGTCAGGAGCGCGGCAGTGCCTACCGCCCGGTCCGCCATAGCGCCATGCACAGCTGGCATGAGAACAACGGCGCGGTTTTCACCCAGGCCGGTCTATGGCTGCGGGCCTATTACTATCCGCGAGAGGGAGAGGACTTTTCCGCGGCAGTTAAACGCGAAGTGTTGGCGGTTCGCTCGTCCGTGGGGATGGTGGATGTCTCGACATTGGGCAAAATCGAGCTAAAGGGACCGGATGCCGGAACCTTCCTCGACCGGCTCTACATCAACTCATTCTCGAAGATGAAGGTGAACCGGGCGCGCTACGGCGTAATGCTGCGAGAGGACGGTATGGTGTTCGATGACGGCACCGTGTCGCGTCTTGGCGATGAGCACTATTTTATCACCGTCACGACCGCCAATGCGTCGGGCGTGATGCAGCATATGGAATTCTGCCATCAGGTTCATTGGCCGGAACTAGACGTACAGTTCTGCACTGTCAGCGAAGCATGGTCAGCGATGGCCGTGGCGGGACCAAATGCTCGGGACGTGCTGGCAAGCGCCGTTGAGGGGCTGGATCTTTCCAATGACGCTTTCCCCTTCATGGCTGTCGGGGAGGGGACGATTAGGGGTGTGCCCGTATGGGTGTTCCGTATCAGTTTTTCCGGCGAGCTGGCCTATGAGGTCTATACACCAGCAGGTTTTGGTCTGGGCGTTTGGCAGACGATCATGGAGGCCGGCAAACCATTAGGCATCACAGCCTATGGTACCGAAGCCATGACCGTCATGCGCACCGAAAAGGGGCATGTGGCCGGGCCGGAATTGGACGGACGCACGACCGCCGCAGATCTGGGGCTGGGGCGCATGATGTCTCTTAAAAAAGATTTCATTGGCCGCTGGATGGCGGGCCGTAGCGGACTGGAGGGTGCGGGGCGCCTCCAGCTTGTCGGTCTGAAACCAGTTGGGAAAAGTGAAACATTCCGTATGGGCGCACATCTGGTGAACGATCTTGGGGTCACGGGAGTTGATGTCTCCCAGGGGCATGTCACCACCTGCGTGTACAGCCCGGTTTACGGCCATTATATCGGCCTTGCGGTTTTGAAGAATGGCCGGGGACGCAGCGGCGAAACTCTGCATGTGGTGTCTCCGCTCCATAATGAAGTCGTCGAAGTTGAAGTCGTCGATCCAGTGTTTGTCGATCCAGGCGGGGAGAAGATGCGTGTCTGATATGCTGATGCCGCAAAGCCCGCTCGAAGGGCGATTTCAACCCAGCTCGCATTCAGGATTGAGCATTCAGGAGTTGCCCGGCATGACGCAATTCCAGGTGATCGCCCGTAAGGGGAAGTCAATTGCGTTTGGCAGGAAGCTTGCTCCTCTTGAGGGCGTGGAGGCCGACGGACTTTTCATCTGTGCCTCAGGTCCGGGAGAATATTGGGTTTTCGCCGAGAAACTTTGTGCGTGCGATGTGGAAACGGTGCTGGGCAAAGAGCTCGGTGAAACGGCGTCCCTGTTCGACCAAAGCCATGGCCGTATTGTGTTACGCATCGAAGGACCGTGCGCCGCCGATGTTCTGGCCAAGGGAACGGCGCTTGATTTTCATCCAACGGCGTTTCCTGCACAAGGCGCGGCCCATACGGTGATTGAGCATATACCGGCGCTTGTCGCCCAGCGCACGGGACTTGGCTGCTATGACATATCTGTCTCGCGCAGTTATGGCTTGTCCTTCATCACCTGGCTGACGGAAGCGGGCCGGGAATTCAATTAACCTGCTCTAGTAGACAATCTGACCAAACACATTTTGCAGGAAAAAAAGTCCGAAGAAGCAGATGGCGCACGTCAGGATCGGGGTTGCGATCCAGCCTATCACGATATTGCCAAGGACGCGCCAGCGAATGCCGACCGCGCCCTGGAGAATGGAAATTCCCACGATAGCGCCAACCACGGCCTGGGAGCTGGATACGGGCACCAGTGGAATAGTCGGCAAGCCCATTGAGAGCAACCAGGCTTCCAGCCCGCGCGACGCGAAGGCAAACAGGACAATGGAATGTGACACGACCGCGATAAACGCGGCGATCGGCGAGATGCGGCCCAGCGAACTGCCGACGGTCATCATCACGCCCTTCGAATAGGTCAGCACGCCAACAGCGATCGCCAGCCCGCCGATTAAAAACAGTTGCTGGGCGGCAGACAGGGTCAGCCCGCCTATTTCTATTTCCGGAAAGGGGGTCGCGGGAATGAAAACACCAACCACATTGGCGATGTTGTTGGCGCCGAGCGCATAGGCTCCGAAGGCGCCGGCGAGCAGCAGCCCCAATCGTAAATAGGCGTCCATACGCACCAGATGCAGCTGGGCTTTGCGAAGATAGAGGTGCAGCAACTTGTACAGAATGACTGCGATGATGGCGGACAGAACCGGGCAAATAAACCAGGTGCTGACGATGGTGGTCAGGATTTTCGTGTCAGTGGGCTGTCCGGAGAAAAGGTTCCATCCGACTATGCCGCCGACGATCGCCTGGCTGGTGGAAACCGCCAGTCCCGATTTGGTCATGAGATAGACGGATATGGCCGCGGCCAGTGCGGTCATGAATGCGCCCGGCAGGGCGGAGATCGCCCCCAGCTTGCCGAGGGTATGGGATGAGCCCGCGCCGCTGATGACCGCGCCCAGCACCACGAAGATGGAACAGATGATCGCCGCTGTGCTCCAGCGCACCATGCGCGTGCCGACAGCGGTGCCGAACACATTGGCCGCGTCATTCGACCCGAGCGCCCAGCCGAGAAACAGCCCGCTGGAGAGAAAGATGAGGATGGATGGATCCATGGAAGCTTAGGGCCCTAGACGGTCCGCTTGATGGCGTAGATGGCAAGGCGGTCAGCCACGTCCTCCGCCCAGTCGGCAACATTGTCGATCTGCTCGACGAAATTGCGGAGTTGTGCCTTGCGCGCGAGATCGAGGTCGGAGCCGAAAATGTCCAATTTGAGCTGGGTGGAGATCTTGTCGGCTTCTTTTTCGTAGATCATGACTTTGTGATTATAATCGCCGACCGAATGCGGGTTGCGGAAAAAGGACCTGGCCGCGAGTACCAAGGCGTCTGACGCCTGTACGACCATATTGGTGAGCTTTCTGTAGCCGGCATTGAACTCTTCCGGGATGTCGGGTTTCTCGATTGCGATCGCCCAGAGCACGCTCTCGTACAAACCCATGACGTGGTCGAGGGTTTCAATAAGACCCAGAACATCGCCGCGCGCATCGGGAATGAGCGTGTGGGTATATAGCTCATTCTCGATATTGCGCCGCAATCCGTCAGCTTCGCTTTCAAGCTCATTCACGGTTTTGAGTTTCGCCTCGAACTCGCTATTTGCGCCCTCTTTGAGGTAGGTGCGCACGCCCAGCCGGAACATGACGGTGGATTCCGACAGCTTATCGAGAAATTTGTCGATCTGGCTTTCCAGATCCTTGGTGCGGCCAAAAAGGCGCAATTTATTCTTTCGGCTCATGGGGTCCTATCGATGCCGCGCGTAACGAGCTGTTCCCGACCGTGCTGCGCAATGGCATTCGTATTTAATTCTGGTGACAAGCAGTCCATTTCCGGTCCGCGTGAAAATTTGCGCACATAGTGCGCTTTATGACACAAGAGGCAAATTCATTCCATCGATATAACTATCGACAATGCCTATCCAAAGCACTGATGTACTCTGTCATGGTTATGTTACACGGCGACTTGTGACATGTCCCTCATCAGTTTCACGGGCATCTTGTCCAAGCCCGCCCAACAGAATTGATTGGAAATTTTGGGTCCTGACCCTAGGGTCAGTGGACAATCAGGCTTTTGACGCGTAGCCATTTCAAGTGTGTGATCTCACATTTCGGCAGGCGGGGCCAATACATATGTCTTCACAATTCGATGCGGTACTATCTCTTATCGATGATGCCAACGCGCAGGACCCGAATATGATCGGCGTGGATGGGTTTGATCATCCGGCCGAGTTGATCTACTCGCAGCGGATGAGCGAGACCCTTGCCCGCGTCTATCCGCAAGCCAGCCAGGAGTTGCAACTTGCCGTGCGCGCCCAGCATCTCAAACGCTGGACACTGCCGCGCGCCGATTTCCCGATGGACCGGAAAGGGTATCACGCCTGGCGCAACGCCGCCAAAACCATGCACGCGGAAGAAGCCGGCGAAATGCTGACCAAAGCAGGTTTCGAAGCAGACAGGATTGTCCGCGTCCAGGCGCTGATCCGCAAGGAACGCCTCAAGCGTGACGACGAGGCGCAGGCGCTGGAGGACGTGGCGTGCCTGGTATTTCTTGAACATTATTTCAGCGCATTCGCGATGAAGCATGATCATGAAAAACTCATTGGCATTATTCGCAAGACCTGGAGCAAGATGTCGGAGTTGGGACAGGCGGAAGCGTTGAAACTATCTATGGATGCGGACACCAGCCAGCTTGTCCAGGAAGCGCTGGCCGGGTAGGGCTTATGCAAGGTTCACGAACCGAGTTAGAGCATGCAACCGGAAGGCGGCCCAATTGAACGCGATTCCTGAAAGTTCCGTTGCTGTTGTCGTTGCGGCTCATGGAGACCGTGGCGGTTCAATGCGTAATGAAGGGCTTGCCGCTCATGTGGCGGCGCTTGCCGGGACGAACCGCTACGCAAGCGTTTCTGCGGGTGTACTGAACGGTGAGCCTTCTCTTGAAACTGCACTGGCCCAAGCCGAAGCAAGCGGCGCGAAACAAATAATCATATATCCGCTGTTCATGAGCGCGGGATATTTTGTAAAAACCGTGCTGGCGGACAGGGTCGCTGCAGCGGGCATGAAAACACCCACCGGAATCCTTCAGCCCTTCGGTCTCGACAAGCGCGTGCCGCTGTTGATGCTTGAAAACACACTCCGGGTGGCAAAGGGTGCGGGTCTGGACCCGGCAACAACGCGCTTGCTGGTGGCCGGGCACGGGTCGAAATTCGGTTCTGAGAATGCGGATTCGACGAAGCGCGCGGCACGTTCCCTATCCCCCCATTCTCCTTTTGCGCGCATCGAGACCGCGTTCCTGGAGGAAGCGCCTTTCATTGCCGATGCGCTTGGGAATTACTCCGGGACAAGCGTGGTTGCCGGTTTCTTTTCCGGCGATGGCATGCATGCCGGCGATGATATACCCGAGGCGATTCAGCAGAGCGGCGCCAGGGCGCTCTATGCGGGACCGATCGGTCTGCACCCGCGCATCCCCGAGCTGATTGCCTCTTGTGTGCATAGCGCGCTTGAAGAGTCTGAACCGGTGGCTGCCGCGGGTCCGATACCTGAACCGGAGCCCAGCACGCAAACCAGCGCCTCCGCCAGAAGTTCGCTTGAGGGTGAACCCGAAGCATCCGAAGCACCCGCAGCGCCATCACGGCGTGCCAAAAAAAGGAGAGCCGGACCTGTAAGGTTCCTTCTCAAAGCGGCATTTACGCTGGTCATGATGGTGGCGCTGGCGCTTGGAGCGATCGCCTTTCTGGTGCCCGAAGATGTGGTGCGTGACCAGGTTGCTTCTCTGGTGAAACAGCAGACCGGGCGTGATTTGACCGTCCGGGGCAAAACGTCCTTCGCCGTGTTTCCCAATGTCGGGGTGGAGCTGGAAAATGTGAGTGTGTCGAATCCGCCGGGCATGAAGGGCGGTGACATGCTGCGCATAGGTTCGCTCAATCTCCAACTGAAGCTCCTTCCCCTGCTCTCACGGCGCGTCGAGGTGGATCGTTTCGTGCTGGTGCGGCCCGTGTTCAATCTCCTGATTGACGCCAAGGGGCGCAAGAACTGGGACATGGAGAAGAAATTCGCCGCGCTTGAGACTACTGTAATGGCGCCTTCCGTGAAGACGCCTGTCATCGTGCGGGGCGCCACGGAACAGCGCGCATGGATGCAGGCGCAGGCGGGCGGTCTCGGCGTTGCTATGGTGCAGGACATCTCGCTCGGCACAGCCCGGATCATTGACGGCATAGTGAACTACACTGATGAGCGCACGGGCACCAAGCAGCGCCTCGACAAGGTAAATGTGATGCTGGTTCAGCCAGAGCTGTCAGCACCGCTCGAGACGGAAGGCGATCTGGTGTGGCAGGGCGAGAAAGTGTCGTTCAATGGACAAGTTGAAAATGTGTCCGCCCTGCTGCGCAATGCATCCTCCAAGGCGCAAATGGCGCTTTCCACCCGCCTGGGCAAAGGGAGTTTTGACGGCCAGGTGACCCTTGGCAAAGCGCTCTCGGCCAATGGCGCGGTTTCGGGCGAGACGCCATCTGTGCGCATACTGGCCGGTTGGCTCGGCAATCAACTGCCGCCGGGCGGCGGTCTGGGACCGGCCGCCATTTCGGGGCATCTCGGGCTTGTGGGCCAGACGGCCACATTCACCAAGGCAAAGCTTGGTTTGGACGGCATGACGGCAACGGGCCAGGCGAGTGTGCGGTTCAAGGGTGTGCGTCCGCACATCACCGCCACGCTCACACTCGACAAGCTCGATTTGAATCCTTATCTGCAGGGGGCTTCGGGCCGCTCTTCACCAACCGCAATACACCCGGCCAAAAAGCGTTCGACCCCCACGGCCGGGGCGAAACCGAAAAAGGGCGGCAGCGAGTCCCTCACCGATTTTATCGAAAAGTTGAACAAGGGCGAACAAGGACAGGGGAACCCGCCCCCCCAGGTGCGCGCCTGGAGCCAGCGCGCCATGGACATTACCGGTCTGCGTGCGGTCGATGCGGATGTGAAGCTCATCACCGGCGCGATTCACTACCAGAAAATAAAGACCGGGAAGAGCGCTCTCACCGCGACGCTCAAGAGCGGCGTGCTGAGCGCCGATCTTACCAGGGTGGCGCTCTATTCGGGTGCGGGCACAGGCCAGATAACCATCAACGGCGCACGGTCAGTTCCTGCTGTCGCCGTGCAGTTTAACCTGAACTCCATCTCCGCCCTGCCACTGCTCAAGGACGCGATAGGTTTCAAGTGGGTTTCCGGGCGCGCCAACATATCTATCTCCTTGTCCGGCACCGGGCGATCGCAAAGTGAGCTGGTGCGCTCGATGCGGGGGCAGGGGCGGCTGGTTTTTTCCAATGGCGCGATCGAGGGCATCAATATTCCCGCCATGGTGCGCGGGCTGAAACGGGGCAAGCTTACGGGGTGGAAAACGAACGAGCGCGAGAAGACTGACTTCAGCTCACTTTCCGCCAGCTTCGTCGCGCAGCAGGGTATCGCCTACAACAAGGACCTCAAACTGGTGGGTCCGCTCATTCGTTTAACGGGCGAGGGCAATGTCGATCTGGGCCGTGAGCGCATCGACTATGCGGCGTTGCCCAGGATTGTCGGCACCCTTCAGGGGCAGGGTGCGATCGATGACCGGAAGGGGATCGCCATACCCGTCAGGATCACAGGGCCCTGGGCCAAGCCGAACATCGTGCTCGATCTGGAACGTTTGCTGCGTGATCCCGAACTCACCAAGGACACAGTGAAGAAGCTCGGCAAGGTGTTCAAGAAACTGAAAAATAAAGAGGATGTGAACCAGCTCCTGCAGGGCATTCTGGGTGGCGGTAATCAGCCTCAGGGCCCGCAGGTGAAGCCTGAAGACGTGCTGAAGAAACTGTTCCAGTAGGGGTCTGCCAGAGAATGTCCGCTCATACCCGCAAAAGCGGACATGAAACCACACAGTCCGGGATGTTCGCTTTATCCCCATTAGCGGACTCACTTCACATGGCTCAGTGATGCAGATTCGCTTTTGCGATCGGTTTTCAATCAGGTTCGTTTCTTACCGTTGATCATCGATTTGATGAGATTCTCCCGATGTAGAAAACAACTCCATACAACCCCAATGACATGCACGACGATCATCACAGTGACCGCATTGGAAAGCAATGTGTGGATTTCCTCAAACCAGTCGTCAACTTCACTTGGAAACCGCCCGTGGAGGAATGCAAGCGGACCAGCCGCTCCCTCCAGCCCATACAATACCAAACCGGAAATGCAGGTGAGCGCCAACATGATCAAGAATGCCAAGACCATCGCGCCGCCCGCTGGATTGTGACCTTTAAACCTTTTGGCGTCACGGTGGACAAGCGCGCTTAAATACATCAAGACTGCTTTGGGAGAATATGTGAAGTCAGAGAATTTGGCGTAGCGTGGACCGAAAAATCCCCAATAAACGCGGAATAGAAGCAATATGCAGACGACATAACCAGCCGAATTGTGAAGGCTTAGGACATCGAACTCAGTTAAATATGCGACGAAAAAAGATGTGACCAAAGCCCAATGAAACATCCGCACATACGGGTCCCAAACATTGATAAGCTTATGGTTCAAAAGCATCTCTCCGTTGTGACGGTAGCAAACGGGAACAGTGACCGGCAGTGACCATCACTGCCTGCAATATCAACTCTTGGCCAGGATTGGTCTCTCGAGGTTGCAGAGCCGGTCCATTTTGGCGCCTCTACTGATTGCCTCATTCCTGACAGCCATATGGGTGTATTGATATTGCCCGACCCTGATTCGCGTAGCGGTTAGAAAATTAGTCTGTCTTGCCTCCGATCACCAACCGCGAATGTCTGTTTTGGGTAAAATGCTTGAAGCAGTCGACTGCCCCTCTCAGAATCCGCTTTGCCTCCGAAAGCGGAGATTCTGCATTTGGACCGCTGACGCTCTTGAAGTCTATCACTTTAGTGACAATTTCTGCCTCTTAGCTACCCCAATTGGCATCTTCCAGATAACCCTCCAAGAAATATAATATCGGGTGTGAAACCGGATCTATCTATTGGAGCGCGGTCGATGAGAAAAACTTCAAGTATTTTAAAGCTAGGCATTCTCTTGGCTATTTGCCTGACACTGGCATCGATACCGCATCAGGCCCAGGCTCAGGTCTCAATCGAAGAGCGGCTTCAATTCCTGAAAGACCAGAGTGGCTGCGGGTCCGATATTGCCCAGTTCTGCTCCGGCATTAAAGCCGGCAGCGGCCGGTTGTACCGGTGCCTCGACAAGAACAAGGCACGGCTTACCAAGTCGTGCATCAAGGCAATGCCGGAAGCCGAAAGTCTGCTCAGGCAGGCCGGTCTGCTTGGCATAAAAGTCGCCGGCTCTATGGGTGGAACCGCCATGGCGGCATCTGCCGAAATGTCGGACATCGCACGCAAGATTGCTGTGCAGCGCACCTGTCAAGCTGCAATCTGGGCGATGCCTGCGGTCAGCACTTGGGACATCGCCAACAGCATCATCCGCGATCTTGGTGGCAAGGTCGGCGACGTGGTCTCACTCAGCCAGCCGATGACATCAAAGCATGGCTTCCTCACCGCAAACGACGTAACGCCCTATGCCGTTGCAGCGCTAACGACCAAGGACGGTCCGCTGGTTGTGGAGATCCCGCCAGCTTCGGACAAGGCCGCGTTCTTTGGAACCTTCGTCGACGCATGGATGCGCCCGGTCGCTGACGCGGGTCCCACAGGCAGCGACAAAGGCAAGGGCGGCAAG
>CAXMMX010000139.1:0-20015 GCA_964194535.1 uncultured Alphaproteobacteria bacterium | reverse complement strand
AATCGCGCGCTCCTCATTCTGCGTGGCACAGTGTCGCCCATAAGACATCTATAATTCAAATCGCTATATTCAATGCTTTGTATAGGTGAGGTCGATACCTTACAAAACTAACCTGAGCGCGTGCGCCACGCCGAATGGCGCTCGTTCAAGCCGCGCATCAGCAATCCGTGAGCCACGCGTACGGTGACCGACGTGGCGACAATCACCATCGACATGGCCGCGGCCTCGGCCGTATCGCCCACGTCATCCAGATTGAGCACGGTAATCGCCGCCAGTTTGGTATCGGGCGAATAAAGGAACACCACTGCTGACACGGTCGTCATGGCGTTGACGAAAAGATACATCATGACATCGGAAATTACGGGCAGGCAGATCGGCACGTGCACTCGAAACATGGTCCTGTAGAACGGCACCTTCAGCGAGGCCGAAACCGACTCGAACTCCTTGTCGATCTGCTTGAGCGCCGTGAGCATGGTCAGATGGCTCACCGTGTAGAAATGGACGACGGTGCAGACCACAAGGATCACCATGGTGCCGTAGATGGGCGAAAGCGGGTTTTCAGGGCGCGAGAAGAAGAATATGTAGGCCAGACCGAGCACCAGTCCTGGCACCGCCATGGGCACCATGGCAAGCATATGGAAGACGCCCCGCAAGAACGGGAAGTTTTGCCCCTTCTCGACGAGGTAGGCGCCGAAAAAGACAATAATGACGCCAATCACAGCGGTTAAGCCGGCCATCTTCAGGGAATTGAAGAAGGATGACCAGCCGTTCGGATCGACCGCGTCGAAGTCGTAATGCGCCAGCGTCAGGCTCATATCGTAGGGCCAGAACGTAATAAAGGACGCGAACGCCGCCATCCCCAAAATGCCGATCAGGAACACCGCCATCAGGATACAGAAACTGAACAGCGCGGTATCGCGCAGCTTGTGCGGCTTGGGATGAAATGGCACCGCGCGCGCTGACAGCAAGGCCACCTGCTTCTTCTTCACATGGCGGTCGATCAGAAATGAGAAGACGGCTGGAATGAGCAGCACCAGCCCGACGACCGCCCCCATGGAAAAATTCTGCTGGCCAACGACCTGTTTGTAGATGTCAGTCGCCAGCACATTATATTGCCCGCCGATGACCTTGGGCACACCGAAGTCTGTGATGCTCAATGTGAAGGCCACCACCGCAGCCGAGACGATGCCGTAAATGGCGCCGGGTATTGTGATTGTGAAGAACACGCGCATCGGCCTGGTGCCGAGCGCATCGGCCGCCTCATAGAGCCGCGCATCAGTGGTCGACAGCGCCGTCACCATGATCATCATCACATGTGGAAAGATGTAGAACACCATGGCGATCATGATGCCGATGGGGCCGTAAATGCTCTCGCCCATGAGCACGCCCTTGATGAGCCCCTGATTGCCGAAGAGATAGATGAGCGAGATGGCAGGCAGAAGCGACGGCGCCAGGATCGGGATGATGGCAATGGCCCGGAACAAGCGTTTGAAAGGCATGCAGGTACGCGTCAACCCGTAGGCGTAAACAAAGGCGAGCATACAGGCCGCCACCATCGTAAACAGAGCGATGGTCAGGGAATTGGTGATAGACTGCACCAGCCCGACGGAAGAGAAATATTCCTGGAAATTTGCGAGCCCGATGAAGTTGCCCTTGTCGTCCTCGACACTCTTTTTCAGGAGCGCATAAAGCGGAAGCGCCATAAACGCGACCAGAGCGACGACGATTGCCGCAATGCCGCCCAGCATGATCCAGGATTCGGTGCCGATATTGCGCAGCCGTGCCCAACGGCTGGCTGCCCCGTGTCCGACTGCGCTGACGTCGGCGGCGGTCATGACTGCGGTCCTTGCCCCGTATCGCGAAATACTTGCAGCCGCGCCCTAGGCAGCGCAATCTTGAGCTTGGCGCCGCGTTCTATCTTGAAGTCGCGCATGAGGTTGATAGAGAAGTCGGCGGTCAGTTCTTCATCACTCCGGCCCTCAACCTCAAGCATGACCCTGCAGAAGGACCCGAGAAACTCCACGTCGCGGATTGCCATTGCGTAGTGGTTCGCCCGCTTCGGACTGGCGTCGCGCACCGCCACGTCTTCAGGCCGGATACACACTACGACGTCATCGCCTTTTTCGAACTCTGATGCAGAACCGTCCACGGCGATGTCCATACGCCCGACCTTGACATGACCCTTGCGAACCATCTTTCCGTGCAGAAAATTCATGGCGCCAATGAAGTTGGCCACATAGGTGCTGACGGGGTTGCGGTAAATCTCCATTGGCGTGCCGATCTGCTCGATGAGCCCGTCGCCCATCACCACGATCCGGTCGGCCATCGAGAGCGCCTCTTCCTGATCATGGGTCACCATGATGGTGGTAATGCCGAGGGAACGCTGCAAGTCCTTCATCTCGTGGCGCAGACGCTCGCGCACCTTGGCGTCGAGCGCACTCAGTGGCTCATCCAGGAGCAACATGCCGGGCGAGGTCGCCAGTGCGCGTGCGAGCGCGACGCGCTGTTGTTGTCCGCCGGAAAGTGCCGCCGGATATTTATCGTCCGACCCCGTGAGCCCGACCAGGTCGAGCAACTCATTCACCCGGGCCACAACAGCCTTGCGGTCAATTTTCCGGTTCACCAGCCCGTAAGCGATATTACTCTTAACAGTGAGATTAGGAAACAGGGCGTAAGACTGGAAAACGATGCCGAAATCGCGATCGGCGGGCGGGACGTCGGATATATCGCGCCCCTTCTGGTAGATACGTCCCGATGTCTGAAAGTCGAGCCCGGCGATGGCTCTGAGCAGGGTTGTCTTGCCACATCCCGAGGGCCCAAGGAAACAGACGAACTCGCCCTCGTGAATGTCAAGCGTCACATCTTCCAGCGCGGTGAAATCGCCAAACATCTTGGTGACATCCCGGATTTCCAGGAACGCTCGCTCACCCGCCCGCTTTGACGATTTTTTGGTCCCTGGCTTGCGTGCCATCGATACGTTACCCCCCTAAAGCAAAACCCCCGGCCAGTTTAACTCAGGCCGGGGGTTCGAAATCAAGTCATCTATTTCTTCTTCGGCGCTGACTTCGAGTCGTAGCGCTTCTTCCACTCAGCGAGAATCCGCTTGCGGTTCTTGGCGGCCCAGAGGAAATCGTTCTTGATCATCTTCTTGCTGATACCTTCAGGGAAGTACTTCACCGGCTTGGCAACACCCGGATAGGCCACGACGGCATATTCCTGGTTATAGATGACGTTGATCTCGCGGGTAACCGACCAGTCGGCGAACTTCTTCGCGGCAGCAGCGTTCTTGGCGCCCTTGACCAATCCGAAGCTCTCGAGGTCCCAGCCAACGCCTTCGCTCGGTGCGACAGTCAGGACCGGTGCGCCCTTGGCTTTGAGCTGCGCGCCCTTGTAGGCGAAGGAAACGCCGATCGGGAATTCACCCTTGCCGGCCATCTTGCACGGCTTGGAGCCTGAATGGGTGTAGATGCCGATATTCTCATGGAGCGCATCCATGAATTTCCAGGCCTTGTCCTCGCCCCACATCTGAAGCCAGCTGGAAACGTCCAGAAAGCCCGTGCCGGATGAGGCCGGGTTTGGCATCACTATATGGCCCTTGTAGACGGGCTTGGTGAGGTCGGCCCAGCTGCTCGGGATCGGCAGGTTCTTGGCCTTCGCCTCAGCGGTGTTAATGCAGATCGAGGCGATCCAGGCGCGCTGGCCAACCCATGAGGGTGGGTTGTCGCTATCTACATATTTCTTTTCAAGCTTCTCGACGCCTTTCGGTGCGTAGGGCTCAAGAATACCGGCGTCCTTCATCAGAAGCAGGCTGGTCGCCGCCAGGCCCCAGATGATATCGGCCTGGGTGTTCTTACCCTCAGCCAGTAGCTTGGCCGTCATGATGCCCGTCGAGTCCCGCACAAATTTGACCTTAATACCGGGATACTTGGCCTCAAAGTTCTTGGCGAACCCGGTGAGCTCTTCCGGCTCGATTGCCGTATAGACAATCAGTTCTCCAGCATTTGCGGCACTAGCAAACACGGACCCGGCAAGCACTGCACCAAATACGGACAGGGTCAGTTTTTTCAACACTCCACTCTTCATCAGCTTCCTCCTTTACAAAGCACACTCATGTTATGTTCCAATCCGGGTCTTTGCCAGACTCCGGGCTCGTATATTAGTTCCTGGCCTCAAGGCAATTCGACCGGGACTCTCCACACAGCATGTGTAGTTTGCATGACATCAGCCTCCATTGGTCCCCTGGAAGCAGGACGCACCAGTCCCTATCAGCATTTTCTTGACCGACAGGCCCGCACTCAAAAAAAAATACGAGCGTTACACTTCAGACCCGTCCACTATAACAGCAAGCTTGGTCCGCAGGCCAACCTATCAGCTTGACCAATGAGAAAGCGTACAGCTACCATAAGTCAAATCATGTGATCTAATGGCTTCTATAGGTTTTGGTGATGCATTATTATCAGTTGCGCGCATTTCACGCTGTTGCAACATATGGAGGTTTTTCCAAGGCCGCGCGGCAGCTCAATATTTCGCAACCCGCAATCTCGGATCAGGTTCGAAAGCTTGAGGGCTGGTACAACATCCGGCTGTTCGAACGCAAGCGCCGTTCGGTGGTCCCGACCGAGCTGGGTTTTCGGCTGTTTGAACTCACCAAGCGTATGTTCGAGCTGGAAAAAGAGGCTATCACACTCTTGTCGGAAAGCGAGGCATTGCGCACCGGATCGCTGCGCATAGCCGCCGACACTCCTTTGCATTCCGTCAACCTGATTGGTGCTTTCCGGGAGGCCTACCCCGGTATTTCAATAACCCTCAGCACCAGCAACGCCGACGATGTGCTGTCACGCTTGTACGATTTCAACGCAGACATAGCCGTGCTGGCGGATGTTCCCGACAATGATCAGTTGCAGTCCCTCCCGCTTCGCACTGATTTGCTTGTCGCTTTTGTAAATGCGTCCCATCCCTGGGCAGGCCGCAAGTCAATCACGTTGAAAGAGTTATGCAGCGAACCAATGGTGATGCGTGAATCGGGATCGAAAACACGAATGACTCTCGAGAAAGAACTCGATATGCGCGGTCTTACCTATGAGCTGGCCCTGGAAGCGGAAGGCCGCGCCACAGCGCGTGAAGCGGTCGCGGCGGGGATTGGTGTCGGTGTGGTTTCAAAATCCGAATTTGGTTTTGATACCCGCCTTCGGTCGCTCACTTTAAGCGATTGCAAGTGCTCGATGACCGAAAATCTCGTCTGTCTCAAGGAGCGCGCAAAGCTGAGAGCCGTCGCCGCCTTCTGGGATATCGCGACAGCCCATGGGAAATAGGGTCCGGCCACAATGGAGCTGATCATAGCGGGCATGGTGCTGCTGTCAGCCGCCATCCACCCCGTCTGGAACCTGTTTCTCAAGCAAGAGCCCGACACCCAGCTCAGTTATCTGGGTATGACCGTGGTGCTCACAGCGTGCGGCCTCATACATACGCTTGCTGCGGGGTCCGACCTGTGGGCAGCCGGCGCGGTCATACCGCTCATCTTTTTATCCTGGTGCGGTCAGATCCTGTACGGCACCTGCCTCACCGCCACGCTCGATCGCGGCGATCTGTCCGCCTACTACCCGATCATCCGCGCCTCGCCGGTGTTCATCGTCATCGTCGGCGTTGTTCTGCTCGGAGCCAGCTATTCCTGGTATGTGCTGCTTGGCATGGCCATGGCCGTTGCCGGTGGTTTCCTGCTGCTTTACAGACGCGGCACTCATTTCCTGGAAGACCCCCGCACCCTCTGCCTGGCCCTGATAGCAATGTCCGGGACCGGCATCTATTCCATCGCCGATGCGCGAATCATGGAAACGCTTGAACCTGAAGTGCAAATGTTCTGGGTTGAGGCGCTGCTTATTCCTGTCTATCTGGGCCTTTTTCTGCATCGCAGGACGCACACCCGCTATGACGATCCGCGCCCCCTCACAGCACGTACCATCATGCTGGTTGTGCCGGGCGTCATGGCCTATGGCTCCTACTACCTCATTTTGATGGTGTATCAGATGGGCGCCGAGGTGGCCGCGGTGACATCCGTCCGTCAGGCGTCGATTCCCATCTCGGTCATGCTCGGCGGGTTCTTCCTGCGCGAAGGCGCGATCGCCCGCCGGCTGATCGCAGCATCGTTACTGGCAGCAGGGATCGTTGTGATCGTCATGATGGGCTAAGATGCGAGCATGCAGTTTGCGCAAATTGAAGGCCCCGCACCACCCCCGCCACCGGCCATGTTCCGGCGGCAGGAAGGGCCATTCCGGGAACTCGACCTGCTGGCTATCGGCTCCGTCCTGCTGGCGGTGCTGCTGATCCTGGCCGTGCGCAAGGTGTTTGGAAAGCGGCGCTGAAAGCGTAATGCCAATTCTCAGGGCCGTGGATCAGGCTTTAGGTCATGACTTAACCCGCTCCAGCTTCGGATCGTAGGGCGTGCGCAAGTATGCCTTTGCCGGAACGCGCTTGCCAGCAATGTCGATCTCGTATGACCCGCTCTCAATGAAAGCCTTGTCTACACCTTGCTTGGAGCTGACATAGCCGAGACCGGCCGCGCCGCCAAGGGTGTGGCCATAGCTGGCGGATTTCAAGTCTCCAACGGGCTTGCCATCGCGCAGGATGAGCTCCCCGCCCCACAGCACCGGTTCTGGATCTTCCAGCACGAACTGCACCACGCGGCGGGTGAGCGGCTCACCCTTGAGCTTCAGCAGTGCATCGCGGCCGATAAAATCTCCATGATCAAAATCGACGGCGAATGCGAGCCCCGCCTCGAAAGGTGTGTCATCGGGGGTGAGTTCATGGCTCCAGGCGCGGTAGGCTTTCTCGATCCGCAGTGATTCCAGCGCATAATAGCCCGCATGCACGAGGCCCATATCCTCTCCCGCCGCCACCAGCGCGTCATAGACTTGGCGCGCGACCTCCACCGGCACATAAAGCTCCCACCCCAGTTCTCCCACATAGGTGAGACGGCTTGCCCGCACCCGCGCGTACCCAAATGAAATCTCGGCACTGGTGGCAAAGGGGAAGGCGTCGTTACTCAAATCATGCGGTGTGAGCCTTGAAAGCAGGTCCCGGGACTTCGGCCCCATGATACCGAACACCGAATAGGCATTGGTGATATCGGTGAGAGTGACGTGCGCGTCTTCATCAATGTTGCGCGACATCCAGTCACTATCACGGTTGGCCTGCGCTGAGCCGGTCACGATCAGGTAACGCTCCTCGTCAAGGCGGGTAACGGTGACATCGCTCTCATAACCGCCGCGCCCATTGAGCATACCTGTGTAGACACATGTGCCAGGAGCAACAGCGACATTGTTGGCGCAAAGACGCTGAAGCTGGCTTTCAGCATCGCGGCCCGCCACCTGCAGCTTGCCAAACGATGTCTGGTCTAACAGGGCGACGCCCTCGCGTACGGCTTTGTGCTCCAGGGCAGAATTTTCAAACCAGTTCTGCCGCCCGAACGAATAGTCCATTTCCGGCGCCTGCCCTTCGCGGGCATACCAGAGCGGGCGCTCCCACCCCATCCTGGTGCCGAAACAGGCACGGCGCTCCTTGAGCTGCTCATAGACAGGCGAACAGCGAAGCGGCCGCCCCGACTCCAGCTCCTTGTTGGGCCAGGGCATGACATAGTGAAGCCCAAGGGTTTCCTTTACCCGCGTCTCCAGCCACGCATCATTGCCATGGAACGGCGTAAAGCGGCGGATATCCACCGGCCAGAGGTCGGATGTTGGCGCACCTTCGACCATCCACTCGGCAAGCGCCATGCCAGCGCCACCAGCGCTCGCAATGCCCATGGAGTTGAACCCGGCACAGACGAAATAGTTCTTCACACCCGGCGCTTCGCCGAGAATAAAATAACCATCGGAAGTGAAGCTCTCCGGCCCGTTGATAAACTGCTTTACCTCGGCCGTCTCAAGCGCAGGCACGCGGATCAGCGCATTCTCCATCAGGATTTCGAACTGGTCCCAGTCGTCTTCCAGCAGCGTGAACTCGAAATCATCAGGAATGGGATTCATCTTCCAGGGCTTAGCGTCCGGCTCGAACCCGCCCATGACGAGGCCTCCGACCTCTTCTTTAAAATAGATGTAGCCGTCCGGATCGCGCAGGCTGGGCAGACCGGGCTGAACGCCCTCAATCTCCCCGGTGACAATGTAGAAGTGCTCGCAGGAATAGAGCGGCACGTTGACACCTGCGAGACGGCCAAACTGGCGCGCCCATTGACCCGCGGCATTGACCAAATTTTCGCATTCAATGTCGCCCTGATCGGTGCGCACCTTGTTGACGGCGCCTGCTTTCAAATCCACGCCCGTAACACGGACCTTCTCGAATATCTGCCCGCCGTTCTGGCGCGTACCTTTTGCCATTGCCTGCGTCAGGTCGGTCGGGTTGGCCTGGCCATCGCCCGGCAGCCATACCCCGCCAACAAGATCGCCAGTTTCCATCACGGGCCAGCGTTTGCCGGCCTCTTTCGCAGAAATAACCTCTGCTTCCACACCAAAAGCCTGCGCCTTCGCCGCAACACGCTTCAGCACCGTCATACGCTCCGGCGTGCGGGCGATGCTCAAGGAACCATTCGCCTTCCAGCCCGTGGCCTGGCCGGTGTCCGCTTCGAGGCTGGCATAAAGGCGGGTGGAATATTCGATTAGCCGCGTCAGGTTTTCATGGTTGCGCAATTGGCCCACGAGCCCGGCCGCATGCCAGGTTGTGCCGCCGCTCAAGCTGCCCTGCTCAAGCAACACCACATCTTTGTGCCCTAGCTCGGTGAGATGATAGGCGACAGAACACCCCGCGATACCTCCGCCTACGACCACAGTTTGCGCGTGCTTGGGGAGTTTCTTTTCACCCATGACCAATCACCTCATGAAAGATCGCCTGAACAGGCCTTACGGAAGATGTCCGCATAAGTTGCTGCATCATGCTGGATTGGATTGCCACCAGCGCTCGGGTCATTGATAGACTTTTTGCCAATCTCGTCGGCTTCGGTGTCGGGAACGTTGATGTCCTTGAGCGTGTTCGGGATATCGATCCACTCACGGAATTTCATCAACCAGTCGAACACGCCATCGAAGTTGGCTGCGTCTAGCTCCAGCGCGCGCCCGATGCGGGCCATCTGGTCCTCGATTGCCGGTCGGTTGGCGCGCACCATATAGGGCATCACCACCGCATTGGTGAGGCCGTGATGGGTGTCATACATGGCGCCTACCGTGTGCGAGATCGCGTGCACGCCGCCCAGCCCTTTTTGAAATGCGGTGGCCCCCATGGCGGCAACGCTCATCATATGCGTGCGCGCTTCCATGTTATTGCCGTCGCGATACGCTTCGGGAAGATGTTTGGCCGCGAGGCGCATGCCTTCGAGCGCAATGCCGTCGGCCATCGGGTGATAGCCCGGCGCGCAGAAGGTTTCGAAGCAATGCACGAAGGCGTCAAACCCGGTCGCCGCGGTCAGATGAGCAGGCAGCCCCCGTGTCAGTTCAGGATCGCAGAGCGCGATTTCCGGCATCATGCAGGGGTGAAAGATGATCTTCTTTTTCTTGGTCTCCTCATTGGTGATGACGCTGGCGCGCCCGACCTCGGAACCGGTGCCGGATGTTGTCGGTACGGCAATAACCGGCGCGATAGACTCTAATTTTGCACGCAGCCAGTTGTCGCCAATGTCTTCAAAGTCCCAGATTGGCCGATCCTGCCCCGCCATGAAGGCGATGGCCTTGCCCGCATCAATGCCGCTGCCGCCGCCAAAGGCGATGACCCCGTCATGGCTACCGTCCTGGAAAACTTTCAGGCCGGCCTCGACATTGCCGGCGCTCGGATTTCCTTTTACCCCCGAGAAGATACCCACATCGAGACCGCCCTGTTTCACCAGCGCAATCGTGTCGGAGACGATGGGCATGTCTTTCAGACCCTCATCGGTGACGAGAAGGGGATTGTTCATGCCCTCCCCTTTGCAAAGCTCGGGCAGCTGCGCGATCGCGCCAACGCCGAACACCATGCGGGTGGGATAATTCCATTGCCGAAGGTCTGTTGCGCTCATCGTCTTTTACGCCCCTGTATCGACGCGGAAGTTAAAGCTCTTTGGCCGCGTCAAATGTTCATAGCCCAGCCGAGAAAGCGTACAGCCCCGGCCCGACTGGCCAATACCGGTCCACGCCAGCGCCGGGTCAAGATAGTCGCAGCGGTTCATATAGACCGTACCGGTGTTCACCTGAGCTCCAATGGTGGCAGCGGCGTCTTCATCCTGTGTCCAGATAGACGCAGTCAGTCCGAAGGGGGAGTCGTTCATCAAGGTGATGGCTTCCTCGTCGCCGCTGACGGCCATGATGCCGACGACGGGCCCGAAGGATTCCTCGCGCATGATCGACATTTGGTGGTCGACGCCCGTGACCACCTGCGGCGCCATGTAGGGCGTGCCCGCCTTGCTGTTCTTGAAAAAGCTCTCATCGATATGCGCCGTGGCTCCGGCTGTGAGCGCAGCGTCTATTTGCCCGCGCACGAAATCCGCCGCAACCGCATTGACCATCGGCCCAAGCGTAGTGGCGTCATCGAGCGGGTCGCCCAGCACATATTGGCGGGTGAGGCTGGTAAAGCCTTCGACGAAGCCATCGAACAGATCTTCATGCACATAGATGCGCTCCACCCCGCAGCAGGACTGCCCTGAATTGAAGAACGCGCCATCGACGAGATTCTCCACCGCGCTCCCGAGGGCGGCATCGGCGCGCACATAGGCGGGGTCCTTGCCGCCAAGCTCCAGGCCCAGGCCAATAAACTGCCCCGCGGCGACCTCTTCCATGGCCGCGCCGCCGGGCACCGAGCCGGTAAAGCACACCATGTCCACATGACCGCCCGAAATAAGTTCCGCCGTCTGGCCGTGGCTGAGAACGAGATTGCGGAACAGGCCGCTGGGCAGGCCTGCGGCCTCAAAAGCCTGTGCGAAGCGCTCCCCAACCAGCAGTGTCTGCCTCGCATGCTTCAGGAACACCGCGTTACCGGCCATCAGCGCGGGGATTATGGAATTCACAGCCGTGAGATAAGGGTAGTTCCACGGCGCGATGGTGAAAACGATGCCCAACGGCTCACGCGCAATCCGCCGCGTGAAACCTTCCCTGGGTTCAGGAACGATGTCGGCGAGGCTCTCCTCTGCAATGGAGATCATGTGGCGGGCGCGTTCTTCAAGCCCGCGCAACTCGCCCTGCCCATAAACAATGGGGCGGCCCATCTGCCAGGCAAGTTCCGTCACGATGTCTTGCCCCATTGCAAGCAAGGCGTCGACGGCGCGGCTGCAATAGTCGCCGCGCTTGGCCGCGGAGAGCGCCTGCCATTCGGATTGAGCCGCACGTGCCGAACTGCACGCTTTTTCGATTTCGCTGGTACTGGCGAGCGGACGCTCCAAATATACGGAGCCATCCACGGGCGAAATGCACTGAACCGTCTTGTCTGACATGAGCCTCAATCCACACTGCGGAGCAAATTCTGCCTGACATCAATCGCGCGCAAGCTAATCGACTTGCCGCGCCAATAACAATCATTTTGATCGATAAGTACCACTAGCGGTAATTGTGCTAGGCGATAGCGCTGGACGATAGTGCCGGGAGAGGCCTCAGCCGCGAAGCTCTCCGCCCGTGGCCTTGGTGACCGCCGCGACGACCTTGGCCGAGGCCGCGTCAATCTCTTCATCGGTGAGCGTCTTGTCGCGCGGGGAAAGCGTCACCTCGATGGCGAGCGACTTTTTGCCTTCCGCGACGCCAGCGCCGGTGAACACATCGAACAGGGTGACGTCGGAGATAAGCGCCTTTTCGGCCCCCCTGGCGGCCCGCATCACATCGCCTGCCGCCACGCCTTCATCAACGAGAAATGCAAAATCACGCCGCACTATCTGCAAATCGGTGACATCAAGCGCGGGCCGGGTGCGCGTGGTGCGCTTGGGCTCGGGCAGCGCATCGAGGAAAATCTCGAAGGCGCAGAGCGGACCGTCCACGTCCAGCTTTTCGAGGACAAGCGGATGCAGCTCGCCGAAATGAGCAAGGATATTCTGCGGTCCAAGCTGCAGCACGCCGGATTTTCCCGGGTGGTACCATTCGGGCGCGGCTCGCGCCGTTTGCGCGTTTGCGGCATATCCCAGAGCATCGAGCACGTTCAGAACATCCGCCTTGGCGTCGAACAGGTCTACCGGCGCGCCCGCGCCTGACCAGTGACGGCCGGACCCTGACAGTTTTGCAGTCCCCGACCTAACGCCGGCAGCGGCAATAAACTGATCTTCAGGCAACGCCCCGCGATAGGCCTGGCCCACTTCGAACAATGCCGCATCAGAAAAGCCACGCGCCTGGTTGCGCCGGGCGGCGGCAGCAAGACCGGGAAGCAGGCTCGGGCGCATGGAGGATAAATCGGCAGAAATCGGGTTGGCGAGTTCAAGGCTCTCCTCACCCCCGCCAAAAGCCTTTGCCGCGTCACGGCCAATAAAGGACCAGGTGACGGCTTCCACCAGCCCGCGCCCAGCCAGGGTGCGGCGCGCGAGACGCACCCGCTTCTGGCCCGCGGTCAGTACGGAGCGGGCAATGCCCTCGCCGCGCGCCATGGGCGTAGCGTCCACGCGGTCCACGCCGACAATGCGGATGACTTCTTCCACCAGATCGGCCGGCTGCGACACGTCGGGACGCCAGGTGGGTACGGAAACTTTATAGTCAGGCCCCCGGCCTGACATCCAGAAGCCGAGATTTGTCAGGATCTGCTTGATCTCCACCTGCGCCAGCTCAAGACCCGTCAACCGCAACACTTCAGAAGTGTTGAATTCAATAATGACGGCGGCCTCGGGCGGGCACCCGGCAAGGGTCATGTTCGACGCCTCTCCGCCGCAAATTTCAACCACCATCTGCGTGGCCATCCCAAGACCCCGAACCACGAAAGCCGGGTCGACGCCGCGCTCAAAACGGAACCGCGCATCTGACACGATATTCAGCTTGCGCCCCGTGGCTGCGGTTCTGATGGGATCGAAATAGGCACTCTCGATGAACACATTCACCGTGTCTTGCGTGCACCCGGATGCCTCCCCGCCGATGATGCCGCCAAGTCCGAGCACGCCAGTGTCATCGGCGATGACGCACATCTCCCCATCGACCTTGTAACTGTTGCCATCCAGCGCCAGGAACTCTTCGCCCTTTTTCCCGGTGCGTGCATGAATAGCGCCCTTGAGCTTGTCGACGTCGTAGACATGCAGCGGGCGGCCCCGGTCGTATGAAATGTAATTGGTAATATCTGCCAGCGCGTTGATCGGCCTCAGGCCGATGGCCTTGAGGCGGCGCTGCAGCCAGTCCGGGCTGGGTGCGTTCTTCACGCCCTTCACCAGTTGCCCGGCGAAGGCGGAGCACGCGTCTGCCCTGCCCTTGTCGAATTTCAATTCAATCGCAACAGGATTGTCGAACACGCCTTCGGCCGCTTTGAGGGTATCGTCCTTGAGCTTGCCGACACCGGCGGCCGCGAGATCGCGGGCGATGCCGCGCACGCCGAGACAATCGGGCCGGTTGGGCGTAATGGCAATCTCGATAACCGGATCGTCCAGCCCAAGCACGGGTGCGGCGGGCGCACCGACTTTGGAGTCCGCGGGCAATTCGATGATGCCGTCATGTTCGTCCGATAGCTCAAGTTCGCGCTCGGACAGGAGCATGCCGTGAGACTCCTGCCCGCGTATCCTGGCGGGTTTGAGTTCCAGATCGATGCCTGGCACATAGGCACCCGGCGGGGCGAACACGCCCTTGAGACCGACGCGCGCGTTTGGCGCACCGCACACCACCTGTACTTGCCCCTGGCCCGTCTCGACCTGGCAGACTTTCAGCTTGTCGGCGTCGGGGTGCTTTTCAGCTTTCAGAACCTCGCCGACAACGAACTGCGCCATCGCTTTGGTCGGGTCGAACACCTCTTCCACCTCAAGGCCAATGAGGGTGAGCTTGTCGAGGATCTCATCCAGCGGCGCATCTGTTTCCAGATGCTCTTTCAGCCATGACAGGGTGAACTTCATGACGACATCCCCCGCGCCAGCGTGGGAACATCGAGCACGCCAAAACCGTAATGCCTCAGCCAACGAAGATCGGCACTGAAAAAGGCGCGCAAGTCCGGCATTCCGTATTTCAGCATGGCGATGCGGTCGATACCGACGCCGAAGGCAAAGCCCTGCACCTTGTCCGGGTCATAGCCCACATGGCGCAGCACGTTCGGGTGCACCATGCCGCAGCCGAGAATCTCCAGCCAGTCGTCGCCCTCGCCGATGCGGATTTCATCACCCACCTTGGCGTAGCCGATATCCACTTCCATGGAGGGTTCGGTGAAGGGGAAGTGACTGGCGCGGAAGCGCATCTTCACCTCGTCCACCTCGAAAAACGCCTTGGCAAACGATTCCAGCACCCATTTGAGATGGCCCATATGGGTCACCTCGTCGATGACGAGGCCTTCCACCTGATGGAACATCGGCGTGTGTGTCTGGTCACTATCACAGCGATAAACGCGCCCCGGCGCGATGATGCGCAGCGGCGGCTTGGTCTGCTCCATGGTGCGGATTTGCACCGGGCTGGTATGGGTTCTCAAAACCGAGCGGGACCCGTCTTCTTTTTCGTTGAAATAGAAGGTGTCGTGTTCCTGCCGCGCCGGGTGTTCTTCGGGAATATTGAGTGCGGTAAAGTTATGATAATCGGTCTCGATGTCGGGGCCTTCGGCGATGGCGAAGCCCATGTCGGCGAAAATCTCGGTGATCTCGTCCATCACCTGAGAAACCGGGTGGATGCGGCCTTCACCCAGAGGCCCTGCCCTGGGCGGTAACGTAATGTCAGCCTGCTCGCTCCCCAGGCGCGCGTCAATTTCCGCGGCATGCAGCGCCTCTTTGCGCGCCCCCAGGGCCTCGCTGATCCGCTCTTTCAGACCGTTTACAGCCTGGCCGAAATCCTTGCGCTCTTCGGGCGGCAAAGCTCCAAGGTCCTTCATGAGTTCGGAGATACGCCCCTTCTTGCCAAGCGCTGTGACACGCACGTCTTCGAGCGAGACGAGATCGCTGGCGGCCGCAACGGCGTCCTGCAGTTCACGTTCCAGTTGCTCGAAGTTGTTCGTCATGGCTCAGGCCATGGGCTCAGGTCAGGACTTGACGGCGGCAGAGGCCTGATCGACCAGCGCCTTGAAAGCATCCCCATCGCGCACAGCGAGGTCTGCCAGCACCTTGCGGTCAATCTCGACACCGGCCTTGTTCAGCCCGTCGATGAAACGGCCATAAGTCAGCCCGTGCTCGCGCGCCGCGGCGTTGATACGCTGGATCCAGAGCGCACGGAAATTGCGCTTTTTCACCTTGCGGTCGCGATAGGCATACTGCCCGGCCTTCTCGACAGCCTGGTTGGCCGCGCGGAAGGTATTCTTGCGCCGGCCATAATAGCCCTTGGCTGCCTTGATGATTTTGCGGTGACGGGCGTGGGTTGTGACGCCCCGTTTGACACGTGACATTGCGGTGCTCCTTGTAAGTCAGCTAAAGGCGTGCGGGTCTGCTTTCGCGCTTATTTAAGCGTAGGGCAGAAACTGCTTCACGATCTTCGCATCGCTAGACGAGAGAATGGTGGTGCCGCGCGCATTACGGATGAACTTGTTGGTGCGCTTGATCATGCCGTGCTGCTTGCCGGCCTGCTGGCAGCGAACCTTGCCGCGGCCTGTCAGTTTGAAGCGCTTTTTTGCACCGCTCTTGGTTTTGAGCTTGGGCATTTTGCTTGTCTCCTGAAAAATAGAAGGCGCTGTAAAACGCGCCTCAAGCATTATGAATGGACTCGGCATGCCCTGCCGGACAATTCGTGTGTGGCGGGTTATAGGGTGGAACGCGCGCCCTGACAAGACAGTGCATCGTGGCGCCCGTCCCAGGTCATGAGCTAAAGCGCGTCGTTGCCCGTTTCGCCGGTACGGATGCGCACCGCCGATTTCAGATCGAGAACGAAAACCTTTCCGTCTCCAATCTTGCCGGTCCCTGCCGATTCGCAGATAGTATCCACCACCTTGGCAACCCCTTTGGAGTCCACCGCCAACTCAAGTTTCAGCTTGGGCAGATAAGAGATCTGATACTCCGCGCCGCGATAAATCTCAGTCTGGCCCTTCTGGCGGCCATACCCCCTCACCTCCGTGACCGTCAAACCGGCAATACCAATCTCGTTCAATGCGTCCCGCACGGCGTCGAGCCGATGGGGCTGGATGATTGCAATAATCCACTTCATTTGCTCGCGACCTTCTTTCACAAATTCATGGCTTTAGAAATGGTAGCCCTTTTCCCCATGCGACGTGAAATCGAGGCCCTCGATTATTTCTTCATCGCTGGACCTGAACCCGCTCACCGCCTGGCACACTTTGACAATGAGCAAACTTGCGACAGCCGCCCATACGATTGTGGCAACCACGCCGATGACCTGAACGCCGAACTGGCTGCCCATGCTCATGCCATCGGCAAAGCCGACACCGCCGAGCGCGGTTGAAGCGAATACAGCCGCCAGCAGGGTTCCGGTAGCGCCGCCCACGCCATGCACCGCGAGCACGTCCAGCGAATCATCGAGCTTGAAACGGCTCTTCACAATATCGACAGCGTAATAGCACAAAAAGCCGCCTGCGAGCCCGAGACCAATACCGCCCGCCGGGCCGACAAATCCCGAAGCCGGGGTGATGGTTGCAAGACCGGCAATGGTGCCGGTCACAAGGCCGACAAGGCTCGGCTTGCCGAATTTCACCCAATCGATGCACATCCAAACCAGCGATGCGGCAGAGGCGGACAAATGGGTCACCAGCATCGCCATGGAGGCGTCGGTCCCGGCCGCTAGGGCGCTGCCGGCGTTAAAACCGAACCAGCCCACCCACAACATGGCGGCCCCGACCATTACCATCCACGGCGCGTGGGGCGGGCGAACCTGATCGGGAAAACCCTGCCTGGCTCCGAGCTGCCAGACGACCACTGCCGCCGACACGCCGGCCGTTATATGCACAACGATGCCACCCGCAAAGTCGAGCACCCCGAGATTTGCAAGCCAGCCGCCGCCCCATACCCAGTGGGTAACAGGAGCATAGACGACCAGCAGCCAGAGGCCGGAAAACAGCATAACAAATGAGAATTTTACCCGTTCCACATAGGCGCCTATGATAAGCGCCGGGGTGATAATGGCGAACGTCATCTGGAACATGATGAACAGGGTTTCGGGGATGCCGGTGCCATCGACGACACCGTCTCGCGTGACTCCGGCGAGGAAGGCTTTCGACAGGCCGCCAACCAGAGCGTTGCCCCCCGAAAAGGCCAGGCTATAGCCGGCGACAACCCAGAGCACAGATGCAAGGCAGGCAATGGCGATACATTGCATCAGCACCGAAAGGATGTTTTTCGCCTGGACCAACCCGCCGTAAAACAGCGCCAGCCCCGGAAGCGTCATGAAAAGAACCAGCGCCGTGGATGTTAAAATCCACGCTGTGTCGCCACTGTCGACCATTATTGTGCTCCCCCAGAAATAGATGACGGAACAATTTATCCGATTTTCGTCACCTGCTCAGCTTTTGCGCATCATGCCGGGAAGACGGCAAGATGCAATCTCATAATTTGCATTTCAGATATACTAGCGCAGCGCTTCCGGAGAGGCGGGATCAAAGTTTTACGCGCAGGAGAAAGCGGCTTTTGCCGCTTATTTGGGCGCGAGCACCATCACCATCTGGCGCCCTTCCAGCTTTGGTTCGGATTCTACTTTTGCGATTTCACCGGTTTCGGCTTTCACCTTCTGCAGCAACTGAACGCCGAGTTCCTGATGGGCCATCTCCCGGCCCCGGAATCGAAGCGTCACCTTGACCTTGTCGCCCTGATCGAAGAAGCGGCGCATATTGCGCATCTTCACATCATAATCATGGGTGTCGATGTTCGGGCGCATCTTGATTTCCTTGACATCGATGGTCTTCTGCTTCTTGCGCGCCTCATTGGCCTTTTTCTGGGCCTGGTATTTGTATTTGCCCAGATCAAGGATTTTGCAGACAGGCGGTTCAGAGTTGCTCGCGATCTCGACGAGATCAAGTCCAGCCTCGTCAGCCATCTCCTTGGCTTGCTCGGTTGTGACGGTCCCGTGATTCTCGCCTTCTTCGTCGATGAGTTGAACTTCGGGGTATTCAATATCCTCGTTAGCACGAGGCCCTTTTTTGGTGGGCGCTGCTCTTGCTCTCATTGGTCGGCGTGCGATGTGACTTTCTCCCTCTGCTACCAAAAACCTTATGCGCCCAGCGCGCATATGTATAAAATTGAAAAGAAGCCCGGCGAAGTCAAGCTGAACTGTCGTTCTTTATCCTGCGCCCTGCCCGCGTTTAGCATCATCAAACGCACCGGCCAATGCCGAGTTCAGACATTCATCATACACGCCAAGCGTCTCGCGTTTCATATTCTCTGACGAAAATTGCTCGCAAACATGCGCCCGCGCCCGCGCCGCCATCGCTTTTCGCTCCCTTTGCGACAATGAAAGCGCTTCAGCAATCGCATTTGCAAGGGCCGCCGGCGCACCGACGGGCACAATCCAGCCGGTGGAGGCGTCTGCGCCATCGCGCCGAGCGGTCAGCAATGTTTCTGGCGAAGCCCCCTGGCGCGTGACAATGACGGGACACCCCATGGCCTGCGCCTCCGCGCTTGTACGGCCAAACGCTTCGGGCTCGGTGGAGGCAATAAGCGCCATATGTGCCGCGGTGTAAGCAGCGGCCATATCGTCGCAATGACCCGCAAGCTTCACCTTGCCTTCCAGGCCGGAGTCCGTGATCCGGTTATTCAACCCGGCCACATAGGCATCGCGCCCCTGCGCGTCTCCCGCAAGAATGAACACCGCGCGTGAGCCACCGTCGCTGTTGAACAGCCTGGCCGCTGCCTCAATGACATCATGCTGGCCTTTCCAGCCCGTAAGCCGCGCCGCGTGCAGGACAATCTGCTCGTCATCCCTGACGCCCCATTTTTCCCTCAGGGCTTTTGTCCTTTTCCCCGATACTGCTTCGGGGTCGAATTTTTCCAGATCCACACCGCGATGAACCACGCGGATGCGCTCCACAGGCGTCCCGTGTCGCTTTTGCACCAGCGCTCCGGTATAGCCGGAATTGGCGATCACCAGATTGCCGCGCGCCATGACGGAATTGTAAAGCGGTTTGAGAGGCCCCCGATTGCCATAGGCGCCATGATATGTGGTGACAAAAATGGTCCCGGTGGCCCTGGCGGCCATCAAGGCGCTCCAGGCCGGCGCCCGGCTGCGCGCATGCACTACGTCAACACCGCATTCGCGGATGAACCGGGCAATTCTAAAAGCATTGGCGATGATACGGGCCGGGTTCTTGGTGGCGGCCGGGAAGGCAATGAGCGTGCCGCCCGCGCGCTCGATATCAGCGGCCATCCGGCCCCCTTCGCTGAACACAAAGGCGCGCCCGCCAGCCCGTATGATCGCCTCAGTGATCTCGACAGTGGCCAGTTCCGCCCCGCCCGTATCCAATCTCGGTATGATCTGTAGAATTGTTGCCGCATGTATGACGCTACTCATTTATTAACTCTCGCAATACATGTTAAATGCTCGAATTAACATCGATGTGTCTCTGAAAATCAGAAATGTTAATTAGATGAGCCAATTTAATATACAATTCCTGTCTGTAGGGAAAAACCAATGCGATAGTGTGCACATTGCATATCTGAATACACCCGCTAAACATTCGGAAGAGCCAGGACTTGTCTGGCTTCCCGGATTGAAATCGACCATGGTCAGCGTCAAAGTCAACGCCGTCCATAAGTGGGCGGTGCAGACAAACCGATCCATAGTTCGTTTCGACTATTCCGGTCATGGGGCATCCGATGGTGAATTCACCGATGGCACCATAGGCCAATGGCTGGAGGAAAGTCTTGCCATTCTGCGTGAGGTCACATGCGGCCCGCAGATTCTCGTCGGTTCGAGTATGGGCGCTTGGCTCGTTCTGCTGATATTACGCGCGATCGCCAATGAAGAATGGATGGTTCAGGGTCTGTGTCCCATTGA
>CAXMMX010000138.1:0-12819 GCA_964194535.1 uncultured Alphaproteobacteria bacterium | reverse complement strand
ATGGATTGCCAGGCATTCGCGGGTGTATTCATCAATGACGGTGAGCATACGGAATGCCTTGCCGTCATGGGTGCGATCCTGAACAAAATCGTAGGACCAGACATGGTTCTTGTGGATTGGCCGCAATCTGATGCACGACCCCAGGCGCCGGCGGTCTTCAGATCTTCGAGCGCGCCATAGGCTTCACTGATCAGCCGTCCCCCGCTGGTCAGGGTGTCGTCGATGTCGAACAGCACGAACTTCACCGCGCGCCGGTCATCGGCCGGGAAGTCCGCCAGGGGTTTTAACTTGGATAGCATCGAATCGTCGTCCTGGGTTATCGTTTCGGTTGCGGCGTGGCGAGTGTGCAGCAAGGGTCTGGCCGCGGCAATTCCAACAAGGGCGGCATGCAGGAGCAAGTTTACGATATTCTCGTCATCGGCGGCGGCATCAACGGCGTGATGGTGGCGCGCGATGCCGCCGGGCGTGGCCTCTCGGTGCTGCTGGTCGAGAAAGACGATCTCGCCAGCGGCACATCCTCGGCCTCGAGCAAGATGATCCATGGGGGCTTGCGTTATCTTGAGTATTACGAATTCCGCCTGGTGCGGGAGTCTCTGCGCGAGCGGGAAATCCTGTTGCGCAGCGCGCCCCATATCATTCAGCCTTTGCGGCTTTTACTGCCAACGATCAGGGGCAGCCGGCCAACCTGGCTGGTCCTCATTGGCCTGTGGCTTTACGATCATCTCGCCAGCCATATCTCCCTGCCGCGCTCCAGCAAGGCGGATTTAAACTCCGGACCCTACGCGGAAGGATTAAAACCGGAGATAAATCACGGGTTTGCCTATTCCGATTGCTGGACCGACGATGCTCGCCTTGTGGTCCTGGCGGCGCTCGACGCTGCGCGCTGGGGGGCGCATATCATGCCCCGGACCAGGTGCTCGGCGGCGCGTAGAGATGGGCAGTTCTGGCGCGCCAGCCTGATCCAGCAAGACGGCAGCGAAATCGAAACCCGTGCGCGGGCACTGGTCAATGCGGCCGGACCCTGGGCGTATGAGGTTCTGACCGGCGTTGCCGGCGGCGCCACAAAATTACGGCTGCGGCTGATCAAGGGCAGCCACATTGTCGTGCCCCGCCTGCACGGGGGAGACCATGCCTTCCTGCTCCAGAACGAGGACGGCCGGGTCATCTTCGTGATTCCCTTCAAGGGCCGCACCTCCCTGATCGGTACGACCGAGATGGTGCATGAGAGCCCTCCCGGTCCGGTTGAAATCGAGGCGCACGAGATCGAATATCTGTGCCATGCGGTGAGCATGTATTTCAAACGTCAGATCAAGCCCGCTGATGTGGTGTGGAGCTTTGCCGGACTGAGGCCGCTGTGCGACGACGGGAACACGGATCCAGATGCAATCACCCGCGATTACGTTCTGGAGGTGGACCGGCCGGAAGGTGTGGCGCCGCTCGTTTCGATTTTTGGCGGCAAGTTGACCACGGCGCGGCGTTTGGCCGAGCGCCTTGTCAATGGCCTGAATCCGCCGTTTCCGGATCTTGGCGAACCGTGGACCGAAAACGCGGTTTTGCCGGGTGGGGAGATGGACAATTTCGAGACTTTCGCCCGTGATCTGGCAAGCGAGCATCCAGGTTTCCAGCGTGACTTCATCACCGGGCTGGCCCGCCGCCACGGCGCCAATGCGCGGGAGATCCTGGGCGGTGCGACCTGCGAGGCCGACCTCGGGGAGCATTTCGGCGGCGCCCTTCATGCCGCCGAGGTCGATTGGCTGATCGATGAGGAATGGGCGCAAACGGTGGAAGACGTGCTCTGGCGGCGCACGAAATGCGGCCTGGATGTCAGCAAGGCAGGTGTGAAGTCGCTCAAAGACTACATGGATAAAAGGGCTTAGGGTCAGGACCCTGGGGGCCTTAGCGGCCAGTGAAATGAGGTGCACGCTTTTCCGCAAACGCGCTTTGTCCTTCCTGCTGGTCCTCGCTTGCGTCGCACTCGGCCACCAGCCCGGCGCACAGCTCGCGATCCTGTAATGCTCCCTCTTTAACGGCTTCGTGAATGATAGCCTTGGCTGCCGCCACGGAAAGCGGCGCATTGGCGGCAATGTCGCCGGCGAGCTTTTTGACGGCTTCATCGAGAGAGCTTTGGCTGACGGCCCGGTTGATCAGCCCCCAGCGCAGTGCATCAGCGCTGGGAAAACGGCCCGCGGTGAACAGCAATTCTTTCACATGCTTGGCCGAGATACTAGACGTCAGGAGCGCGATGTCATCGAGCTTGTAGCCAATGCCAAGCCATGCCGGCGTAACCGCAAACTCGCAAGTGTCCGCCGCGATCTGAAGGTCGCACAGCTGCGAAAGTTCTAGCCCGCCGCCAATACAAAATCCCCTGATCTTGGCGATTGTCGGCTTGGGAAAAGTGCGCAAGGCGTCATAGGTGCGTTTCGTGACCGCATCATAGCTTGCCCGTTGCCGCGGCGTGGCGCGCAGTTGCGCAAACTCGGAGATATCATTGCCGGCGCAAAAGCTCTTGTCGCCTGCACCGGTCAGAACCAGCACGCGCACCTCGGGGTTCTTTGCCCAGACTTCCAGAAGGTCGCCGAAATCGCGCCACATGGCCAGGGTCATCGCATTGCGCTTTTCAGGCCGGTTGATGGTCGCCCAGGCAATGTGCCCGTCGATTTCAGCCAGTAGAAGCGGTGCGGCATCAACCATGACTTACCCGCATGAGGGTCAGGTCGGGGTGGCGTGCTTACAGAAGCTGGAGCAAGCCTGCAAGACCGGAAACGACGACGATCACCCCAATTATCATCGCAACCTTGAACACGGTATCAATATTGAAGTCATCATCCGACATTGCTGCATTCCCTATTTTCAGGTTATTTTTCGTATTTTGCGGTCAGGCTCCTGCGCCTTATACGCTGTTCAGAACTAAGGCGCGTATGATCGCTTGCTATACATTAATAGTATAGCCGCTTTTCCCCCTAATGAGATATAGATTTGACGGATTCCTCTTGCCTCGATCAAGTCGCGCGGCCATCATGAGAGCTGTGGGGCATGCGGAGAAATAGGTCGCCGCTGACCTTCGACGTGAGATCAATTTGTAAGCCCTATCAAGGATTTATCGAGCATGAAAAAAACACTCAAAATTGCATTCGCCACCCTTAGCCTAGCAACCTTCGCCACCGCTGCTCAGGCGGAAGGTGATCCAGCCAAAGGCGAAAAGGTATTCAAGAAATGCAAAGTTTGCCACATGATAGGTGAAGGCGCCAAGAAAAGGATCGGACCGCCGCTTAACAATATCGTCGACGCCAAGGCCGGCTCTCAGGAGGGGTTCAAATACTCCAAGGCGATGATGGCCGCTGGCGAAGGCGGACTTATGTGGAGCGTTGAGAAGCTCGACGAATATCTGACAAAACCGAAAAAACTCGTCCCCAAGGGGAAGATGGCATTTCCCGGATTGAAAAAGGAAGACGACCGCGCAAACGTCATTGCCTATATCAAGACATTTTCCAAGAAAGCGGAGTAGCCTTCCATACGGAGGACATGCCCGCTGTGCGGTTTTCGCCGGGCATGCCGGTTAGCCAAGAAATTGCAATGAAAAAACCCGGCCGTCAGAGCATCACTCTGGCAGCCGGGTTTTTTATGTGAACCGCTGCTAAGAGCCTAGCGCGAAGTAGACTCCCCGCGAGGCAAAGGTGTAGCTCGATTCAAATGACATCAGTGCGACAAATATCAGCACCAGGACGGGCGGGAGGCAAATCGCATAGATCAGCGCCAGCCGTTCCCATGCCATATGCATGAAAATAGCGATGATCAACCCGGCCTTGATGAGCATAAAGAGCAGAATCAGGGACCATCTGAGCAGGCCCTCAAATGCCAGATAGTCGACCATGTAGGAAAAGAAGCTGAATACGAACAGCGCCGCCCATATCCAGAGATAGACGCTGATCGGGTGTTGTTGACCTTCTGTGTGTGCCATGTGCGCCCCTTACCAGAGATAGAATAATGCGAAGATAAAGACCCAGACCAGATCGACGAAATGCCAGTAGAGGCCCATGGTCTCAACGTGTTCGTAACCACCCCTCAACGCGGTGAAATAGCCCCGATCTCCGCGCTCGTAATCGCCGCGCCAGACCTTGCGGGCGACGATCAACAGGAAGATCACGCCGATTGACACGTGAAACCCATGGAATCCGGTGATCATGAAAAAGGATGAACCGAATTGCGGAGCACCCCAGGGATTGACCCACGGCCGGACACCTTCGGAGATCAGCTTGGACCACTCGAAAGCCTGCATACCGACAAAGGACGCTCCGAACAAAGCGGTCGCCAGGATCAAATAGGTGGTCACCTTGCGGTTCCTGCGGTAGCCGAAATTGACAGCCATGGCCATGGTGCCGCTGGAGCTGATCAGGATAAACGTCATGATGGCGATCAGAAGGAGCGGGACGGACACGCCCCCGACATGCAAGGCAAAAACCTTGCTCGGATTGGGCCAGGGTATGGTCGTGGACCACCGCACCGTCATGTAGGACAGCAGGAAAATGCTGAAGATGAAGGTGTCGCTGACGAGGAAGATCCACATCATGGCCTTGCCCCAGTGAACGTTCTTGAACGCTCGCTGATCGGAAGACCAATCGGCCGCAATACCCTTCATGCCCGGAGCGAGTGAAGCGGGGTCCACTCCTTTTGCTATAGCCGCAGTGTTTGCCATGAAACGTGTTCCCCCATCACTTAATCCCGCAGATGGTCAGCAGGATTCCAAGATTGTCGTTCCCCGAAAACAGCAGGCCGAACAGCACCAGCCAAACCGCCAGCAAAAAGTGCCAGTAAAGAGTGCAATTTTCGATGCTCTGTCTGATCTTGGTCACCTCAAGTCCGTCGCGCTGCCAAACCTTGTCGGCGGTCCGTCCCCAGGCCACCAGCCCGCCCAGCATGTGAAGCCCATGCAGACCGGTGATCAGAATGAAAAGAGCAACTGCCGGGTTTTTGAATTCAAAAATGCCCTGCTCAACCAACTGTTGCCAGGCCAGGAGTTGGCCAACGATGAAGGCAACGGTAAATGCGCCTCCCGCCAGCAGCCCAATTTTCACATGGTTCCACTGGTCCCGGCGTGCAGCCGATTGCGCCAGGTGCAGGGCAACGCTGGCCAGGATCAACATGGCGGTGTTCTGCCACATCAGCCATGGCTGCGGCACCGGACGCCAGTCCTCGAACGCCATGCGGCCCGCATAAGAGACGATGAGCAGGAAGAACAGGACGCCAACGATGATCAGAAACATCTTCAGGCCGATACGGGCCGCAGGCGTGGCCGAGACATGGCCATCGTGCATGTCTGCAACGCCGTTTTGATCCGGCAGCCAGGGCTTCTCTGTCAGCTGACGAAAGAAGTTCATGCTCTTTAAGCTTTCCGCGAACGTGATGACTCGCGCCCCTTCTCGGCCATCGGTACATCATTAGGCGCCATATTCTGCGGAACAAAGTCATGAGCAGCACCGGGCACGCCATAATCATATGCCCAGCGGTAGACCAGCGGCAGCTCCTTGCCCCAGTTGCCGTGACCCGGCGGGACTTGGGGTGTCTGCCACTCAAGTGAACAGGCTCCCCATGGATTCTGGCCGGCCTCTTTACCTTTAAAGTAGCTCCTCGCCATATTGTACAAGAATACGATCTGGGCGAACCCGACAATCCAGGTCACAATCGAGATGAAGGCGTTCAGATCCCCGACCGACGAATCGAACACCTGCGTATCGCCGAGCTCGAAATAACGCCGGGGCACGCCGACGAATCCGAGATAATGCATCGGGAAGTAGATCAGATAGGCCCCCAGGAAGGTCACCCAGAAGTGGAACTTGCCCAGCGTTTCGTCCAACATCCTGCCGGTGATCAGCGGATACCAGTGGTAGATCCCCCCGAAGACGACGAGCATTGGCGCCACGCCCATCACCATGTGGAAATGCGCCACCACGAACATGGTGTCCGACAGCGGCACATCTACCGCAACATTACCGAGGAACAACCCTGTTATGCCGCCATTGACGAAGGTGATGATGAAGCCGATGGCGAACAGCATCGGCACCGTGAGGCGGATGTTGCCGCGCCACAATGTCAAGGTCCAGTTGTAGACCTTGAGGGCCGTCGGTATGGCGATGATCAGGGTCGTGGTGGCAAAGAAGAACCCGAACCATGGGTTCATCCCCGAAACATACATGTGATGCGCCCATACGATGAAGCTGAGCGCGCCAATGATCACGATGGCCCAGACCATCAGCCGATACCCGAAAATGTGCCGTCTGGCGTGCACGCTAATGAGGTCAGAGACGATACCGAAGGCAGGCAGTGCAACGATATAAACCTCCGGATGACCGAAGAACCAGAACAGATGCTGGAACAGGATCGGGCTGCCGCCGCCATAACTCAGATGTTCGCCGAACTCGACGATATTCGGCATGAAAAAGCTGGTGCCAAGGAGCCGGTCGAACAGCATCATGACGGCGCCGACCAAAAGCGCCGGGAAGGCCAGCAGCGCCAGAATGGTCGCGGTAAAAATGCCCCAGATGGTCAATGGCATGCGCATCAGCGTCATCCCGCGCGTACGGGACTGCAACACGGTCACCACATAATTCAGACCGCCCATGGTGAAGCCGACGATGAACAGCGCGAGGGAGATGAGCATCAGGACAATGCCGCCGTCAGACCCCGGCGTGCCGGATAATATCGCTTGCGGTGGGTAGAGCGTCCAGCCGGCACCGGTGGGCCCGCCGGGCACGTAGAAGCTCGCGATAAGCACCAGCACCGCGGTCAAATAGACCCAGTAACTCACCATATTCACATAGGGGAACGCCATGTCCCTGGCGCCCACCATCAACGGGATCATGTAGTTGCCGAAACCCCCCAGAAAGAGCGCGGTCAGCAGATAGATCACCATGATCATGCCGTGTGCGGTGATGAACTGATAATAGTCGGACGGCTCGATGAAGGAAAAACTGTCAGGGAAACCCAGTTGCAGCCGCATCAGCCACGACAATACAAGCGCCACCAGGCCGATGGCAGTCGCCGTTGCTGAGTACTGGATGGCGATGACCTTGGCATCCTGGCAGAACACGTATTTCGTGATCCAGCTTTTCGGATGGTAGAGATCCTGGTCATCGACCTCGGCAGGTGCGACATACCCGACGTCATCTTGAGTTATATCGGACATCAGAATTCTCCCAATTCTTGGATATGGCTGGTCTGCGCTGGATGGAGCCTCATTGTGCGGACACCTTCTGCGGGGTCACGTCCGGCACTTGCTTTGAGGCCAGACCCGCGGTCTTGCCTATGCTGTTACCGGTTTCGAATTGCGCCATCGATTGCTCGAATGTCTGCTGCTCATTTAGCCACGTATCGTAGCTGCTCTGGTTGTCGACAATGACATTGCCCCGCATGGCATGATGTCCGACGCCGCACAATTCGGCGCACAGAATCTCGAAATTTCCGGTTCTTATGGGTGTGAACCAGAAATAGGTGACCATTCCCGGGATGATATCCATCTTGCCGCGGAACTGAGGCACGTAGAAATCGTGCAGAACGTCCACGGAGCGCAACAAGACCTTGACCGGTTTGTCTATGGGAAGATGAAGGTCGTCTGCCTCAATCAGTAGATCGTCTTTGCCATTGGGGTCTTTAGGGTCGATACCGAAGGGGTTTTCCGCAGTGATGTTGCGGTTGTCGGATTTGCCCAGAACACCATCCTTGCCCGGAAGCCGGAAATTCCACTGCCATTGCTGCCCAAGGACTTCAAACTCAGCGGCATCAGCGGGAACAGTGATGAATTGCTTCCATGCAATCAGGCCGGGAGCCAACATGATCACAACACCGATCGATGTCAGTGCGGTGAGCCACCATTCCAGCTTGGGGTTCTCCGGCTCGTATTCCACTTTCCGGCCTTCCTGGAAGCGGAATTTCCAGATGCAGTAGCCGACAAACAGAAGAATGGCGGTGTATACGATCCCGGTTACCCAGAATGTGATGATGATGGTCGTATCGATAAAGCCCCAGTTGGAGGCAATCTCCGTCCACCACCACGGGCTCATCAGGTGGAATACAACGGAGCCGATAGCTACCAAGACTATAATGAGCGCTGTGATCATTCTCGATTGCCCCCCATGGGCAAAAATCATTCATAAGATTTTGGACAAAACGTAATGGAGTTGACCGGTGCGGTCACCTGTCGCAGGTGCGACATTCCGTCACTGAGCCATGATTGTCAAATTCGGCATGAAACCAAAATATCTTTGAAAAAAAACTCCAATAAATCAATCCGTTTAGGTGTCCTTGCGGACATGGCCAGTGTTCTTTCCGTGTGCCTTACGTTGCTGGAGAAATGTTATGTCGGTTCAAAGGGAAATTGCAGAAAAAGGGCTGGTGTCACAAGTTCGCTCGCATATGGCGGGGCGCAACGCGCGTTAATTTGGCGAAAAACCGGTCCGAGGATGCGTGTCCGCGGTATTCAGCACTCTGACGAATCACTCATTGGCGATTAATTCCGAAGGTGCTCTGCACCATTAAACAGCAACCCTTCATCACACCCGCAGCTCGGAAATCCCGGGTATTCGGGCCGGTGATTTAGGAGAGCCGGTGTCGCGTAGATTCACAATTCTTTCGACAGTGAGGCGACAAATTCCTATTCCGTACGTATAGTTGACACAGCGACTCGAGGTCGCAGCCATTGGAATGACCGCGGTTACCTTGACCATATGGCGCTTCCAACGGTGTCGCGATCTTGGGTCCATGCGACTCGGGAGGGATGGTCATGGCAACTCAAAAATCGGCGGCAATTGCGGGGGCGGGGGCGGTCCAGCCGGCAATTCGCAACATCGACAGGAACGATCTCATTGATGCCCTGAAAATGGGGCTTGACGACTTTATGGCGAACCCGACCCATCTGGTGCTGCTCGCCGTGATCTATCCCGTTGTCGGATTGATCTTGGCAAGGCTGACATTTGGTTACGACATTTTGCCGCTTCTGTTTCCGCTCATCAGCGGGTTCGCGCTTATCGGTCCGTTGGCCGCGGTCGGTCTTTACGAAATGAGCAAGCGCCGGGAGCAGGGCGGCAAGGTCAGCTGGAAGGTTGCTTTCGATCCATTCAGATCCTCTTCCATTTTCTCCATATTCGCGCTTGGAATCCTGCAGCTGGTCATCTACTTCGCCTGGATGGGAACGGCGTTTGGCATTTACCGGATGACAATGGGCAGTGCGATCCCGGAGTCGATTCCGAGTTTCATTTACGACGTCCTCACCACCGGTGCCGGCTGGACGCTTATCATCGTCGGCTGCAGCGTCGGCTTCCTCTTCGCCGCATTAGTGCTGACCATCAGCGCGATATCTTTTCCGATGCTGGTCGACGACCATGACGTCAGCGCCATGGAGGCGGTTCAAACCTCCATACGGGCCATAATGGCAAATCCGATGACCATGACAGCGTGGGGATTTATCGTCGCCGTGTTGCTGGCAGTCGGGACATTGCCGGCATTCGTGGGTCTTGCCGTCATCATGCCGATCCTCGGACATGCAACATGGCATCTGTATCGTAAAGTCGTGAAATTCTGAGACCATCATCAGAGTCAATGTGAACAGCGTTCCTGTTCCCTGAGTTCGTGTTCAGGGGTGGATAATACTGCCGCTCAAACTTGAGGGTCCGGACGATTTTGGAATCGGGTTCCGGCGCGCCGGTGACCGAACGCGATATATTTTTAAAATTCAGCAATGCAGTTTTTTAGGTGCCGGCCATGAGTGTGAAAATTACATTTGCTGGCTCCGGCGATGCCTTTGGTTCAGGTGGCAGGCTCAACACCTGCATTCTTGTCGAGGCGCCGGAGATTTGCTTTGCCATCGACTTTGGCGCCTCAAGCCTGATTGCGCTCAAGGCACTTGGCATTCCTCACAACAGGATTGATCTCATTTTACTCACACATTTGCATGGTGACCATTGCGGAGGTGTATCCGGCTTGTTGATGGACGCCATGCTGGGGGCAAAACGCGAAACGCAGCTCACCATCGCCGGGCCGAAAGATACAGCCTCGCACCTGCCGAAAGTTCAGGAAGCCCTGTATCCGGGTTCACAATCCATGACGCCGAAGTTTGATGTTGAGACGATTGAACTGGACGTGATGACGCCGCACGCCATCAAGGGGCTGAAAGTCACGACTTATCCTGCGATCCATACCGCTGCGACAAATCCCACCTCGATACGAATCAAGGTGGCTGGTAAAGTGATCTCCTATACCGGAGACAGTGCCTGGACGGACCATATGCCGGAGTTGGCGCGTGGCGCCGATCTTTTTGTCAGCGAATGTTACTTCTATAAAAAGAGCGTGCCCTTTCATATGAACTATCCTGATTTCATGGAACACCGGGACGAACTTGAGGCAAAACGCATGGTGCTGACTCATCTCGGGCCTGAGATGCTGGAACACCAGGATGAGATCCTTGAAGAGTGTGCTCACGACGGGTTGGTGATCGAGCTGTAGGGCGGCCATTGATCTAACTGCAGGCGGGGTTTTGAACTCCGATTATTGAGGGAAAAATGCACATTTCAAATTTCAGGTATGGTGTTCGCCGTACCCTTCTTTCGCTCTTTCTTCTGGCACTGTCATTCGTGACGCTCTCACCCGCAAAAGCGCAAATACAGACCAGGGATGTTTTGAAAACCTACGCCGGCATTGCCCATGCCGGTTACGAGGATTCGCTGATAACCGCTCGCACGCTTCGCTCTACCATCGAGGCATTTCTTGCAAAGCCGAACGCGCAAACCCTGAGTGCCGCCAAGGCCTCCTGGATTGATGCGCGCGTTCCCTATCAGCAAACAGAAGCCTACCGTTTCGGAAACACGGTCGTGGACGACTGGGAAGGCAAGGTGAATAGCTGGCCACTGGATGAAGGCCTGATCGATTACGTGGCCGGAGCGTATGGCGCGCAGTCGGATGAAAACGACCTCTATACGGTCAACGTCATTGCCCAAAAGCACATCAGGATCGGTGGCAGGAAGATAGATGCCCACGCGATCACTAAGGAGCTGATTTCAAACGTGCTTCATGAGGCCGGGGAAATAGAAGCGAATGTCGCAACGGGCTACCATGCGATTGAATTCCTGCTGTGGGGCCAGGACCTGAACGGTACGGGGCCGGGCGCCGGGAACCGTCCGCCGAGCGATTATAATCTGAAAAAATGCACCCACGGCAACTGTGCACGCCGCGCGGCTTATCTGCGCGTGGCGACGGATCTTCTGATCGATGAGCTTGCCTGGATGACCGCACAATGGGCGCCAAATGGCCCCGCGCGCAAGGAACTGTTGCAGTCGGGTGACGCCGGACTGAGCAGGATATTCATAGGGCTCGGCAGCTTGAGTTATGGTGAGCTTGCGGGAGAACGCATGCAGCTCGGTCTCATGATCCACGACCCCGAGGAAGAGCATGATTGCTTTTCAGACAACACCCACAACTCCCACTTCTATGATGCTCTGGGTATCCGCAACGTATATGTGGGACGGTACCGCCGCATCGACGGCAGCGTTGTTACCGGCCCCAGTGTCTCCGATCTGGTGAGTGCGAAATCGCCTGACGCCGACGCGGCGATGCTTGCACGGCTGGAGCAAACGCTCAGAGCAATGGTTGCCATTGTCCTGCGGGCGGAAATGACCGAGGCCTACGATCAGATGATCGGCGAGGGGAACACGGCCGGCAACGCCGTGGTTCAGTCGGCGATCGATGCTTTGCGCCAACAGACGAGGGCGATCGAACGCGTTGTTTCGGTGCTAGACCTGCAGTCAATTGCCTTTGAAGGTTCGGACAGCCTGGATGCTCCGGAAATGGTTAAATAGGTGAAACGAACCAGTTTTGCCCTTGCGGCTCTTTTTATTGTCGGCGCACTTTCCGTTCTTGAGGCAGGAACGGCCAGGCAGAGTATTGGCCTTCCGCAAGAGCTGCGTCCAACGCAGGATTTCACTAGGCCGGAAACCGGTGAAGAATTCCCCGGAGGAAAGGCGACGTCGCGCAAGAGCGTCAACAACGCCAACGCCTTTTCCAATTCCTCCGGCAACATGCCGTTTCGTAAAGAGCTGGATTTCAAGGTCGGAAACGGCATCTTCCGCAAGCTCTGGGTGTCCGCGCCCGCATCCACCAGCTCATCGGACGGGCTGGGGCCGCTCTTCAATGCACGCTCGTGCCAGCGCTGCCATTTGAAGGACGGCCGTGGTCATCCGCCGGAAGCCAACTTCCCCGATGATGACGCCACATCGATGTTCCTGCGCCTGTCCATTCCGCCCGGGACGCAGGAGCAGAAGCGGCTTCTCAAGGAGCGTAAAATAAGCGTCGTGCCAGAGCCCACATATGGCGGCCAGTTGCAGGATTTCGCCATCCAGGGCCATGACGCGGAAGGCAAGATGCATATCGAATATACGCAAGTGCCATTTGCATTTCCCGATGGCGGCAAGGTGAGGCTCCGCAAACCCGCATATTCGATTGACCGGCTCGCCTACGGCCCGCTGCATCCCAAAGCCATGCTCTCGCCGCGCGTCTCCCCGCAGATGATCGGCCTCGGGTTGCTCGAGGCGGTGCCGGAAGCGCAAATCCGCGCTCTCGCCGACCCTGACGACAAGGACGGCGACGGCATTTCAGGGCGCCCCAATGAGGTGTGGTCGAAGGACAAGACCCGCCTTGTGCTTGGGCGCTTTGGCTGGAAGGCGGGCAACCCGACCGTCAAGGCGCAGTCGGCAGGCGCGTTTGAGGGCGATATCGGCATATCGAACCCGCTTGCCAGGAACGCGTGGGGGGATTGCACGGTTAAACAGTCGCGATGCC
>CAXMMX010000137.1:0-13172 GCA_964194535.1 uncultured Alphaproteobacteria bacterium | reverse complement strand
TCCGGGACGGCGCATGGGCCATGCCGGCGCGATCATATCGGGCGGCAAGGGCGGCGCGGAAGACAAGATGGAAGCCATGCGGTCCGCCGGAATTGCGGTATCAAAATCGCCGGCAGGTCTTGGAACTACGCTCGTGGAGGTATTAAATGGTTAGCTGAACCGGCGAGCGGGTGACGAGGCCGGTCTAACGCGGCAGCAACGGGGGCGCGCCAGCGCCTTGAAGGCGGTATCGGCTCATGGCACGGCAAGACCTGAATGAGGCGTTTGCAAGAACGTCATTTCTGCATGGTGCAAACGCGGACTATATCGAAGAGCTTTACGCGCAATATCAGAACAATCCCCAGTCGGTCGATGCCGACTGGCAGGCGTTCTTTCGCGACCTTCAGGACAACAAGGACGATGTACTGAAAGAGGCCGAAGGGCCGTCGTGGAAAAGCGACCGCTGGCCGGTTGCGGAGAATGGCGAGCTGGTCAGCGCGCTCGATGGCGACTGGAACGCGATAGAGCAGCAGATCGGCAATCGCATCCAGGGCCAGGCACAGTCCATGGGTGTGGAACTCACCCGGGATCTGGCGCTTTCAGCGACGCGTGATTCAGTGCGCGCACTCATGATGATCCGCTCCTACCGGGTGCGTGGCCATTTGGCCGCCGATCTGGATCCGCTGGGCCTGGAGAAAAAAGAAGCGCATCAGGAACTGGAGCCCTCCACCTATGGTTTCACGGAGCGTGATTTCGACCGCAAGATTTTTCTGGATTATGTGCTCGGACTGGAATTCGCCACTGTTCGAGAGATCCTCGAAATCCTCAAACGCACCTACTGCGCCAAGATCGGCATCGAGTTCATGCACATCTCGACACCCGAGCAGAAGGGCTGGCTGCAGGCGCGCATCGAGGGCAAGGACAAGGAAATTGCGTTTACGCCCGAAGGCAAGAAGGCGATCCTTTCCAAGCTTGTCGAAGTTGAAGCCTTCGAGAAGTTTCTCGACGTCAAATATACCGGTACCAAGCGCTTCGGGCTCGATGGCGGCGAGTCGGCCATTCCGGCGCTGGAGCAGATTATCAAGCGCGGCGGTCATCTGGGTGTAGAGGAAATCATTCTCGGCATGCCCCACCGCGGCAGGCTGAACGTGCTCGCCAATGTCATGGGCAAACCGTTCCGCGCCATTTTCAACGAATTCAAGGGCGGCTCCGCCAACCCGGAAGACGTGGAGGGTTCAGGTGATGTAAAATATCATCTCGGCGCTTCATCCAACCGCGAGTTTGACGGCAACAACGTGCATCTCTCGCTCACAGCCAATCCCTCTCACCTGGAAATCGTCGATCCGGTTGTTCTGGGCAAGGTGCGCGCCAAGCAGGACCAGAAGCGCGACACGGAGCGCACCAAGGTTTTGCCGCTGCTGTTGCATGGCGATGCGTCCTTTGCAGGCCAGGGTGTCGTGGCCGAATGTTTCGGCCTGTCGGGGCTGGCCGGGCATCGCACCGGCGGCTCGATTCATTTTATCGTCAACAACCAGATCGGCTTTACGACCGCGCCGCATCATTCGCGCTCCTCACCCTACCCTTCAGACGTGGCGCGGATGATCGAGGCGCCCATATTCCATGTGAATGGCGATGACCCGGAATCGGTCGTTCATGTGGCCAAGGTGGCGACAGAGTTCCGACAGAAATTCCACAAGCCGGTTGTCATCGACATGTTCTGCTACCGGCGCCATGGCCATAATGAGGGTGATGAGCCATCCTTCACCCAGCCATTGATGTATGAAAAAATCCGCTCTCACCCGACCGTGGTCGATGTGTATTCCAAACATCTCATGGAAGAAGGCGCACTCACTGCAGATGAGCTGGAGACCATGCGGTCCGGCATGCGCAACATGCTGGAAGACGAATTCAGCGCCGGTGATTCCTACAAGCCCAACAAGGCCGACTGGATGGATGGTCAATGGGCGGGCCTGGGTCATGCCGAGGAAGGCGCGCGGCGCGGCAAGACAGGTGTGAAAACCGAATGGCTCAAGGAGGTCGGTGTCGCGATTTCACGCGTGCCTGAAGGGTTCAATGTTCACCGCACCATCAACCGGTTCATGGAGAACCGGCGCAACATGATCGAGGAAGGCACGGCCATCGACTGGTCGTTCGCCGAGGCGCTTGCCTTTGGCACGCTCCTGCGGGAACGCTTCCGGGTCCGCCTTTCGGGGCAGGATAGCGAGCGCGGCACGTTTTCCCAGCGTCATTCTGTATTGAATGACCAGAAGACCGAGGAGAAGTTCACGCCGCTCAATCATATCGCCGCAACTCAGGCGCATTACGAAGTCATCAACTCGATGCTGTCGGAAGTCGCCGTGCTCGGCTTTGAATATGGCTATACGCTGGCCGAGCCGAACGCGCTGACACTTTGGGAAGCCCAGTTTGGCGATTTTGCCAACGGTGCGCAGGTGGTCATCGATCAGTTTATCTCATCTGGCGAGAGCAAGTGGCTGCGCATGTCGGGCCTCGTATTGTTGCTGCCGCACGGCTATGAGGGGCAGGGGCCTGAACATTCCTCCGCCCGGCTGGAGCGTTACCTGCAATCGTGCGCGGAAGATAACTGGCAGGTGGCAAACTGCACCACGCCGGCCAACTATTTCCATATTTTGCGCCGTCAGATGCACCGTAATTTCAGGAAGCCCCTTGTGCTGATGACGCCGAAATCCTTGTTGCGCCACAAACGCGTCGTCTCGCCGCTGGAGATGTTCGACCAGAATTCGACTTTCCACCGGGTGCTTTGGGATGACGTGCAGTTCCTGAAAGACGAGAAAATCAAGCTTGTCCCCGACGACAAGATCAAGCGCGTGGTGATGTGTTCCGGCAAGGTCTATTACGATCTCTATGACGCGCGCGACAATGAAGGCCTCGACAATGTGTACCTGATGAGGCTGGAGCAGCTTTATCCGTTCCCGGCGCGCGCGCTGATCGATGAACTTGGACGCTTTCCCCAGGCGGAGATGGTGTGGTGCCAGGAAGAGCCGAAAAATATGGGCGGCTGGAGCTTTGTCGAGCCGAATATCGAAGAGGTGCTTGATCTGATCGGCGCCAAGCACAAGCGCCCCGTCTATACGGGGCGTCGTGAATCAGCGGCAACCGCGACGGGTCTTATGATAAAACACAAGGCGCAACTGGATGCCTTTACCCATGAGGCATTGATCGGCTGAGCTGATAGGAATTGAAGGGGCGGGGTGCGGACCCGCCACGATACGAGAGGTCAAAAATTCATGTCGACGGAAATACGAGTTCCAACATTGGGCGAGTCGATCACTGAAGCCACGGTCGGCCAATGGTTCAAAAAGGCCGGCGATGCGGTCAATGCCGATGAGCCGGTTGTCGAGCTTGAAACCGACAAGGTGACCATCGAAGTGCCCGCTCCGGTCTCCGGGGTGCTTGGCGATGTGCTGGTGGGCGAAGGCGACACGGTTGAGGTTGGCGCTCTTCTCGGTGCGATCTCTGAAGGGGACGGCGCTGCGGCGGCCCCCGCCAAGGCAGCCGGGCCAGAGCCTGCCCCCGCCAAGGCGGCCGAGCCAGAGCCTGCCCCCGCCAAGGCGGCGGAAGCACCGGCCAAAGGGGGAGATGATGACTTTGGCTTCTCACCGGCGGTACAAAAACTCGTCACGGAGAACAAGCTTGACCCCTCTTCGATCAAGGGCACGGGCAAGGATGGCCGTCTCACCAAGGAGGATGTTCTCAAGGCCATAGAGGGTGGCGGGAAGGCCCCCGCGACGGCGGCTCCCGCCCCGGCCGAGCCCATTACGCTGACCACACCGGCAGTCGCGGCTGAGCCAGCGGCAAGGGCGCGCGGGACCGTGGCTGAGGGCGATGCGGTGCGCGAGGAACGGGTGCGCATGACCAGGCTGCGGCAAACAATCGCGCAGCGGCTGAAGGACTCGCAGAACACCGCCGCCATGCTCACCACCTTCAACGAGGTGGATATGGGCGCGGTGATGGATTTGCGCCGCGAATACAAGGAGCTGTTCGAGAAGCGTCACGGCGTGCGCCTTGGCTTTATGGGCTTTTTCGTGAAGGCCTGCATTCAGGCGTTGAAAGACGTGCCGGAAGTGAATGCTGAGATCGACGGCACCGACATCGTTTACAAGAATTACTACCATTTCGGCATTGCGGTAGGCACGGACAAGGGGTTGGTTGTGCCTGTGGTGCGCGATGCGCAGGACATGACCCTGGCCCAGGTCGAGGCTGAGATTTCCTCGCTGGGCGCGCATGCCCGCGACGGGTCCTTGAGCATCGCAGAGATGCAGGGCGGCACCTTCACAATCACCAATGGCGGCGTATATGGCTCGCTGATGTCGACGCCCATCCTCAATGCCCCGCAGTCGGGCATTCTCGGCATGCATGCCATTCAGCAGCGTCCCATGGCGGTGAATGGCGAGATCGTCATCCGCCCGATGATGTATCTGGCGCTTTCATACGACCACCGCGTGGTCGACGGCAAAGGCGCGGTCACCTTCCTGGTGCGGGTCAAGGAATGCCTGGAAGACCCGCAGCGGATGGTGCTGGATCTGTAAGCTCAACGGGATTTGAGTAAGGATAAGAAAAATGGCTGACGCTTACGATCTCATTGTCATTGGCACCGGCCCCGGCGGCTATGTGTGCGCCATTCGCGCCGCGCAGCTGGGGATGAAGGTGGCCGTGGTGGAAAAGCGCGAGGCTCATGGCGGCACCTGCCTCAATGTTGGCTGCATCCCCTCAAAAGCGCTGCTGCACGCATCGGAACTGTTTGAGGAAGCCGGTCACGGCTTCGGGGCCATGGGCATCAAGGTAAAGCCTGCCCTTGATCTGAAAGCCATGCAGGCCTTCAAGAAAGAGGGCGTGGACGGCAACACCGCCGGTGTCGCGTTTCTGCTGAAGAAGAACAAGATCGACGCCTATCACGGCGCCGGCAAAATCACCGCGCCCGGCAAGGTCGAGGTCACACCGGAGAAGGGCGACGCTCAGACGCTTGAAACAAAGAACATCGTCATTGCCACCGGCTCCGATGTCGCAAATCTGCCCGGCATCGAGATCGACGAGAAAAAGATCGTCTCCTCTACCGGCGCACTTGAATTGAGCCAGGTTCCGAAAAAGCTGCTGATGGTCGGCGCAGGGATTATCGGGCTGGAGCTTGGCTCGGTCTGGCGCCGGCTCGGCGCGGAGGTCATCGTGGTTGAATTTCTCGACCGCATCACCCCCGGGATGGATGCTGACATTTCCAAGAACTTCATGCGCATCCTCAAAAAACAGGGCATGAGTTTCAAGCTCGGCCACAAGGTCACTGGCATCGATACCAAGGGCAAGGGCTGCAAGGTGGCCATCGAACCCGCCAAGGGCGGCGATGCGCAAACCATTGAGTGCGATGTGGTGCTCGTCGCTATTGGCCGTGTGCCCTACACGCAAGGCCTCGGCCTTGAGGATGTGGGCGTGAAGCTGGACAATCAGGGCCGCGTGTTGACGGATGGTCATTTCAAGACCAACGTGGATGGCATTTATGCCATCGGCGATGTCATTGACGGGCCGATGCTGGCGCACAAGGCGGAAGATGAAGGCGTCGCGGTCGCGGAAATTCTTAGCGGCCAGGCGGGCCATGTGAATTATGACGTCATCCCCGGCGTCGTCTACACCTACCCCGAAGTTGCCGAGGTCGGCAAAACCGAAGAGGCGCTGAAAGAAGCCGGCATTGAATATAATGTCGGTAAGTTTCCCTTCACCGCCAATGGCCGCGCCAAGGTGAACCGGACCACGGACGGGTTCGTGAAAATCCTTGCCGACGCCAAGACCGACAAAGTTCTGGGCGTGCATATCCTCGGGCCGGACGCGGGCAACATGATCGCCGAAGCGGCTGTGCTGATGGAGTTCTCCGGGTCAGCCGAAGACTTGGCGCGCACCTGTCACGCGCATCCGACGCTCACCGAAGCCATCAAGGAAGCAGCTCTCGCGGTCGGCAAGCGCGCGCTGCATATGTAAAGGGTCAGGGATTGCGAGGCAGACGGAATGTCAGCTTGTCCAGATCCGACTCCGTAACCAGCTAGCAGCCAGTCATTGATGTACACGCTCGCACAATCTGGGCATTTTGTGTTGACAAAATTAACATATACGTTAAATAACGTATCAGTTAATTAAAAGACAGGCCAATGCACCAGCTTGACGCCACATTTTCCGCCCTTGCCGATCCGACACGGCGCGCCATTGTATCGCGGCTGGCTGAGGGCAGTGCCACGGTCAATGAGCTAGCGGATCCTTTTGATATTTCACTTCCCGCCATCTCGCGGCATCTCAAGGTGCTTGAGAGCGCGGGGCTTATCAGCCGTGAAGTGGAAGCCCAGAAGCGCCGCTGTCGTCTGCGGCCTGAAGCGCTTAAACCGGCGGAAGACTGGATCGAGAAAACCCGCGCCTTCTGGAATGAACATTTTATGGCGCTGGAAATATACCTGGATGAAACGAGTCAGAAAGAGGATCAGTCCCATGAGTGATGCAGCTGTGACATCCCAAGCGCTGGAACTGACGATGGAGCGAGAATTTGCGCATCCGCCTGAAGCCGTATTCAAAGCCTGGACAGATCAGGAGGCGCTTCGTCAATGGATGGGTCCAGGAGAAGTGAAATGCCCCGGTGCGGAAATGGATGCACGCCAAGGCGGGTTCTACCTTTTCCCCATGATGACGCCAGATGGCGGGAACCCCACCGTACGCGGTGAGATTCTCGAAATTGTCCAGAACAAGAAACTTCGGTTTACATGGGCCTGGGATCAGGAGGATGGCAGTGCGGGTCAAGAGATGGAGGTAACCCTGGATTTCCATGAAACACCTGCGGGCACACGGCTCGTGCTGCATCATACCAACTTCATCGATGAAGACGCCCGCGATAAGCACAATGGCGGTTGGAACGGATGTTGCGATAATCTGGGAGTGTATCTCGCCGCCTCGTGAACATTTCTTGGCGTCTCGCCCCAAAAACCATTAAAAAGGCCGCTGGTTCAACCTGGACAACACGGCCTTATGTCACAGACGCGTTCCATTCTCATCACCGGCTGCTCATCGGGCATCGGCTATGCCTGTGCGCACGGGATGAAGGCACGTGGCTGGCGGGTGCTGGCAACGGCGCGCAAGAAAAAAGATATCGCGCGCCTCAAAAGCGAAGGGCTGGAAGTTCTGCAACTTGATTACCGGGACGCCAGGTCCATCGCCAAATGCGCCGATGCGGTGCTCGATAGGACGGATAGCAAACTCACTGCCCTGTTCAACAATGGCGGTTATGGTCAGCCCGGCGCGGTCGAGGACGTGCCGATGGATGCCCTGCGCCAGCAGTTCGAGACAAACTTTTTCGGCTGGCATGATCTCACGATCCGGATCATTCCGGCGATGCGTAGCCAGGGGGCGGGCCGTATCGTCCAGTGCTCGTCGTGTCTTGGGCTTGTTTCCCTCAAATATCGCGGCGCCTATAACGCATCGAAATTTGCCATCGAGGGGCTGAGCGATGCCTTGCGCCAAGAGCTTGCCGGAACCGGCATCTTTGTTTCGCTGATTGAGCCCGGCCCCATAGCAACCCGTTTTTCTGTCAATGCGCTTGCGGCCTACAAGGCCAATATCGACCTTGAAGGATCGGCGCATGCGGAAGTTTACAAGGAACGGATTGCCGCTATGGAGGAAGGCGCACCCTCGAAATTCAGGCTTGGCCCAGAGGCGGTGCTGGAAAAACTCATTCATGCGGTGGAGAGTTCCAGCCCCCATGCGCACTATTATGTCACAAAGCCGACCTATATGCTGGCATGGGCCCGCCGGCTGTTGCCAGCGCGCCTGATGGACCGGGTGATGGCAACGCAGTAAGCCACCCTTATATCAGTCCTGCCGCTTCGCTATTTATGGACCCCTTGGGTCTCGCGGGAACCGTTATTCCATGAGCACTGCCCTGTTTACTCTCATTCCGCTGGCGCTCATCTCCGTGGTGATTGTACTGACGCTTGGGCTGTGGAACATGCTGCGTGGCGGCTCTGGGAATACCTCGCAGAAATTCATGCGCTGGCGCGTCGTGCTACAATTCGTGGCTATCATACTCGTGATGGGGGCACTCTACGTGACGGGCCGGTGAATATTTGAGGCCTGAGGGAGCGCATTTGAGGCGCTCGAATGAGGACAGCCGATGGTCGTTTTGAACAAGATTTACACGCGCTCCGGCGACGATGGAACGACCGCGCTCGGCTCGGGCAAGCGGGTGCCCAAGCATCACGCCCGCATCTGGGCGTTTGGCACGGTCGATGAAACCAACGCAGCCATTGGCGTGGCACGGCTCGATCTCGGGCCCGCGTACACGCAAGTAGACAAGATGCTTGGGCGCATCCAGAACGATCTGTTCGATCTTGGCGCCGATTTATGCGTGCCAGAGGGGCTTGAGGAAAAGGCAGGGAGCACGCTGCGTATTGTCCAGTCTCAGGTGGACCGGCTTGAAGCTGAAATTGATGAATTGAACGGCGAGCTAGAGCCGCTGCGTTCCTTCATATTGCCGGGCGGCGCCCGTGCCGCGGCGGCGCTCCATGTGGCGCGCACCATCTGCCGGCGCGCGGAACGCCTGATGGCGGAACTAGCCTCAGGGGACGATGAGTTGGTGGGTGAAGCGGCACTCCACTACATTAATCGTCTGTCGGATTTTCTGTTTGTGGCGAGCCGGCATGTGAACGGCAAGGGCACGGCGGACGTGCTGTGGACACCGGGCGAGAACAGGTAGGGTCCAGATCCTGGAAAGTGCGAGTCATCCATGTTTGTTCCCCTGCATGACAACAACCCCCTCAAGTCGATCCGTTTTCAATATGTGACGGTCGGACTGATCGCGCTGAATCTTGCTGTTTTCGTAACTTTCCAGACAGGCTGGTTCTTCCCTCTCGATGAACGTCTGGCGGCCTTCACGCTTATCCCGAAAGAATTCTGGACCGATGGCGCGCCTTTCACCAGCCGTGCCTCGGTGCCTGAAGGCGCGCTGCCGATACAGGAGAGCTGGACGCTGGTGAGCTACATGTTCGTGCACGGAAATATGATGCATTTGCTCGGCAACATGCTTTTCCTGTGGGTGTTTGGCGACAATGTAGAGGACGCCATGGGTCATTTCCGCTTTCTGATGTTTTTTCTCATGTGCGGCGTGTTCGCCGGCCTGTCTCATACGCTTGCCATGCAGAGCTCGGAAATTCCGGTGATAGGGGCGAGCGGCGGCGTTGCCGGAATTGTCGCTGCCTATTTGATGCTTCATCCCAAGGTCAAAATCTGGGTTTTGGCGATGTGGCGTATCCCGATCAAAATCTCCGCTGCCTGGGTGCTCGGCTTCTGGGTGCTGCTGCAGCTTTTCTCTGCCGTGACGTCTTCGGGAGACGGCATCGCCTGGTGGGCTCATGTGGGCGGACTGGTTGCAGGTGCGGTACTTATCCTGTTCATGCGACGCCCTGGCGTGGCTTTGTTCGACCAGACCGCCGGCGGTGCGTGAGGCCGGTTATTCGCTCAGTGCCGTGCATTTTGTGCGGCATTGACTTGGCCCGTTGGCGGCAGTACCGTCGCGCCCGCTATTTCGCATGTGCGAAGAGAACATTCTGCTAGGATTTCCCTTGATGTTGGGCTCTTGTTTCCGCCTCAGGTCACGCGGTATTTCAGGCTGATTTCGCAACCGCACATATTTGGGATTTATCTGGCTTCTGAGCGATCTGGAGAGACGCAATGAAGGTTCTGGTCCCGGTAAAACGGGTGGTCGACTACAATGTCAAGATTCGCGTCAAAGCGGACGGCTCGGGCGTCGATCTCGCCAACGTCAAAATGTCCATGAACCCGTTCGACGAAATTGCCGTGGAAGAGGCGCTTCGTTTGAAGGAAGCAGGCAAGGCCGAAGAGATCATTGCCGTATCCATCGGTCCGCAAAAAGCCCAGGAGACGATCCGTACCGCGCTCGCCATGGGGGCTGATCGCGGCATCCTCATCAAGTGTGAAGACGAAGTTGAGCCGTTGGCCGTGGCCAAGCTGCTCAAAGGCGTCGTCGAGGCGGAAAAGCCCGACATAGTGATCCTCGGCAAGCAGGCGATTGACGATGATTCCAATCAAACAGGTCAGATGCTCTCGGCCCTTCTGGGCTGGCCCCAGGGCACGTTCGCCTCGAAACTGGAAATTGAAAACACCAAGGCGCGGGTGACGCGTGAGGTCGATGGCGGTCTGCAAACGGTGGTTCTCAACATGCCGTGCATCGTCACAACGGACCTTCGATTGAACGAACCCCGCTACGCTTCTTTGCCGAATATCATGAAGGCGAAGAAGAAGCCGCTGGATGAGAAAACCGCCGCCGACTACGGCGTCGATACAGGCCCGCGCCTCAAAATACTCGAAACGCACGAGCCTGCGATGCGCGATGCGGGAGAAATTCTCGCCTCGCCCGCCGATCTGGTCGAGAAACTCAAAAATACCGCAGGGGTGATCTGATGGCCGTACTTCTGATCGCCGATCATGACAATTCATCGTTGAACACAGCTACGCACAAGGCCATGAGCGCCGCGCAGGCCATCGGCTCCGATGTGCATATCCTTGTCGCTGGCAATGGATGCGCTGCGGTTGCCGATGAGGCCGCAAAGGTTGAGGGCGCGGCCAAGGTGCTGCTCGCGCAAGCGCCGCATCTGGAACATCACCTGGCCGAGGAAATGGCGGCGCTTGCCGAGCCCCTGGCAAAGCAATATGACGCCGTGCTTGCGCCCGCCACCACGACTTCAAAGAATTTCATGCCGCGCCTTGCGGCGCTGCTCGACGTGGCGCAGATCTCCGAGATTACAGCGATCAAGTCGCCCGACACGTTCGAGCGGCCGATCTATGCGGGCAACGCTATTCAAACCGTCCAGTCAAGCGACCCCATCAAGGTCATTACCGTACGCGCAACCACCTTTCCCGCAGCCGATGAGGGAGGCAGCGCGAGCGTTGAAAAAATAGAGGCGCCAGCGCCCACCGGGTTGTCTGCGTTTGGCGGCGAGGAATTATCCTCCTCCGACCGCCCGGAGCTGGTCTCGGCGCGTGTTGTGGTGTCGGGCGGACGGGCGCTTGGTTCGAAAGACAATTTCGCCAAATTTATTGAGCCGCTGGCCGAGCAATTGAATGCCGCGGTTGGCGCCAGCCGCGCGGCAGTAGACGCGGGCTATGTTTCGAACGATTATCAGGTGGGACAAACCGGCAAGGTCGTGGCGCCGGAACTTTATATCGCCGTGGGCATTTCCGGCGCCATCCAGCATCTGGCGGGCATGAAGGATTCCAAGGTGATTGTCGCCATCAACAAAGACGAGGAAGCTCCCATTTTCCAGATCGCCGACTATGGCCTGGTGGGAGATTTATTCAAAATTTTACCCGAGCTACAATGCGAATTGGAAAAAAACGCCGGATAAGCGGCACATGGAAGAGTGACGATCAGCACTCGAGAGCGAGACGCGATGAGTATCAAGACAGTTGGCATAATCGGAGCCGGGCAGATGGGCAATGGCATTGCTCACGTGGTTGCCTTGGCGGGTTATGATGTGATTTTGCACGACGTAAACCCTGAATGCATTGATCAGGCCCTTGCGACAATCAACGGGAACCTGTCGCGGCAGGCCGCTTCGGGGAAGATCACCGAAGATGACGTCAACAAGGCGCTGAAACATATCGACAAGGCGGAATCCATAAACGATCTTGCCGATGTTGATCTCGTCATTGAGGCAGCGACCGAAAATGAAGACATCAAGCTGAAGATCCTCAAAGAGATATGCCCTCTGTTGAAAGCCGGTACGATCCTGGCCACCAACACCTCTTCTATTTCCATCACACGCCTTGCCGCCGCCACGGACCGGCCAGAAAAAGTCATCGGCATGCATTTCATGAACCCGGTCCCGGTCATGGAGTTGGTGGAAATGATCCGCGGCATCGCCACCGGGGACGAGACGTTCTCCGAGGCGAAGGAATTTGTGAAAAAGCTCGATAAGACCATCGCCGTGTCGGAAGATTTTCCGGCCTTCATGGTCAACCGTATCCTGCTGCCGATGATCAACGAAGCGATCTACACGCTCTATGAAGGCGTCGGGAATGTAGAGTCCATCGACACCGCTATGCGGCTGGGCGCGCGCCATCCCATGGGTCCGTTGCAACTGGCCGACTTCATCGGCCTCGATACCTGCCTGTCGGTCATGCAGGTGCTTTACGAGGGCCTGGCGGACACCAAGTACCGGCCCTGCCCGTTGCTGGTGAAATATGTCGAGGCGGGATGGCTCGGGCGCAAGGCCAATCGCGGGTTTTACGATTATCGCGGCGAGGAACCCGTGCCGACGCGGTAAAGCACAATCCGCAAAAGCGGGAACCGGTTTTGCAAATAAATTGTGCGATAAAAAAATAACTCTCGTGCTAGCCCTTGTCCGCAATCGCCGCCTTGATGAGCGCAATGGCATCGTCTGAACCCCAGTTAGCCGGGCCGACCAGGCGTCCAAGTTCCTGGCCCTTGCGGTTGAGGAGCAATGTTGTCGGCATGCCGAATGCCTTGAGCGAGGACGCCAGCTTGCCGCTGGAGTTGTTATAGAGCTTCAGGTGCTTTATCCCGATCTCGCGTAAAAACTTGCGCGGCTTGTCCAGGCCGGTCCGGTCGATGGACAGCGCGACAAGGTCAAAATCATCACCGCCGAGATCGGTCTTGAGTTTATCGAGATCAGGCATCTCCTTGCGGCACGGCCCGCACCATGTGGCCCACAGGTTCAGCAGCACGACCTTGCCGCGCCATTCCTTGATCGAGGTTGTTGAGCCGTCATCCCTCTGGAAGGAGATTTCAGGCAGGTCCTGCGGCTCGGCGCGGGCGACAAAGGTGATCATATGGCCCTTTGAATAGGCCTTGAGCCAATTGGCCGCTTTGCCGGCCGGTTTACCGTTTTGGGTTTTAGGCGCGGGCGTGACATTGCCATTGCCACCCAAATTCACGTATACCGCCCCAAAACCTGCCGCCGCCGCCAGCGCGCCTGCGATCACGATGATGGGAAGCGATGTTTTTACTGGTTTGGCGCCGGATTGTTTCTTGGCCATGGCTGTGAGATCCAAAGAAGGTCTGTGATGACGAATAAAATGTGGGGCGGCCGCTTTGCTTCCGCACCTGCCGGGATAATGGAGGACATAAATGCCTCCATCGATTTCGACAAGCG
>CAXMMX010000136.1:0-9099 GCA_964194535.1 uncultured Alphaproteobacteria bacterium | reverse complement strand
AAACGAAATCACGTCGCCGCCGCTCAGCTCGCCAAGAACCTTCGTAATCGCCGCCGTCAACGTCGTCTTGCCATGATCAACATGACCAATCGTCCCAATGTTGCAATGCGGCTTCGTGCGCTCGAATTTTTCCTTAGCCATGTCGTAACTCCGTTCCTAGTCGCTATTGCGTTCGATTTTCCATCCGCTCATTCAAGCGAATTTGGCCTGAACTTCCTCGGCTACGGCCTGAGGAACCTTGGCGTAATGGTCGAATTGCATGGTATATTGGGCACGGCCCTGGCTCATGGACCGCAGCGTGTTCACATATCCAAACATGTTGGCCAGAGGCACCTTTGCGTTGATGACCGCCGCATTGCCGCGCATTTCCTGACCCTGGACCTGGCCGCGCCGGCTTGTGAGATCACCGATAATACCGCCGACATAATCTTCAGGCGTCACCACCTCGACCTTCATCATCGGCTCAAGCAGTTTCGGCCCGGCTTTCTGGGCGGCTTCACGGAACGCAGCCCGCGAAGCAATCTCGAAAGCCATAACGCTGGAGTCGACTTCGTGATAGGCGCCATCGACGAGCGTCACTTTCAAGTCGAGCATGGGGAACCCGGCCAGGATGCCGTTGTCCAGAACGCTCCGAATACCCTTCTCAACGCCCGGGATATATTCCCTGGGCACATTGCCGCCAACAACCTTGCTCACAAATTCAAAGCCCGTACCGACTTCGCCCGGATCAAGCTCCATCTTGACCCGCGCGAATTGTCCCGAACCGCCAGTTTGCTTCTTATGTGTGTAGTCGACATAGGACGGCTTGGTGATGGTTTCGCGATACGCGACCTGGGGCGCACCCACATTCGCCTCGACCTTGAATTCGCGTTTCATCCGGTCGACCAGAATATCGAGATGAAGTTCTCCCATACCGCGGATCAGCGTTTGTCCGGATTCCTGATCGACAGCAACACGGAACGAGGGGTCTTCCTGCGCCAGACGATTCAGAGCAACAGACAGCTTTTCCTGGTCGCTCTTGGTCTTGGGCTCTACCGCAACCTCGATAACAGGCTCCGGGAACTCCATACGCTCAAGGATGACTGGTGCGTCAGGGGCGCAAAGCGTATCGCCGGTCGTGACATCCTTCAGGCCCGCAATGGCGACAATATCGCCGGAAAAGGCTTCCTTGATATCCTCACGGGTGTTGGAGTGCATGAGCAGCATGCGTCCAATCCGCTCCTTTTTTTCCTTCACGGTATTCAGCACCTGCTGACCGGTCTCGAGCTTGCCAGAATAAATACGGGCGAAGGTGAGCGAGCCAACAAACGGGTCGTTCATGATCTTGAAGGCCAGAAGCGACAGCGGCTCGTCGTCGGAAGATTTGCGAACCGCATCTTCACCTGTCTTTACATCAATACCCTTGATCGAAGGAACGTCCAGCGGTGAAGGCAGATAGTCGACAACGCCGTCGAGAAGGGGCTGCACGCCCTTGTTCTTGAATGCCGAGCCGCAAAAAATAGGCACGAAATCATTCACGCAGGTGCCCTTGCGAATAAGTCGTTTGATCGTGTCCTGGTCAGGCTCTTCGCCTTCAAGAAAGGCTTCCATGACCGCATCGTCCTGATCCACGACAAGCTCGATCAGTTTTTCGCGATTTTCGACGGCCTGGTCAACAAGGTCGGCAGGAATATCTTCTTCGTGGAACTTTGCGCCCAGCCCCTCATCATCCCACACGATCGCCTTCATCTTGAGCAGATCGACGACGCCAACGAATTTGTTCTCCGCACCAATCGGCAATTGAACAACTGCGGGCACCGCACCTAGGCGATCCTCAACCATCTCAACAGATTTGAAGAAATCCGCGCCGATCTTGTCCATCTTGTTGACAAAAATCATACGCGGCACTTTGTACTTGTCGGCTTGCCGCCAGACGGTCTCGGTCTGCGGCTCAACTCCGGCATTTGCATCCAGCAGAGCCACCGCGCCATCCAGCACGCGAAGCGAGCGCTCGACCTCAATGGTAAAGTCCACATGGCCCGGCGTATCGATGATATTCACCCGCTTGTCGTTCCAATAGGTGGTTGTCGCAGCAGAGGTGATCGTGATGCCACGCTCCTGCTCCTGCTCCATCCAGTCCATGGTAGCCGCGCCATCATGAACCTCGCCTATGCGATGGCTCTTGCCGGTGTAATAAAGAATACGCTCGGTCGTCGTGGTTTTACCCGCATCAATGTGCGCCATGATGCCGATATTGCGATAATCTTCGATGGGGGTTTGTCGTGCCATATCTCTTAACTTTATCTATCGGTCTGCTTTACCACCGGTAATGAGAGAAGGCGCGGTTCGCATCCGCCATACGGTGCGTATCTTCACGCTTCTTCACTGCCGTCCCACGGTTGTTCGCTGCATCCATCAGCTCCCCCGACAACCGTTCAATCATCGTATTTTCACCCCGCGCCCGTGCCGCCGTGATAATCCAGCGGATCGCCAAAGCCTGGCGGCGCTCGACCCGCACCTCGACAGGAACCTGGTAGGTCGCACCACCAACACGGCGTGAGCGTACTTCCAGCGCAGGCTTCACATTCTCCAGAGCCTGATGGAACATCTCCACCGGATTCTGCTTTGCCTTGGCTTCCATCTGGTCGAATGCGCCGTAAACAATGCGCTCGGCGGCTGATTTCTTGCCGTGCTTCATCACCGAATTCATGAACTTCGTCAAAACGACGTCGCCGAATTTCGGATCGGGAATAATATCTCGCTTTTCAGCTCTGTGCCGCCGGGACATATCCGTGCTCTTCCCTTATCTCATACCTAACGATGGCCAGACGCTACTTCGGCCGCTTGGCGCCGTATTTCGAGCGTCGTTGACGGCGGTCCGATACACCCTGGGTATCGAGCACGCCGCGTATAATGTGATACCGCACACCTGGCAGGTCCTTGACCCGGCCACCACGGATCAACACCACCGAATGTTCCTGAAGATTATGGCCCTCGCCGGGGATATAACTCGTGACCTCAAAGCCATTGGTCAAACGCACGCGGGCAACCTTGCGAAGCGCTGAGTTCGGCTTCTTCGGCGTCGTCGTGTAGACGCGCGTACAAACGCCCCGCTTTTGCGGGCACGCTTCCATCGCCGGAACCTTGTTGCGCTTTACCGGCACACGGCGCGGATTTCGAACGAGCTGTTGTATTGTCGGCATTAGCTAGCCTTCTTCTCTCAATAACAATTTCATGAGGGCAGACGCGACAACGCCAACGCCTCATGCACCAAAAGCCGAGACGGCCGCATATGCGCCGCTCAGCACCTTGAAAACCAGAGGATCTTTCGGGCCTTACCTTAGTCCGAAGATCATGTCCCAGTTTTGGTCCGGTTTTTTAACGGCAGCGTTTAGAAGACACCCGACTTATCCAGGACAATATGTCCCCATGCGATGTGTCCTACCGCCTGCCGTAAAGTTGGCGCAACATACGCACGCTCTCTATGCCCGTCAACAGGTAATTCGTGGAAATATCGTGAGATTTCCGCTGACTCTTGCTGGCCTGCGCGGCGCCCCACTTGCGCTATTGCGTACATTGACACCGGACGACTCATTTCACCCGATTCAATAACGTCAAATACCCCGCTCTGGCCGTTGAAAAGGGATTGACACCGGCATTGATAACTATATAACTAGTTATATCGTAATTTTATGAAAAAGGGCTGGCCACAAATGCGCGAAAAAGATGCAGCGAACGGTTTTTCAGCGCTCGGTAACGAGACGCGGCTGTCGATTTTCAAACTTCTGGTGCGCGCCGGCAATCGGGGTTCCGCAACCGGGCGTATCGGCAGCGAACTCGATATCCCCCTGTCCACGCTGGCGCATCATCTTGACACCTTGTCACGCGCCGGTCTGATCACGCAGAACAAGTCCGGCCGTGAAGTCATTTGCACTGCGATTTACACGGCACTGCAGGGGTTGACGAATTATCTCACCGAGAATTGTTGCGAGGGCTTGGCTCCAGAGGAACTTGACGCAATCAATCAGGCAGACTCAACATTGGAGCTGGTTGACCAATGAGCTCAGCAGTTATCTCCACCATTCGCCGTAAGCTTCCCGAACTGCACATCGACAGGGCGGTCGCTGCTAGTGTTCTGATACTTGCCGCTCTCGCCCTGTTCGACACCGCGCAATTGCCGGTATCCGCAAAGTTCATGGTTGTTCAGTTCGGCCTGGTGCTGCCATTTCTTGCGCTTGCGGTTGGCCTTGCCGCATATGCCAAGGCAAGCAGCGCCGATCGTTTGATTGCACTGGCTTTTTCGGGCCATGTGGCCTTCATGATCCTCATGGCGGCACTGCTTGGCGGCCTCTCTCCTTTTTGCTCCTGCGGCGTTATTCCCTTGATTGCCGCACTGCTCACCATGGGGGTCCCCCTGCCCGCGGTTATGGCCTTCTGGCTGTCTTCGCCGCTTATGGATCCATCCATGTTCGTGCTCACGCTCGGAACGCTGGGTTCCACCTTTGCGCTGGCCAAGACGGTAGCGGCGATCGGCGTCGGCCTGATGGGAGGTTTCACCATGCTGGCACTCGGATTTACATCGCTTTTTGCCAACCCGTTGAAACCCGGCATCGGCGATGGCGGGTGTGGTGCGTCCGCGGTTCGCAACGCCAAACCCATTCACTGGACATTTTGGGAGGAAATTGACCGGCGTTCCGTTTTCGGCAAGGAACTGGCACGAAACTTCATGTTCCTCGGCAAGTGGCTGACTCTCGCCTTCCTGCTTGAAAGTCTGATGCTCACTTACGTACCCGGAGAATGGATCGCGCAATTCCTCGGGGGTGGCGGATTTGCCGGAACGGCATTGGCTGCTTTGGTCGGCGTCCCCGCTTACCTCAATGGCTACGCCGCTCTTCCGCTGGTGTCAGGATTGGTTGATGCAGGCATGGACCCGGGCGCGGCCATGGCCTTTCTGATTGCCGGCGGTGTTAGTTCCATCCCGGCTGCGATCGCGGTGTTCGCCCTCGTCCGCCTGCCGGTATTTGGCGCCTATCTGCTGCTCGCGTTTATCGGTGCAGTTATTTCCGGCCTGCTCTTCTCTCTGGTTATTTAACACGCGCTGCAAAAGCACACCCCCGACAGCAAAAGGGCCACCTGGTTCCAGGCGGCCCTTCACATAGTCTGCAGTTGGCTTCGAGCTTAAACGCCCCATCCAATAGTTTGTTACTCGGCTGGCGCTTCAGCTTCGGCTGCTTCGGCTCCTGCCGCTTCGTCAGCAATGAGAGCTGCTTCATCACCGCCCTGCTCGGCCAGACGTTCGGCCGCCACCCGTGCACGCTCTTTAAGTATGAGCTCGTCACGATGCGTCGCGACCTGTTGAAGTTCGTTCAGCATGGCGCCCGTACCAGCCGGGATCAAACGGCCAACGATGACATTTTCCTTCAGGCCTTCCAGCGTATCCACCTTACCGTTCAACGCAGCCTCGGTGAGCACGCGGGTGGTTTCCTGGAACGATGCAGCAGAGATGAAGCTACGCGTTTGCAACGATGCCTTGGTGATGCCAAGCAGAACCGGGCTCGCGGTCGCCTGCTTGCCACCGTTCGCCTTCGTCTGCTCATTACGCATATCAAAGTCTTTCCGATCGATTTGTTCTCCCTTGAGGAGTTCAGTGTCCCCTGGGGTCTCGATCTCGACCTTCTGCAGCATCTGCCGGACGATAACCTCAATATGCTTGTCATTGATGGTCACGCCCTGGAGCCTGTAAACCTCCTGGATTTCATACACCAGATAGGCCGCCAGTTCCTCGACACCCTTAATCGCAAGAATGTCATGTGGTGCGGGATGGCCATCAAGCAGAAATTCGCCCTTCTCTATGCGATCCCCTTCCTGGACGCTCAGATGGCGCCCTTTCGGGATCAGATACTCCACCGTGTCCGTATCATCCTCGGGTCTGATAGCGATCCGGCGTTTGTTCTTGTAGTCGCGCCCGAACTCCACGGTTCCACTGATCTCTGCGATAATGGCGTGATCCTTGGGCCTGCGTGCTTCGAACAGTTCCGCCACACGCGGCAGACCACCGGTAATATCACGGGTCTTTGCACTCTCCAACGGGATACGGGCGAGCGCGTCACCAGCCTTGACCTTCTGATCCGGGTCAACCGACAGGATTGCATCGACCGACAGCAGATAGCGGGCCTCGCCGCCGCGCGACAAAGTAATCGGCTTGCCTTTGGCATCCATGACGGCGATGGCGGGCTTGAGACCCTCACCTCGCGTATTGGTGCGCCAATCAACGATGACACGGTTGGTGATGCCGGTAGCCTCGTCCGTTTTCTCATTGACTGAAATCGCGTCAACAAGGTCCTCGAACTTAACGATACCATCGGTTTCAGTGAGGATTGGCCGGGTGTAGGGATCCCATTCCGCCAGGCGTTGGCCACGCTTGACCTTGTCACCATCGTCCACACGCATTTGCGAGCCGTATATAATCCGCTGCACAGCCCGCTCTTTGCCATCTCCATCGACAATCGCAACTGACATATTGCGGCCCATTGCAAGAAGGTGCCCCTGAGAGTCCTTGGCAATGTTTCTGTTCTGGATCTTAACCATTCCATCGAAACTCGACTCGATGAACGAGGAATCCACGACTTGCGCCGTACCGCCAATATGGAAGGTACGCATGGTGAGCTGGGTGCCCGGTTCGCCAATCGACTGCGCGGCGATGACACCAACTGCTTCACCCATATTGACCGGCGTCCCGCGCGCCAGGTCTCGACCGTAGCACTTGCAACATGACCCGTTGCCTGCCTCGCAGGTAAGCACCGAACGGATACGCATCTCCTGGAGTTGAGACGCCTCAATCTTCTCAACGTGGATCTCGTCGATTAGCTCGCCATCCTTAACAAGAACATCACCTGTTTCGGGATCAACGATCTTTTGCGCAGCCGTGCGACCAAGGACACGTGCGCCAAGCGTCACGACAACCTCACCCGAATCGATAACCGGCTGGAGGGTAATGCCGTTCTTTGTTCCGCAATCCTCCTCGTTGATGATGCAATCCTGCGCAACGTCAACAAGGCGGCGCGTAAGATAGCCCGAGTTGGCTGTCTTGAGAGCCGTATCGGCAAGGCCCTTTCGCGCTCCATGAGTGGAGTTGAAGTACTCCAGCACAGACAGGCCTTCCTTGAAGTTCGAGATAATCGGCGTCTCGATGATCTCGCCAGACGGCTTGGCCATCAGGCCGCGCATGCCAGCCAATTGCTTCATCTGCGCGGCAGAGCCACGCGCACCCGAATGCGCCATCATATAGATGGAGTTGATCGGCAGCTCCCGGCCCGTCTTCTTGTCGACAGCAACAGCCGAGATGTGATCCATCATCTCGTCGGCAACACGGTCGGTACATTTGGCCCAGGCATCAACCACCTTGTTGTATTTTTCGCCCTTTGTAATCAGACCATCATTGTATTGCTGCTCATATTCCTTCACGAGGCTGTGGGTCTCGGCGACCAGCTTGTCCTTGCGCTCCGGTACAACCATGTCGTCCTTGCCGAAGGAAATGCCGGCCCAGCATGCATGCCGGAAACCCAGACCCATGATCTGGTCACAGAAAATGACAGTCTCCTTCTGACCGCAATGGCGGTAGACCACATCGATCATATGGGAGATTTCCCGCTTGGTGAGCTCACGGTTGATCAAATCGAACATAATGCCCGGACGTTTGGGCAGCAACTCGCCCAACAGCATCCGGCCTGGGGTCGTATCGTAAATGGCGCTTTCAAGTTTGTCCTTTGCATCCGCCGTTTCGAAGCGGCCATGAATCTTGGTGTGCAGCGTGACAACGCCATTATCCAGCGCATGCTGAATTTCGGGGACGCTGCTGAAAGCCATGCCTTCGCCGGGCTCCCCTTCTTTCATAAGGCTCAGATAGTAGAGCCCAAGCACGATGTCCTGGGACGGCACGATGATCGGAGTGCCGTTTGCAGGATGCAGAATATTGTTGGTCGACATCATCAGGACGCGCGCTTCAAGCTGCGCTTCGAGAGACAAAGGTACGTGAACCGCCATCTGGTCGCCGTCAAAGTCGGCATTGAAGGCCGCGCACACCAGCGGATGAAGCTGGATTGCCTTACCCTCGATGAGAATCGGCTCAAATGCCTGAATTCCAAGACGGTGAAGTGTCGGCGCGCGGTTCAAGAGAATCGGATGCTCGCGGATAACCTCGTCAAGAATGTCCCAGACTTCGGGCTTCTCGCGCTCCACCAGCTTCTTGGCCTGCTTGACGGTGGAGGAAAGTCCCTTTGCCTCAAGCCGCGAATAGATAAACGGCTTGAACAGTTCCAACGCCATCTTTTTGGGCAGACCGCACTGATGCAGTTTCAACTCCGGTCCAACCACGATGACAGAGCGGCCCGAATAGTCCACGCGCTTGCCGAGCAGGTTCTGGCGGAAACGGCCCTGCTTGCCTTTGAGCATATCCGAGAGCGACTTCAGTGGACGCTTGTTGGCCCCCGTGATGACCCGGCCGCGGCGGCCATTGTCAAACAGGGCATCGACTGCCTCCTGCAGCATGCGCTTCTCATTGCGGATGATGATATCGGGTGCGCGCAGCTCCATGAGCCTTTTGAGGCGATTGTTGCGGTTGATCACCCGGCGGTAGAGGTCGTTGAGGTCCGAGGTCGCGAACCGTCCGCCATCCAGCGGCACCAGGGGGCGCAGTTCTGGCGGTATGACCGGAACGACTGTGAGGATCATCCACTCCGGCCTGTTGCCTGAGTGGATCAGCGCCTCGATGACCTTCAGGCGTTTACCGAGTTTTATTGGCTTCAGCGCGGTCGTTGACTCAGCAATTTCGACACGCAGGTCTTCGGCGATCTTTTCCAGATCAAGATTGACCAGCAGCTCGCGGATGGCTTCGGCGCCAATGCCTGCTGTGAAACTGTCTTCGCCAAACTCGTCTTGCGCCTGCATATATTCTTCTTCAGACAGCAACTGGCGGTCCTGCAGCGTCGTGAGCCCAGGCTCGATCACAATGTAGCTCTCGAAATAAAGAACCCGCTCAAGATCCTTGAGCGTCATATCGACCAGCAAACCGATGCGCGAAGGCAGCGACTTCAGGAACCAGATATGGGCAACGGGCGCGGC
>CAXMMX010000135.1:0-6606 GCA_964194535.1 uncultured Alphaproteobacteria bacterium | reverse complement strand
TATTGGTACTGTATTGATTGAATCCATTGCGCGTCCCAAACTCCATTGCCTGCCTGGATATTTGTAAGATGGGGCGACGCAGTACCTTATAGTGCCCATCCAGTTACCACACACTCTTCACGATTGAGGTTACCGGTTGGTAAAGCCGCACGAAAAAACTCACGAAAACTCGACTTACGGCGATGCCATGCAAGCCGTGGAATGGCGTGTCGGCAGTGCGTCTGTCGACTATGAACAGGCTGTATCGGAGATGGAACGCCGGGTGGGAGAGATCAGGGCCGGTAACGCGGCTGAATGCGTCTGGCTGCTGGAACATCCGCCGGTTTATACGGCGGGAACCAGCGCAAACCCTCGCGATTTACTGACCCCTGACCGCTTTCCGGTCATTTCGACAGGGCGCGGCGGCCAGTATGTCTATCATGGGCCCGGGCAGCGCATCGCCTATGTGATGCTGGATTTAAGCGTGCGGGGAAAAGACATCCGCACTTATGTCTGCGCGCTGGAAGACTGGATTATCGATACACTCTCTACATTGGGTATCAAGGGCGAGAGACGAGGCAAGCGAATCGGTGTCTGGGTTTCCCGGCCGGAGATCGGCGAAGGCCATGAGGACAAAATCGCGGCGATCGGCGTGCGCGTGCGGCGCTGGGTTACGTTTCACGGGCTATGCCTAAACGTGAACCCCGATCTTGAACATTATTCGGGGATCGTGCCCTGCGGCGTGCAGGACCACGGCGTAACAAGCCTGGCCGAGCTGGGCAAACATGTTTCGATGGACGAGGTGGACAGTGCCCTGCGTAAGACCTTCTCGTCACATTTCGGGCCACATGACTAAAACGGGCATTTTACATGTCCTGCCGCTTCGCACTTTGAGGACCCTAAACCGAACGCTTGATCCGAAAGCCCGCCTCAACGAGAGAGTTATGGACAATATGCTCAACCGAGGTGACATTAGCTGCCGGTGGACCCTCGGCGCACAGCCGCAACATCTCGTCCACCTGTTCTACGGGGCCTGAAAACACCGCCTGTACCGATCCATCGCGCCAGTTAAGAACCCAGCCATCCAGTTTTAGCCGCCTTGCATTCTCGACAGTCCAGCCACGGAACCAGACTCCCTGGACACGTCCCTCAATGAGAACCTTGATGGCTTTGATCTCTTGAAACGACTGTGGCGATCCGATTGTGCTCATCTGTCCCGTGAACTGAAATGTTATTAGGGCCTGCACGCCCTCTCGCCCTGTTCGTTATCATGCGATCATAAAGCTCCGCAATAATTCCGCTTGCCGTACCCTCAAACAGAAACGGGAATATTGCGTGCATCAAACAGCACAGCGCACCGGTGAACATCCGGCCTGAAAAGTCGGCGGCGGAGGCCATATGCTGTAAATAGGTTTCACCAACTGATCTCGGGTGTTCGGTAAAATGTTGCATCTCTGGATCCCTTTCCTGACGTGGCGAACCATACAGGATGGGTGATGGAATGTGATTTTTGTTTTTCTATTATCCATGTATTAAATAGCATTATATTTCCTTATTATTCTATATTATAGTATATTTATGCCTTTAATTTTATTATATGAAAATTTCATACAGACTGAAATTCTACCTGGGGAACCGAATCGGGCGCGGTCTGCCGCGTGAGGGGTGGCGCTTTTCGCCAATCGGATTCCTGGGAAGCCATGAGTTCAATTCCTCTATATAGGGTTCAGGCAACCCGAATATTTCCGCCCCGGGCAGCACCGCGGTTGCCATATAGCACACGCGCGCACGCCCGTTATAGGTGCGGGTACCGGCATAGACAATAGCGGGAACGCGGGTTGCGCAAGGCAACACTACTCTGACATGTCGGCGCCGGTAGTTGCCCCAACTCACGCCCTCATATTTGTCCAGCATATAGAAATGCGCGGCACTGCAACGCCACAGAACCCCATGCACAACGCTGCCCTCACTTGGCAGTATCGATGCCGACCCCCGGGTATTTACATGAAAGCGCCAGTCTGAAAGCTGTGCTGAACCAACCGGCCTCGCACCGGGGCATCGCATTGCCATTTGTGCCGGCGACATATTCGAACCGTAGGCAAAATAAAGGCGCATGGTCTCGACATACCGTTATTCAGGTGCGGGGCCTATCAGCGCCAGAATAATGACCGGGATGAACCAGAAACTAAACCCCATGACGCCCCAGAGCACCACGTTCCGCCGCCTTGTCTTCGCCATCGTGACACAGAGTATGGTGAAGATGATGCAGATAGCCAGAACAAGCAGAACACCCATAAGCCTATTCAAACTCCATGATCGTGGCGTCAACCGCGAGACTGTCTCCAGGTTTCACCAGGATTTGGGCGACCATGGCGTCGCGTTCGGCGCGAAGGATATTCTCCATCTTCATCGCTTCCACCACGCACAGTGTCTCACCCGCCTTCACCTTCTGCCCCTTCTCAACATGAATTGAGACCACCAGGCCGGGCATCGGACATAACAATTGCTTTGAGGTGTCTGGAGGTTCCTTCACCGGCATGAGTGCTGCCAGTTCCGCCTCACGCTGCGTATAGACGTAAGCCGAGACATGAACGCCGCGATAGGACAGATCAAATCCGTTCAGAATGGGTTGGACTTGAACAGAAACTTTTACCCCGTTGAGTTTTCCATCCCAGATAGGCTCCCCGAACCACCAATCGAAATCAACATTCGTTGGCGCTTGTTCGTTTCCCGCATCATCCAGGAGCGTGACTTCAATATCTTCGCCAAGCTTCCCAGCCACGAAGACCCTCTGGTTTTGATCACCAAGCCTGACGACACGCTGATGCGCGAACCGCACACCTTCTCCGCCCATTTGATCGGTGATTTCACGGCGGCGCTGATTGGCGAGATGATCAATCGCCGCGGCGACTATGGTGAGCATTGCGCGCTCCTGCTCGTCAGGAAGCCGGTGGAAGAACCCATCAGGATATTCTTCTGCAATAAACCCGGTCGAGAGCGCGCCCTTTCGCCATCGCGGATGCTCCATAATGGCTGACAGGAACGGGATATTGTGCTGAATGCCGCTGATATAAAAGGCGTCCAGCGCCCGGATCATATGATCGATGGCTGCATCGCGCGTGCCGGCATGGGTAATCAGCTTGGCAATCATCGGGTCGTAATAGACCGAAATCTCACCACCCTCGCTTACGCCGGTGTCGTTGCGGATGGTCAGACCAGATTGAGTTCCCTCCTTGGGCGGGCGATAGGCTGACAGGCGCCCGGTTGAGGGGAGGAAATTACGGTATGGATCTTCCGCATAGACACGCGCCTCGATCGCCCAGCCATTGAGTTTGATGTCGTCTTGGGTGTGCTTGAGCTTCTCGCCCGCCGCAATCCGGATCATCTGTTCGACCAGATCAATCCCGGTGATGAGTTCCGTCACCGGATGTTCAACCTGCAGGCGGGTGTTCATTTCCAGAAAATAGAAATTTTTGTCCTTATCGGCGATGAACTCCACCGTGCCAGCGCTCGCATAATCCACCGTCTTTGCCAGCGCCACCGCTTGCGCGCCCATCTCGGCGCGTACTTTCTCGTCGAGAAACGCGCTGGGGGCTTCTTCTATGACTTTCTGATTGCGGCGTTGGATTGAGCATTCACGCTCACCCAGATGAATGACGTTGCCCTGCCCGTCCGCCAGCACCTGGATTTCGATGTGGCGCGGCTCCTCGATGAATTTTTCAATGAATATCCGGTCATCGCCGAAACTCGATTTGGCCTCCGACTTCGAAGATGCGAACCCTTCGGCCACTTCATCTGCGGAATTGGCGATACGCATGCCCTTCCCGCCGCCGCCGGCGGACGCCTTGATCATCACCGGATAGCCGATCTCTCCGGCTATCTTTTCCGCTTCCTTTGCGTCCTTGATGACACCGAGATGACCCGGCACAATATTGACCTTGGCTTGGGAAGCAAACTTCTTGGATTCGATCTTGTCGCCCATCACCTCGATGGCCTTGACGTTGGGGCCTATAAAAGCGATCCCGGCCTTGGTCAGCGCCTTGGCGAAAGCAGCATTCTCCGACAAAAAACCATAACCCGGATGGACAGCTTCAGCGCCCGTCTCTTTTGCGGCCGCGATAATCCTGTCGATGACCAGATAGGAGTCTGACGCCGCGGGAGGCCCGATTAAAATGGACTCATCAGCCATCTCAACGTGGACCGAATTGAGATCCGCCTCGGAATAGACCGCGAACGTCTTGATGCCCATTGCCTTTGCGGTCTTGATGACCCGGCAGGCGATCTCGCCACGATTGGCTATGAGGATCTTCTTGAACATGACCCGCGCAGTTCTCCCTGTTCTTCAGTGAACGGATATTAGCGCGCGTCACTTTCCATGGCGCTAAAACTTGTAGCCGAAGGCTGAAATATCCCTCGAGTACCACTCTGCCATCATATCGCGTGTCTCATCAGTGAAATGCTGGCGATAACCGCGCGCATCCTTTGTGTTCGAAACATTGGCCATGGGCAAACTAATTTTCTCTTTTATTCCAATTTCTTTCAGAGCTTTGCTGAAATCTTGATCGACATTCTCGTACAGACCCACAAAATCCACCGCTATCTCGCCATCAATGGCGTAAATGTCGTAATTGCCGACATAGGCCTTGGTTTTGTTCTTAAGAAACTGATTGAAGGTTGGTGGACTATCTTTGCCTCTTGTCTTGTAAAAATAGAAAGACACCTGGCGGTCCCATGGGTTCCTCTCAAAGGCGAACTTGTAATAGCTGTTCCAGATGTCCTCGCCCAGATAGCGCCGCGCACGCCAGCCGGGCATATGTTCGTAATAGCCGACGGTGGGGTGATAATAGCGTTCTGGACGACCCATTATCCGCCGCCACAAGGAGCGCTTGGGTACTTCCGCGTGGTCGAGACGGTAATTCTGTCCGCCAACGCCCTGCTCCCGCTGGCTTTCCAGATCGGGACGCGCAGGCGTGATGATATCGTCAGGACCAAGCAATTGAGACAATGCGATCTCCATGCTGGAGCTCGCGGTCTTCATGGTCTTCAGATAAATAAATTTATGCTTGTGAGAAACAATCACGGCTTCGGACACTCCGCGCTTAACACGCGTCAGTAATCCTGGCCATCGGCATCGGTGCGGAACTGGGTCAGGATCGTATTGCGCACGCCGGACCCCGACGGAAGCAATTCACGCCCGTGCCAGCTGGTACGCTCCGGCAGCCGGTTCACGACAAACGCATAGCCGCAATTGGGCCGGAATGGAAAGCGCTTCACTTCCTCGAACTTCTCACCAAAGAGGCGCTTCAGCGCAGGGCGTTTGACATAGAGCGAGGTCCCCAGATCTTCCTGGCTCAGGTCCCGAGGCAGGTAATACATCATGGTGACAATGCGGCTTTCCCCGTCGGGATGCGGCTTGATGCGGTATTCATCGGTATCGCGGAACATGACGCCGCGCGGGTATCCCTGAATATCCGGCACGTCTTTCTGGCTTACATTGAAGCGCAGCGCGATATCCTTCCACAGCTTGGCGAAAACCATCCGCTTGAGCCGCTCGGATAAAATGACATCAGTGACGCTCGTCCAGAACTCCCGCTGATCATCTGAAAGCGGCTGCAAGCCTTCTTTCGACAGGAACATCCTGTCGCGCGTGCTCTCGCCATTGGCCCGCGACCATGCCTTCAGGTTCAGCGCATGATACTCTTGCGCACTTGGCAGCCGCGAGAGCATCTCTTCATAGAAATCTTCGGGAAAGACATTTTCAAAGTAGCAATGACAGTAAGGCTCATCATGGGCGACGCTGTCGTCGATGGCCGCAATCACATGATCGAGGATCTTGTCCTCGCGCCGTGACTTGCGGGACAGGGAATTTGCTGTTTCAGCGGTTGCCAAACTCATTTTCGGGCACCTGAAGTTTCGAAAAAATATACCTGTAATTCGCACCTAGTTAGCGGTAACCCACAGGCATAAGTCAATGTGTCTGTTTGTAGCGGTTAACGCGGCTAGCACAATTTCACGGCCGTACCGTTGCATGACACCATGAGCATGGAATTGGTTTCTCCGAGACTCTCATAGTCGATATCGACCCCCAGAATAGCATCTGCGCCGAGCTCGCGCGCCTCCTCGACCATATCGTTGGTCGCCATGTGGCGCCCGTCGCGCAGCACCTTCTGATAGCCTCCTGCCCAGCCACCGACGATGTCGCGAATAGAGGCAAAAAAAATCCCTGAATATATTGGCGCCAAGAACGCATTCCCCGGCGACGGGCCCGAGATATTCGGCAACTTGCTTTCCTTCCAGAGTATGTGTGGTTGTGATGATCATGGGGTGCTCCTGATGGAATGATGTGAAGCCCCTTATTGCAGGGGACAGCGGGACCAAGCTGGTGGAGCCAGACTGGCGGCACCAGACTGGCGGTACCAGAGTGTAGATGGGGCCGGCACGCGGCCCGCTCAAGGGTTTCCATCAAAACATGAAGCGATCTAGCCCGGTCTTTTCGCCACCATGTCTATTTCCACCAGCGCACCCACCACGAGGCCGGAAACACCGACGCAGGTGCGCGCCGGACGGCGATCGTCAGGAAAGTAGGACTGGTAGGTCTCGTTCATGGCGCTGTAGTCGCGATCGAAT
>CAXMMX010000134.1:0-5515 GCA_964194535.1 uncultured Alphaproteobacteria bacterium | reverse complement strand
TCGCATCAGGGCATGCCTTCGATCGGCATCGGACCTGATGTAGTTACGCCGTCCCCTGCGGCGGGCCGCCCATCACCTTGTCCTCTGCCATTTGCTACTCAATATCGTCCAGTAGACGCGAGAGGGCCGCTACCACGTCATCACGCGGCACGCCTTCCTATAAAAGACCCCCCTACCAACCCCCCAGGGGTGGGGGCCTATCCATTATTACATCTGGAAATACGAAATTTTTTCAAATTTTGGGATCGATCTGAATGTCTGCTCTACCCCCGAAAGCGGACATTATTCCGCACTGCAACAAATGTCTGCTTTGTGCCATAAGCGGACTCATGCAGTGCAGCAAAAATGATTGTTAGACCGAAGCGTAGTGGGCCCTAACGGCACCCCACATTCATGGCACTCGCATCCCGGTGGAGGAGCCGTCCACAGCATCAAGAGTGGTCAGGGTGAGGCTTCTTCCAGCAACGTCTACATCACACCCCAGGAGCCACAAAATCATTCAGGCTTCCCCCAAAGATCATGATAGCATCAGTGGCAGGGGAATAAGGTGAAGTATCGTGGCTATCATGATCAACCGCGATAGCCTTATCGGCGCGACAACTGTGACGCAGCCAAAGGGCAAGGTTGAAGACAGATAATGGATGACCTTTATCGCCTGTCCGCGCGTGAAGCAGTAGAGCTGCTGCGCACCGGCAAGGTATCACCGCTTGAAATGGTTGATGCCGCCGTCGCCCGTATCGAGGCCACCGACGGAGCCCTTAACGCCTTGCCAACCTTGTCCATTGAACGGGCGCGGGACCATGCCAAGCAGATTGGCAAGAACCGCACTGCAGAAAGAGACAGGCCCGGCTGGCTTGGCGGCCTACCTATTGCGGTCAAGGACCTGAATAATGTCGCCGGCGTTCGCACCACGTATGGATCCCCCCTGTTCGCGGATCACGTTCCGGAAAATTCCGATGTCATGGTCGAAACCCTGGAAGCTAACGGCGCCATTGTCATAGGCAAGTCGAACACACCGGAATTCGGACATGGAGCCAACACCTTCAACGAAGTTTTCGGCGAAACCCTGAACCCGTGGAATACGGCCATGACCTGCGGCGGCTCGTCGGGAGGCTCAGCTGTTGCCGTCGCGTCTGGGCAGACTTGGCTGGCGACTGGGTCCGATTTGGGCTGCAGCCTGCGCACACCGGCTGCGTTCTGTTCCATCGTCGGACTGCGTCCATCGCCGGGCCGGGTCGCCCGTTCCCCTGCGCGGCTGCCATTTGACAACCTCTGGGTTCAGGGACCGATGGCCCGCAACGTCGGTGATGTGGCTCTGATGCTGGATGCCATGGCCGGCGAACACCCGGACGATCCTATATCCTTGACCGCCCCGTTGCAGCCATTCGTCAATGCAATCGATAATCCCAAGACGCCCAAGCGCATCGCCTACAGCCCAGATTTGGGCGGTATTGTTCCGGTCGCCCGTGAAGTGGCTGAGATTTGTGCCGCCGCCGCCGAAAGGTTTTCCGAACTGGGGGCGACGGTCGAGGAAACGTGCCCGGATCTGAGGGATGCCCGCGATATATTTCACGTCCTTCGCGCCAACCAGTTTGTCGGCGATCTGGGGGAAATAATTAGCGGTAACAAGGACAAGGTGCGCGAGGAAGTTGTCTGGAACCTGGAGCAAGGAACCAAATTAAGCGTCGGGGAACTGGCCGAGGCAGAACGCAAGCGTGGGGCTCTTTATGCCCGCGCCGCGGAATTTTTTACAACCTATGATTTGCTGGTAACGCCGGCGGCGATTGTCGCGCCATTCGATGTAAAGATTCGCGCCATCAATGAGATTGAAGGTCACAAATTCGAAAATTATTTCGACTGGTACACCATTGCCTACGCCATTACAGCAACATCGCTTCCAGCCATGTCGGTGCCTTGCGGATTCACCCAAGCGGGCCTGCCGGTTGGTCTGCAATTCGTCGGCCCGCCCCGGGGGGAGGCATCATTATTGGCCGCTGCTACGTTGTTCGAAGACCTAATGGGTATCAGTCAGACCTTGCCTATCGACCCAAAAATTGGCCCGTAAAAGAGAGCATAGATGGTGCCATTGATAAAAAAGATGATAGCAGGTGATACCTGGATTTGATCATTACAAGTTCATGTTGCATTATTAGAAATTGGTCAATCAAAAACCCAAATTCTAAATCGACGCTAAAAAGGGGGAGGTTTCTGATATCCACCGTGATGTAAAAAGATTTTATTCTGAAACCATCATATCGTTGGGTGCCGAAACGCCGATCGGTTGTCTTTTTAGGGTTGCGTCTTTTGACAGATAGGGAGTGCAAGTTATGCATATTAATTTCAGAAAAGTGATCGTCTCTTTGTCGGTCTTGTGTTTCGGCGCTTTTGCCTTTGCGGCGAAAGCCGAAACACCCAAACAGCTCCGCTTTGGACTTTTGCCCGCGGAAGATCCAACCCTGATGGTCGAGCAGTTTTCAGGAATAGCCAAACACATAGGCAAAACCCTGAGCCTGCCTGTGACGGTTAAGGTTTCGGAAAGTTACAATGCTCTTATCGAAGGCATGCGCGCCGGTCACTTGGAAATCGTTTACGTCGGCGGCGGCCAGTACCTAAAGATGCTCGACATAGGCATGAAAGTGGAGCCGCTGGTCCTCAACAAGGACACTTACAATCGGACCTACTACAAATCTTGCATCATTACCAAGCCCGACAGCGGCATTAAGACGTTCGCCGACCTCAAGGGTAAGACATTCTCGTTCGTGTCTCCGACGTCCACCTCTGGCGGTGTGGCGCCTACATACATGTTGCTGAAAAACGGGATCAACCCGGATAAAGACTTCAAGCGCAAGATCTTCGCGGGTAAGCACGACGCCTCCTTCCTGGCCGTTAAAAACGGTAAGGTCGACGCGGGCGCCGTCGGTGATTTCTATTTCTGGCGATGGCAGGATCGGGGCATCTTCAAAATGGAAAAATACGACGAAGCCAATGACAAGCTGATTAATGCTGAACTTAGCATCGTCGCCTGTCAGAAGGTTCCCAACACGCCGATGGTCATTGATTCCAAGTGGGGCCCGGATTTCATCAATAAAGTGCGTAATGCCTTCCTTTCGTTGCCCGAGAAGACGGCTAACGAATATAAAATCTGGCCTAGCAAGGGCTTTGTACCGACCTCTCACAAAGATTTTTTAGACCTTGCTGAGATGGCGGAGTTGAAGAAAAAGATCAAAGCCGCACAGAAGAAGAAGAAAAACTAGCACCTTTATCCTTCTGAGATTTCAGGGTCCGGATTTGTGACATAATCCGGACCCTGATTTTTAAGTGAGAGCTTTCCCCGATATCACTCTAGGATCTGGGCCTGCCATACGGTTCGAGACGAGCAAAACAAATACGATGGGGGCACCAATGAGTAGTAAGGCCGACCAAAACGTGATGGTCGAAGTGCGACATCTGACCAAGGCTTACGGTCGTTCTGCCCCCGCCATTGAAGACATTTCACTAAGCTTCAAGAAGGGCGAATTCATTGTCCTGCTTGGTCCCAGTGGGGTTGGAAAATCAACACTTCTGCGATGTCTGAATTTTCTTGTACGCCCAACGTCGGGTATCGTCAGGATCGACGGGCAGGAACTGGGCGCGCTCAGCAAAAAAGGCCTGCTGCAAGCCCGTCAGCACATTGGCATGATTTTTCAGGAATTCAATTTGGTCAACCGCATGAGCGTGTTGATGAATGTGATGTGCGGCCGGCTTGGGTCACTGGGCACCTGGCGGGCGCTGACCTACAATTTTTCCCCCGAAGATCACGAAGCCGCGGTGCGTTCGCTGGTCCGTGCGGGATTGGAGGATCAGGAACTTTATCTGCGCCGTGCCGATACGCTCAGCGGCGGGCAAAAACAACGCGTTGCCATAGCCCGCATGCTGATCCAGGAACCCAAGATCATTCTAGCTGACGAACCCATTGCCAGCCTTGATATCATCATGCGCGTCCAGATTATGGACCTGATCAAAGATATAGCGCGACGCGACGGCCTGACGGTGGTCATGAGCCTGCATCAACTGGATGTGGCGATGACTTATGCCGACAGGATCATTGCCCTGGCGGAGGGCAAGGTGACGTTTGACGGGCCGCCGAATGAATTAAGCGACGCCGTTATCGAAAGGGTCTTCAAAAAACCCGTTGATGAGATCGATGAAGATCAAACGGTGGAAACCACGGAGGCATCCGTAGAATGACGACAGTCATTGCAGCAGGCGTTCTGGATGCCGTTATGGAAGAACGGCGCGTAAATCGCCGCCAATATGCAATCATCGGTATGGTGGTTCTGGCTGCGACGCTGTGGTCGGCATGGGGCACCGAATTCAACATTCCAAAATTGATAGAGGGTCTGCCGCTTATCTATGATCTGGGCGGGCGTATGCTGCCACCTGATTTCACCATCCTACCAGACCTGATGTGGCCGATGATCGAAACGCTGGAGATGGCGTTGCTGGGCACAACCATACCTATTTTCTTCGCCTTGCCCCTGGCCTTTCTGGCCGCCGTCAACACCACGCCCGCTCCGATTGTTAGTGTTATCGTCCGTTTGTTCATCGGCGTCTTCCGCACGGTGCCGGAACTGATCTGGGCCATGGTCCTGGTCACCGCCGTCGGCCTGGGTCCGTTTCCAGGTGTGATGGCGTTGGTTTTACACTCCATCGGTGGCTTGGGAAAATTTTACTATGAAGCCATCGAGTCTGCCGACCCCGGCGTCATGGAAGCCATGGAGTCGGCGGGTGCCAGCCGGTTCAAGGTGATCTTGTACGGCGTCATGCCCAACGTTATCCCGATCATGATGTCGAGCACGCTGTTTTACTGGGAATATAACAACCGGGCATCGACGGTACTGGGTCTGGTTGGCGCCGGTGGCATCGGCTTGGCCCTGACCCACGCGCTTCAGGATTTCCGCTATCCCGAAGTTGTGACCTGTCTGATTCTGATTGTCCTCATTCTGGTCGTTATCGATCGCATCAGCGCCTTCCTGCGAGGGAAAATTATTTGATATGAGCAAGGGACCGACCTTTAACGAAGCTGAGCTTCGCGCCGGAGCTTTCAAGATGACACCGTTGCGTATGGGCGTCATGCTTGTTGCCGTCGGGGTCTATTGGACTTCGATCAAGGGTACGGAGATGAGCATCCAGGAGTTCGTCACCGGCTTTCCGGCTATTTTAGAGTTGCTGAAACAGATGTTCCCGCCGGACTGGTCTTACCTAAAAAGATTGGGCTGGCCGGTGATAGAAACGCTGCAAATCGGTATTATTTCTACCGTTGTTGCCTCGATACTGGCGCTGCCAATGGCGTTTCTGGCAGCCAAGAACGTATCGCCCAGTCCCCTCGTCTATATACCAGTCCGGCTTTTCCTGACCGTGTGTCGCGGAGTTTCCGAGATCATCTGGGCGCTTTTGTTCGTTGTCGCCGTTGGTTTGGGTCCGTTCGCCGGCGTCATCGCGCTGATCATCTATTGTGTCGGCGTCATAGGTAAGC
>CAXMMX010000133.1:0-2046 GCA_964194535.1 uncultured Alphaproteobacteria bacterium | reverse complement strand
CAGTCCGCGCCAATTGGTGATTTTCAAATTCATCAGGTCAGCTGCATTTTCTATCTGATCCGGGAAAAGCAAAGCAATCACATGCGCCGCAACCGCTTCGGAGCCGCGCTTGGCGCCGTCATCGATCTTCAGCGCCATGCCGAGACCCTGCTCAGGAAAAGCTGCGCAATAGACCCCTTCCGCACCTCCTTTCACGAACGCCGACGCCCCGAGCCGGCGCATGACGCCGGTTCCAAACCGTCCTGTCCCTTCCACCATCTGCGGCTCGCTGGTGCAGGCGCGCATCAGGCGTTTGCCCGCCGCCGCACGCTCCGGTGAAAGCCCTGAAAGCGCAGCAAGCCGCGCAAATGCCCTCGCTAGCCCCTTGAGTGGCATGGCCCAGGTAGGCACCGAACATCCATCGATGGCGCACATCCGGGGCGAGGCCGCCATCCCGGTCATCTCCTCGATCGTGCGACGAATGCGCTGCTGAACCGGGTGATCGGTATGCTCATAGCCCTCAAGACCTGCCTGGAGATGAGTGGCGAGTGTCAGCATACCTGCATGCTTGCCTGAGCAATTATTGTGGAGTGGCGTCGGTTTATGTCCCGTTGCCGCCAGTGAACGGGCAGCTTCATCTCTCATGGGCCACTGATTGCCGCATGCCAAAGCGTCCACGGAAATGCCTGACTTTGCCAGCATGGCGCCCACGGTCTCGACATGCACCTCCTCACCATTGTGAGATGCGCAGGCCAGCGCCAGTTCCTTGTCCGTGAAGCGTGCTGTATCCGCCGCGCCGCTTTCCAAAAGCGGTAGTGCCTGCAACACCTTGATGGCAGAGCGCGGATAGATTGGCCGCTCGATATCACCCAGCGCGACCACAGCCTCCCCCTCGGCGCGCACAATGCACACCGCGCCCCGGTGAAAACTTTCCACCACACTTCCGCGTGTCATATTGATGAGGACAGGATTTGGCATGTTGGAGATCAGGACCGGATGCACGCAGATGACGGCGATTGGCCATTATATACCGTGCAATCCCGGCTCTGATCAAACCTGAATACTGCGTTACAGCAGCGGGTCATCACCGCGCAGTACACACTCTCCGGCTATGTCCAGTCTATGAACACCGGGGCTATGAGAGCCGCCAGACCAATTGGCCCACGAGCGGGCCTGACCACTGGCGGAACCAGTTCTTTGGCCTTAACCGGGAAAACACGACCCTTCGCGCGGCTCTCCAGGGAATTTATATAGCTCACGCGAATTTTCCTGGTGACGATATGCGACCAGTTACTGTCCAGGTTTGCCGAATAGATCGGTGCATACTTCAACACATATTTTTGCTCTACGGGATGATCAAACAGGCTATCCAGAACAATGTTCTTGCCTCCCGTTTCAACCGTAACCACGGCATGCATAATTCCCCGGCGCCTGTCTCTCACAACGGCCAGACGCAACTGATCATTTCTGAAGCCAAGCTCAAGCAAGGACCAGAATTTGACCGTGGCATAATCTTCGCAATCGGCTTTGCCTTTTAAGAACTCCAGCGGCGTCGCCCAATGATCGCGCTTGCCGAAGATTTTGTCATCGTCAGCGTAGGTTGCCATTTTGTTGATCGCTTTATTGAGGTTTTTCAGCTGCTTATCAACGGGCTGTCCCTTCAGCGATTGAAGCAGCTCGCGCCATTGCCGCACTTTCGGCGGGCAATCAACCTCAGATGAGCTGCAACGCTCATAGACATCGGTTTCATCCTTGATCCGCGCAAGAACGCCCTGCCAGTCGGACTGGAAACGATGGTTGATCGACTTGAACTCAACAGAACCCAGGATCCCAAACTTGAACCCATGGCGTTCGCTACCCCTGTTGAGAACGTTGTTCTGCTTCTCGATGGCTTGCTGGAGGTTCACGCCGACATTCGGAAATGCCTGAGCCTGCGTACCTCCAAATATCATGAGCGGCACCAGGACGCCCATGCATTGAAGGGCAGCGCTGAGGCGCGAAGCACCGAAGCTCCCAAACCACTTGTTCGTGAAAGATTGGAATTTCTGCGGCCCGCACGCATGCTGC
>CAXMMX010000132.1:0-2885 GCA_964194535.1 uncultured Alphaproteobacteria bacterium | reverse complement strand
GCGCCCGACGATGTGGATACAGCCGTCCTTGTCCCGTCGGCCCAGGTCTCCCGTGATGAAAAAGCCGTTCTCGCGCAGTTCTTCACGGGTCTTTTCGGGCATGCGCCAATAGCCTTTAAACACGTTCGGTCCGCGCACTTCGATCATGCCGATCTCACCGTCGGACAGATCGGCGCCCGTATCGGGACCAGTGATGCGAAGTTCGACCCCGGGAAGCGCGAAGCCCACCGAGCCCGCAAGCCTTTCGCCGTCATAGGGGTTCGAGGTGTTCATCCCTGTTTCGGTCATGCCATAGCGCTCGAGTATGCGGTGACCCGTGCGCGCCGCAAACCGATCATGTGTTTCAGCCAGAAGTGGCGCACTGCCGGAAATGAAGAGCCGCATGTTCCTTACAAGATCGACGGTAAATCGCGGGTCATCCAAAAGTCGGGTGTAGAAGGTGGGAACGCCCATCATCGTGGTGGCGGCCCAGAACGCATCTAGCACCTGATCGAGGTCGAAGGCGGAATGAAATATCAGGCCGCCGCCGGCCAGCCAGGTGGTGTTGACGGCCACAAAAAGCCCATGGGCATGGAAGATCGGCAATGCGTGCAACAGACGATCGTCATTCGTGATGCGCCACTCTTCGACAAGTACCTGTGCGTTGGACAGCAGGTTGGCCTGGGTCAGCATTGCCCCCTTCGACCGCCCCGTCGTGCCCGAGGTGTAAAGCAGTACCGCAATGTCGTCCGCCGCCCGCGCGACCGGCCTGTATTCAGGTGTTGCAATTCTGACCAGATCGGCAAAACTTCCGGTGCCATCGCGCGACAGACTCAGTAGCTGGGTTCCCTGGCGCTCGGCGACCGGCGCCAGTTCCGCCATTCGATCCGGATCACAGATCAGATAGCCGGGCTCTGCATCGGCGAGGAAATATTGGATCTCGTCGGCGGTATAGGCGGTGTTCAGCGGCAGAAAGATGACGCCGGTCATCAGGCACGCCCCGTAGATTTCGAGCGCCTCGACCGATTTCTCGACCTGCAGCGCAAGACGGTCGCCGGGGCCGAGCCCGCAATTCCTGAGTACGGCAGCCATACGGGCCACCGCTTCTAAGAAGCTGCCATAGCTCAGCGACAAGCCGTCGGGGCGGATCACCAAGATCTCGGCGCTGTCGCGATGGGGTGCCAGAAGGGCATCAAAAAGGGGGTTCGGCATCTGTCAGGCCTCCTGGGGCTCTGGAAGGAAAGTGAGATTGACGGTCATTGCGACGGTTCCGTCAGGCCCACGCGCCCATGTCTCGGTCGTATCGCAGTTGCTGCGCGCCTCGATTAGGAATGGTGCCGGGCTGAAAAGCTGCCTTATGGCCCGGATATCGAACGATTTGAGCTTTTTTTTCGGCTGCTGATCGCGGCCGAACTCGGCAAGAAGTGCCGCGGTCAGGGGCCCCTGTATGACCAGATCGGGATATCCTTCGGCCTGCCTTGTGTAGTCTGCATCGTAGTGGATGCGATGGCCGTAAAATATCAGCGCCGAGAAGCGGAACAGCAATACCGGATCCGGCGTGATCGTTCTGCGCGCCGTTGCATCGGTTGGCGCCGGCTGGCCCGGCGGCTGCGCGCTGCCCGATGCGGGAATGTCGCGATAGACGATGTTCTGGCGTTCGGTGAATCGGAGTCGACCCTCGACCTCGAAAGCATGGTCGACGGAAACAAAGCACAGAGTCCCGCTGCGTCCCTGCTTCAACTGGACATCGCGGATGGTGGAGGTTTTGACGCAGTTTTCCCCTATGTGAAGCGGTCGCTCAATCTCGATCCGGCCGCCGGCCCACATCCGCCGCTTGAGCGACACGGGCGGAAGAAACCTACCCAGCCGCTCGTGGCCGTCCTCATTCAGCTTCGACGTCGGCACTTCGGGATTGAAGTAAATATAGTGCCAGAAGGGCGGCAACTCCTCCCCTTGAGCAAAATCAGGTTCCCTGTCCAGCGTTGCCTGCATGCGCCTCGCCCGCCCCGCATCGATCGTGTCGGCCATGCGTTCGGTACGGCCGACCCACTGCTTCAGAACGCCGATATCCAGTGTTGTGTTCATCCTGAGTGCCGATACTTCCCGGTTTATCGCCCCTTGAAATCAGGCTTGCGTTTCTCGGCAAAGGCGCGGCGCCCCTCTGCGTAGTCGTCGCTTGCAAAACACCGTGCCACCAGCCGGTCGATCTCGGCGCGCGCTTTTTCGCCGTCGGGGCGGGAGACGGCGCGAATAGCCGCCTTGGCGGTGCGCAAGGTCAACGGCGCGTTGGCGGCCAGGCGCTCCGCCAGTTCGCCAACCCCCCGCGCCAGCTGGTCACGCGGAACCACGATGTCCACAAGCCCCATCGAAAGGGCGTCTTCTGCCGCAAACAGTTCAGCCGAATAGAGGACGCGCGCTGCAACGGACGGCCCAGCCAGATCGACGAGTCTGCGCACCCCTTCATAGCCGTATCCCAGGCCCAGCTTTGCCGCGGTGATGCCCAGCCGTGCATCCTCGGAACAAATCCGGATGTCGCAGGCCACGGCAAGGCCCATGCCGCCGCCGACGCAATACCCCCTGATCTCGGCAATCGTGGGTTTGGGGAATTCATAGAGCGCGGCATCTGCGGCCTCTGAGATGGCGTTATAGGCGCGCACGCCCTCCGCCGAGGAGCGCAGTTTTCCAAATTCCGAGATGTCAGCACCAGAGACAAAGGCCTTTTCTCCGGCGCCCGACAGGATGACCACGCGAACGGTGTCGTCCTCTTTTAGATTATCCAGAGCGATGCCGAGCCCCTCCCACATGTCCAGCGACATCGCATTCATGCGCTCGGGCTTGCTGAACGTGATCCGCGCAAGGGATCCCTGCCGCGAAACCAGCAGGCGGCCGTTGGCAAGTGTGGTCGG
>CAXMMX010000131.1:0-2868 GCA_964194535.1 uncultured Alphaproteobacteria bacterium | reverse complement strand
TTATAGTCAGCGTAGTGAAGCTCAGGCGGGCCACCTGCTCTGAAGGTGAAACCGCAAATCAGTGTTGCCCCCGCGAGCAGGGCCACGGCTTTAACGCCGCGATACGCGATACCGAAACTGGACATTGCTAATCGTTCCGCCTGGCTGATCCAACATAAGGCCGCCCGCCCGGATCAACACCCCCTGAGGGGAACCCGCCTGCCCTAGGATTCGAATCAAGATCTTAATGATTGATGAAGATGAGCGATTGCCTGACTCAGGCGCCCACCTTCAACACGTCCAGAGAACGCTCCAGCCCACGCTCCAGGGCATCGAACATTTCATGTGTCTGCTGTTCGGTGATGATGAGAGGTGGGCACAATGCGAGCGCATCCCCGTATATTGCGCGCGTTATGAGTCCTTCTTCCTGGCACATCTGTGACGCATGGGCGGCGGCGCCCTGTTTAGGATCGAACGGCGTCCTGGAAGTCTTGTCGGCGACGAGTTCCACCGCGCCAATGAGGCCGATCCCGCGCGCTTCGCCTACAAGGGGATGTGAGGAGAGCGCATTGAGGCGTGACTGGAAAATGGGTGCAACCGATTGAACCTGGCCGACGATATTGTCGCGCTCGTAGATCTCCAGGGTCTTGAGGCCAATCGCGGTTGAGAGCGGGTGGCCCGAATATGTGTAACCATGCCCGAATGTGCCAATTTTCCGGCTTTCATCGAGCATTGCCTGATAGACGTCTTCTGAAACCGTAACCGCGCCGAGCGGGGAATAGGCAGAGGTAATTGCCTTGGCAACGGATATGGTGTCGGGCTTCAGACCATATGTCTGAGACCCGAACATGTTGCCCGTGCGCCCAAACCCGCAAATCACCTCATCCACAATGAACAGAATATCGTATTTTGCGAGCACGGCCTGGATTTTCGTGAAATAAGTTTCCGGCGGTATGACAACGCCGCCTGCGCCCATAACCGGTTCGGCGATGAATGCGGCGATGGTGCCGGGTCCTTCCTGTTGGATCAACTCGTCCAGCTCATTGGCGAGGCGGGTGGAAAAATTCTCCTCGCTCTCGCCATCTTGAGCATTGCGGTAATGGTGCGGGCAGGCGGTGTGCAGGATACGGTCGATGGGCAAATCGAAATCTGCGTGGTTTGCCGGAAGCCCGGTGAGGCTCGCAGTGGCAATCGTGACGCCGTGATAGCCGCGCTGGCGCGAGATGATTTTCTTCTTCTCCGGCAGCCCGCGTGCGTTGTTGTAGTACCAGGCGAGCTTGATCTGGGTGTCATTGGCTTCAGAACCCGAGCAGGTGAAGAAAATCTTTGATGCCGGGGCAGGGGAGATTTCCTTGAGTTTTTCAGCAAGTGCTATTGCCGGGTCGTGCGACTTGCCGCCGAACAGATGAGTGAAGGAAAGTTTTGAGAGCTGTTCACGGGCTGTTTCGATCAACTCTTCGTTGCCGTAGCCCAGCGAGGTACACCACAGCCCCGCCATACCCTCGATATATTGTTTGCCATCGGTGTCGTGCACATAGATGCCTTTGCCGCTTTCCAGGATGGTTGGTCCCTCGCCCCTGTGGGCATCGAGGTTGGTGTAGGGATGGATCAGGGTCTCGACATCCCGGGTCTGCGCATTGGTAAGTGGGGACATGAATTTGCTCGCTTGGTTTCGGCCTCGGCACGGGTCGGTTAAAAATATGACCTGCTGCCGGTTTGGTATAGAATCATTGCAGCCATTGTGTCACTGCGCCGCGCACGCTATCTGAAAGTGCGAATGACGCATGGCCTCGAGATAGCCTGAAATCTCACGCATATATGACATTTGCGCAGTCTCAGGAAAGAACATGACCGCTGTATTGCTGCAACGAGAGTCGAAGCAGGCGCGCTGGTCACGGCGCGTAGCGGTCTTCGCCGCTCAAGTTATGATCATCTCCTTATTGCTGCATCGGTTTGATTTGCTAGGAACGCGCGTTGCCACCAATCTTTTAGGGTTCGGTGCGTTTGGCGGCCTGCTTGCCTTGGCGCTTGCGGGTATCGCTCTGGTGCGCATCTGGCGTCAGGGCCTTCTGGGAGGCGGGCATGCGGTCGCAGGCGCCATTATTGGCCTCGCCGTGCTGGCCGGTCCCTTGTGGTATCTGCCCGATTTGTTGACGCGGCCCAAAATCAACGACATCACGACGGATTCCCAGTTGCCCCCTCAGTTCGAGCATATTGCGGCACTTCGGGACCAGGACGCCAACCCGACAGTATATTCCGGCGCAAAATTCGCGGAGCAGCAGATCCAGGCCTATCCGGATATTCGCCCAATGGTGCTTGAGCGCTCCGCGGAAGAGACCTTCGACCTCGCACGTGAAGCGGTGACCAGGCTTGACTGGCAAATTATCAACGAAAGCAAACCGAAAGGTAAAATGCCGGGCCAGATAGAGGCCGTCGCCAGGACGCTCCTGATGGGCTACGCCGATGATGTTGTCATCCGGGTGGTCGCGGGAACGGGAAAGGCAAAGATTGATGTGCGGTCCGCGTCTCGCTATGGCGAGCATGACTTTGGCACCAATGCCAGGCGTATCAGGCGCTTGTTCACCGAGGTGAAGGCGGGTCTTGAAAAAGGAGAGCGTCTGGCGCTTGACGCGGCATTGGCCAAACGCGCAAAGGTGGCGCGCGATCAGGCCAAGCGGCTGCAGGAGCTTAGGGCGAAAGCGAAAAAAGAAGAAGAAGCAAGACTGGCAATACTCAGGGAACAGGCGAGGGCTGAGGAATTGAAAAGGCTGACTCAAGTGCAACGGGATAATCTTCTGATTGAACAAGGCCTCGCTCTACCAGGAATTCCAGGTGTGCTAGAACGGATAAAGAAGCCGCGGGCGCGAGCTTCGACTCGAGACGACTATA
>CAXMMX010000130.1:0-6390 GCA_964194535.1 uncultured Alphaproteobacteria bacterium | reverse complement strand
TCTCATTCAGCAACTCCATGAAACGCGCACCGCGCGTGCGGACCTGAGGCAGGAGCTTGTCCTCCTCGATCACGGCCTGCACCGCGAGCGCTCCTGCACAGGCCGTGGCGTGTCCCATATAGGTGTGGCTGTGCTTCACAGTGCCGCTGCCCTGCACGATCGCGTCTGCAAGTCTGGATGAAATCAGCGTTGCGCCGATGGGCAGATATCCCGCACCAAGCCCTTTGGCGACGGTGATGATGTCAGGTTCGACACCATCTTGTTCGCAGGCGAAAAGCGTGCCGGTTCGCCCCATGCCGGACATGACCTCATCGAGGATGAGCAGAACCCCGTACTTGTCGCAGATGCGCCGGATTTCGCGGAAATATCCCGGTGGCGGCGGTACGACGCCGATTGTTGCGCCCACCACGGTTTCGGCAAAGAAGGCCGCGACCTTGTCCGGACCTACTTTGAGGATTTCATCTTCAAGTTCCTGCGCAGAGCGCTTGCCATAATCTTCCGCGCTCTCGTCGCGGCGTTGATGGCGGTACGCATAGGCGGGAGAAATATGGCTGGTATTGTGAGCGAGCATGTCCAGGTAAGGTTTGCGCCGCTCAACGTGATAGCCAACACTCATTGCACCGAGGGTGGCGCCGTGAAAGGACTGGCGGCGGGCGATCACATGCGTACGTTTTTCTTCACCGCTCTCAATGAGTGCCTGGCGGGAAATCTTGAGGGCTGCCTCGACGGCTTCCGAACCGCCGCTGACAACTGCAACCTGGCCGATATTTCCCGGCGCGCGTTCGCACAGCCAGTCAGCGAGTTCTTCGGCCGGTTGGCTGGTAAAAAAACCTGTATGGGCGAAGGCGATCTTGTCGAGCTGACCCTTGATCGCCTTGATGACCCTCTTATTGCCATAACCCAGACATGAAACTGCCGCACCGCCGGAGCCCTCCAGGTAACGTTTGCCCTGGCTGTCGGTCAGATAGACGCCTTCGCCACTGGCGATGACCGGCATGGGGGTTTTGGTTTGCCGGTGCAGGATATGTGAGGTCATTGGGTTGGCTCTCCTATGGGCATCATTTTCTTGCGTTAAACCCTGTCAAGTCTGTGTTCTGTTTCCTTGCCGCCAATTCAAACGGCCTGCTCGATCAGCATGTCCGAAATCACCTGCGCGGCGGCGGCGATATCATCGGGTTCGGCGCGCTCGGCTTCGTTGTGGCTGATGCCTTTCCAGCAGGGGATGAAAATCATGCCCGCCGGGCAAAGCCGCGCGGCATGGCGGGCGTCGTGGCCGGCGTAAGAGTAAATGCGCTGATGTTTGAAATCGTGCCGGGCCGCTGCCTTTTCAACGCTGGAGATGATGGCTTCGGGAAAATTCATCGGATCTTGCTTGATGAACTCTGCGATGTTGATCTCGCAAGGTCCTGCATGAGTCCTGCAAACTTCAGGAATTCGGTCGCCCAGTTCCTTCAGCGTGTCTTTGTCGTGGTGGCGCAGATCGATAGTGAAATTCACCTGGCCCGGCACGACGGATATGCCACCGGGCAAGACCTCGAAACGCCCGATCGTATAGCGTATTTCATCCTTGCCGTCCCACAGGGTTTTCCTTAAGGCATGCGTAATGTCGGTGGCGGCGACAAAGGCGTCCTTGCGCCGGGAGCGTGGTGTCGTGCCGGAATGTGCATCTTCCCCGGTGACTTCCACCGTGAAGCGGCGATAACCCTGCATGCCGGTCACGGCGCCAATGGTGTTTCCACTGGTTTCGAGTTCAATCCCTTGTTCGATATGGGTTTCGATGAAGTTTGCGATTGGCGCACCGAGTTCGCGCGCGCCGGCCTGGGGCAGGGCCTTTTTCAGCTTGTCGACGCACGCGCCCATGGTCACGCCGCCCTTGTCTTCGCGGGCCAGCATATCCTTGAGCGTCTCGACGCCGGCATAGACGGCCGATCCCATGCAAGCGGGTATGAAGCGGGAGCCTTCTTCATTGTTCCAGACAATTGTCTCAAGCGGGTGACGGGTTTCAATGCCCGCCTCATGGATTGTTTCCAGTGCCTCGAAGGCCGCCAGGACGCCTGTAATGCCATCGAACCGGCCCCCGAAGGGCTGGGTATCGGTATGCGAGCCGCTGGCAACAGGCGGCAGGGACGGTTCGCTCCCGGTTCGGCGGATAAACATGTTGCCGATGGCGTCGAGGTGAATGGAAAAATCGTGGATCCCGGCCCACTTTACCAGCAGGAGATGGGCCTCGATATCCTCATCGGTCAATGCCAGACGGTGGACACCGCCACCGGGCGTCGCGCCGATCTTCGCCATATCAAGATGGCGTTGCCAAAGCCGCTCGGTGTTTATTTCAGGGTGCGTCGTATGAGACATGGGAGAAATACTCAGGCGCATACTTAGACATCGGTCAGTTCAATATCGACCATAATGTCCGTTGCAATCTGCTCCAGGGTGTTGCGCAAATCGTCCAAACCCAGACTGGCCGGCAAGCTCAAGCCGGGCATGGTGTCCGCTTGGTGGCGCGTATGAAGAAGCCTTGTGCACGGTGACATCAATACCCTCATTGTCGAGGGCGGACAGGGCGTCCTCAAGTTTGTCGACAGCCCCTGCCGGCACTTCGACCATTACGTTGCCTGCAAATTCCCCCCCGAGCTGGGCCATCGAGCTTTCAACCCAGTTGCCCAAATGGGCGGTGATCAAGTCTGCAAGGCTCTCAACCACGCCGGGCCGGTCCCGGGCTATCGCTGTCAGGACCATATCAACGGACTTCTCGCTATTGCTAGAATCTTGCTCCACCTGGCTTCTCCATTGGCACTTCAAATTATGACGGCAAACGTGGGCGGCATTCAGGCTTCCTTAAAAATATCACCCTCTGACCCTAATATCCCCGGGTCGGGTTTGGCGACGATTTTCTCGTCTTTTTCGCCATAGTAAATGGACGACAGGATGTGGCGCATGGCATTGAGCCGGGCGCGGCGTTTGTCATTGGAGCGGATCACCGTCCACGGTGCGGTTTTTGTGTGTGTGCGGTCGAACATATCCTCACGCGCCTGCGTATACTCATCCCACTTGGACATGCTTGCCAGATCGATGGGGGAGAGCTTCCAGGATTTGAGCGGGTCGTGCCACCGGTCGTGAAACCGTTTGATCTGCATCTCATGGCCGACTGTCAGCCAGAGTTTGAACAGCCGTATACCATCTCTGACCAGGGAAGCCTCAAACTCCGGCGTTTCTATCAGGAACTGTTTGACCTGGCTCGGCGTGCAGAAGCCCATGACCCGCTCCACGCCGGCGCGGTTGTACCAGGAGCGGTCGAACAGGACCATGTCCCCCGCAGTTGGCAGGTGGGCGACATAGCGCTGAAAATACCATTGTCCGCGCTCGGTTTCGGTAGGCTTGGAAAGCGCCACCGTGCGCGCATGGCGCGGGTTGAGGTGCTCCATGAAACGCTCGATTGTGCCGCCTTTGCCGCCCGCGTCGCGTCCTTCAAACACCATAACGATACGCATGCCCTCATTGCGCACCCAGCGCTGGAGTTTCAGCAACTCGATCTGGAGGAGATGCAGCTCATCCTCATAAGCCTTGCGCGGCATGCGCCTGTCGTAGGGATATCCACCAGAGAGGAAGGCGGCCCCATAGATTTCCTTGGGTAACACTGGGTTGTCCAGATCGAAGGCGGCAAGATCGATTGGCTTGGCAGTGCTTGCGGTCTTCTGGTTCATGTCTTCTCCACGGGTAGCGTGTTTTATCCTATGCCGGACCTGGGTTCCATGAACAGTCTTGCGATGAGCCAACAGCAAGCAGTCTGAAAAAAAACGTATAATCAGAACTTATGAACACAACAAGGATGACTAGGATAAATGAGTTTACATTGCAGACGAGATTGCCCTATCTGCGAGCTGCATTGAGGATTGATTCAAAGACACGGGGCACAGATGGCTGAATCGGATCGATCTCCAGGCAAACAACCACCTCAGCTCAAAAAAGCATCACTCGACAAGGACCTCACAAAGCTTGTCCATGTCGAAGAGGCGACCCGTTTTGTCTCGCGGCGGCTTTTCGCGCCCGGACTGGCGTTGCTCTTCCTGGCGTTCGCGGGCGCTTTTTCAACCATCTATATCGGCGCGCAGCCCGGCTCTGTTTTCATCGTCGTGGCAGCGATGCTGGGCGGGTATATGGCGCTCAATATCGGCGCCAACGATGTCGCCAACAATATTGGTCCGGCGGTCGGATCACGCGCTTTGTCGCTCGCGGGTGCGCTGGTCATCGCCGCGGTGTTCGAGAGTGCCGGTGCGCTGATCGCTGGCGGCGATGTGGTGAATACAATCGCCAAGGGGATCATTGATCCCTCCCTTGTTCCCGACAGCCAAACCTTTGTCTGGGTGATGATGGCGTCCCTGTTGTCGTCGGCGCTGTGGGTCAATCTCGCGACCTATTTTGGCGCTCCGGTTTCCACCACGCATTCGGTTGTCGGCGGTGTCATGGGCGCGGGCATCGCGGCCGTCGGCTTTAGTGCCGTGAACTGGGTCACCATGGGCAAGATCGCGGCAAGCTGGGTTATTTCACCACTGCTCGGGGGCGTAGTCGCGGCGCTCTTTCTCGCCTTCATCAAGATCAATGTGATCTATCAGGACGACAAGATCGCCGCAGCGCGGCGCTGGGTTCCGGTGCTGATTGCCACGATGGCGGCGGTATTTTCCTGCTATCTGGCGATGAAGGGCCTGAAGCGGGTCTGGAAGCCCGACTTCACTATGGTTTTAGCTGTCGGGGTTGGCGTCTTTTTTGTGGCGCTGGCGCTTCTGCGGCCCTGGGTGAGGGCCAGGTCCGAAGGTTTGGAGAACCGCAATGAATCCTTGCGGGTCCTGTTTCATGTCCCGCTGATCTGCTCCGCCGCGCTGCTTTCATTTGCCCATGGTGCGAATGATGTTGCCAACGCGGTGGGGCCGCTCGCGGCCATCCTGCACTCCGTGCAGTCGGGAGACATTGCAGCCAAGGTCGGTATTCCCATCTGGGTCATGCTGATCGGCGCGGTTGGTATCTCGCTGGGCCTGTTTCTCTATGGTCCCAAGCTCATTCGGATGGTTGGTGAGCAAATCACCAGGATGAACCCAATGCGGGCCTTCTGTGTTGCCCTGTCCGCGGCTATTACGGTGATCCTCGCATCAGCACTCGGCTTGCCCGTCTCTTCAACGCATATCGCGGTCGGCGCTGTGTTCGGCGTTGGCTTTTTCCGGGAATATTATACAAGCCACTCGAAACGCCGGAAGGCCTACGTCAAAAAACACATCCGCTACCCATCCGAATTCCCTGAAGAGATACCGACACAGGAAGAAGTGACCCGCCGGAAACTGGTTCGCCGGTCGCATTTCGTTGTGATCATTGCTGCGTGGGTGATTACGGTGCCGGCGGCGGCGCTGCTCGCCGCGCTTATCTACTCAGGCCTGGCGCTGATGCGCTAAACGCATTTTCAGGAAAAGCATGTCCCCGCGAAGGTAAGGGATGGTGCGGTTTTCCGCCCGGAAAATGCGAAATGAAAAAAGTCATTTTCAGGAAAAGTGTGTGTCCATCGAAGGTAAGGGATGGGGCCGGGCCGTCTCCAGATTGGCGGTAAGTGCCTCCAATCTGGTCAGGTATGGAATCAGGCGCCCCAGTTTGAGGGTGCCTGATCCTTGTGTGTTACCGGGACGCGGTGCGGCCGCCCCTGCGGCGTGACTGCGCTGGTTGATAGGCGATGCTTGAGTGGTGTTCGCAATAAGGAACACCCACTTCTGAGTGCCGTCCGCAAAAGTGGAACTCCTCATCTCCTGGATCGCCAATCGGCCAACGGCACTTGGTTTCATCCAGGGTCAGGATGCTCGCCCGCTCGTTCAGCGGGATCACAAGCTCCATGATCGGAGCCGGTACGAGCTGGTATTCCTCATCAGCGTTCGCGTCATATGCCGGTTTCAGGGCGGCACTTCCCTGCGTTCGCATTTGTGGTCTTGCGCTTCTGTTTTGTGTGCGTACGGGTCTTCGGCGCGTGCGCGGCGCCTTGGCCCTCGAAGTCGTGGTGCGGCCTGAAAGTCCAAGCCGGTGCACCTTGCCTATGACAGCATTCCTTGTGACGCCACCCAGCCGATTGGCGATCTGGCTGGCGCTAAGTCCCTCTGCCCAAAGCTTTTTTAACAACTCGACTCGATCGTCGGTCCACGCCATGGGTTATTGCCTCCTCAATTGCGGTCGCTTGTTTCTAACGACTCAGAATCCATCCGTTGCCGCAGTAGCGGCTCCGCTAGAACGCTAACTCTTACGTGAGGTCACTGCCGGCCGGTGAGTGAACTGATCGTGTCGTGGCCGACTTCTGCAAAGCTACAATATCAATGAAAAGCCCGGCAAGCGCCCGCCCGTCCAAGGTTGCTCTTTTCCACT
>CAXMMX010000129.1:0-3715 GCA_964194535.1 uncultured Alphaproteobacteria bacterium | reverse complement strand
CAATTTCTTCAACCGGCTCGATCCGGCTTTGGGCGATAGTGATGCAGCCGAAAATGACGGTGGAAACAGTGAATCTCTCAAGCAGCGACAGATCGTTGTGCCGATGGGCGTCCTCTATCGAGATCTGATCAACCGTTGACGCGTCCACGGCCTCGGCCAGTTTGAAATAACTCTGCGGATCGGCTTTCTGATATTTTTCATCGTCCACATGTTCAGGGTAGCCGCAACACATGTGCATGACCCTCGTGACGCAGCCAGACACGCCTTCGAAACATCTGTCCAGACATTCCGTACCATATTCGAGCGCCCGCTCGACATTGCGTGCGAACAAGGGTTCATCCACCTGAATATACTTGCAGCCGGCGTTTGCCAGGGCGCGGATTTCAAAGTTGAGTGCATCGGCAAGATCGAACGCCAGTTCGCGCTCATTATCATAAGCGGCGTTTACGGTGGTATCCATAATCGTCAAGGGCCCGGGCACGGTTATCTTTACGGGCCGGTCGGTGAAACTTTGTGCGATCTGAAAGTCGTCATCCAGGAAATGGCTTCCCCTGGGTTTGACGGCGCCAACAATAGTCGGAAGCTCAGCACTATAGGCGCCGTCGCGCAGCTCCCGCCGGGTAAGGTTTTCAAAGTCAAATCCCGCCAGATGGCGGCAGTGGTAATGGATGTAATTTTCCCGCCGCTGCTCGCCATCAGTCGGCACGTTTATCCCGCACGCAATTTGATCTTCAATGGCGGCTTGCGTCGCCTTGATGAACAAAGCTTCGCTCTCCTCGCCGGCGTTTGCCATCGCCTCTGAATAGCGTTTCGTCACTTCACCGCTCGTACTCGTGAGCCCTTTGTCAATTTCGAACCAATCCTGAATAGGAACGTAATCCGGCTTCGGGTAGGACCCGATGCATGTTGTAGCTATCGCCATAAGTAATCGCCCTTAAACCGCAACCGAACGTCCAACTTTCAGTTAGAGCTGGCAGCGATGTCCTGTCCAAGGCTCATGTAGGACTGCTGCCATGGGATGTCCAGGCGGGTTCGCGGACAGCGCATTGGTACGGGGGGGCGTCTCAAATCTCATAGCCTCATGGCGAAAGACCCCTCCCCCAGCAAACTATTTATGCCCTCAATATTGGGCAATTAAATTTTCACACGGGTAATTTTAGGATGCTGCCATCCATCCCAGAGTCACGATTATTACTGATGATTAGGTCTGCTTGCTGACCAGAAACAGACAAATAAAGTGCTTTGGAAGCTGTGCGTCTGGTAAAGAATGCATGGCGGATGGGCTATCACGGCCTCTCGGCTGGAATCGCGGTGATTTGGGATACCCAATTCTCACCCGGTGATGCAAGCGCTGAGGCGATGCAGCGTAAAATGGCAAATTCACTGGCCACATCAAAGAATTTACAGGACACATATCTGCCCAAAGCGGTCACTCGGATACGGCAAGTAGATGCAGCTCGTATCGTAGGCCGGAAGCAGCTCAGAGAGAACGAATAGGGATTAAAAGTCGCAAATCGCTGGCAGAAAAAGTTGCAAAGGCTTTTTCGGGCTTAGCCAAGTCATTGAAAAGTGTGGCGGGAGTGACGGGACTCGAACCCGCGGCCTCTGGCGTGACAGGCCAGCGCTCTAACCAACTGAGCTACACCCCCAATATAAAGGACCGCACGAGGCGCATCCCAACGAGCGAACCGGTGTAGGACAGTGAGCTACGCCGGTCAAGTCAATCCCATGATGGTGGGCGGTGACAGGTTCGAACTGCCGACCTCCTGGGTGTAAACCAGGCGCTCTTCCAGCTGAGCTAACCGCCCTTTATTTTATATATCAGTGCTTTAGTAGAGCACTACAAAGTAACAAAAACTGAATAGGTAACAATTTAGGTAACACATGCAACGGAATATACTCGGCACTGACACTCGGCGTCTAGCTCAATTCGGGGCCAGGTGGCAAGTACGCCGTGGCCCTTCTTGTGCTACACTCAGCCCAAGTGCCCGGTGGTGATACTTCTCCTAGAGCAACGGGCACGGCGGGCGCTCCTGTTTGTTGTGCTCCCCAGAGCTTGTCCCAGTGAGCGCCCGCACCCTTTCCCCCATAAAAAAGGGCCAGCGCAATGCTGACCCCTTTATTTCTTTGTGTCTGTGGCACAGCTTGCAAAAGACAAGATGCGGGTATCGTCTAGGACTTACCGCCGACAATAATAATAATTGCCTTGGTGGAGCCGGGGCTTAATATACCGCTCTTCCACTTGGGCGGCTCGGGCTGAGGGTTGAACGCCTTGGTGGAGAGGGCGCTTAGTCCTCCAGCGGAAGCCGGCGCCAGAATGCCGTCTGACATGGCGAACGTCATGAGTGCCGTGGCCGCCAGTGTCGTTATCGTCAGTTTCTTCAACATTTTGTTTCTCCTTTTGCTCTGGTTTAGGGGAGAAGGAAGGTCTTCGGAGTTGTTGAAATCCGGGAGCCTGCCCTCTCCTACATACCGTTAGTCGCGGGCGGACACGAAAAGGTTCAAAAGCAATGGGAGAAAGTGAAAACGTGTGATGTAGGTCACATTTTACATGACCACCGCTATGGCGCGCGCTTATCATCTGACCTCCCGGTTTGACTCTGGTGAGCGCCCGCATCCCTTCCCCATAAGAAAAGGGCCAGCGCAATGCTGACCCGTTCAATTCCTTTGCGCCTGTGACGGGCTAAAACCCATATTCTACATGAGGCCGATTTCGTTGATAACCATAAGTTCTCGCTCAGCGCTTTTGGTTAGATTGATTTTCTTAAGCTCCTCGTACGCCTCAGCCCAATGGTCGAGGGCTTCCTCAAGCTTGGACTCCAGTTTGCGAACTGAGTTCTTCAAATTGTCCCGGCGCTGGATCGCCGCCTTGGCAAACGGGGGATAGGTGCAATGATTGACATCATCCACCCCGGACCTCTCCTGCTCGAACTCTATCTGGTGTTCCAAATCAACGACATTTTGCTTGCATGTCCCCATCAAGCACTCGATATCGGCGACCACTTGCCGCCGTTCAATGACCTCTAAGCGACATCTATGTATCAGCGAATTCTGTGATTTCATGACTTGACACCCTCACTTAACTTGCCTGCTTTTCACAAAGCAATAACCGTGCCAATTCGGATTAAAGGGTGCTGAGAATGGCTGCAATTCAGCACAGTGAGCGCCCGCGCCTTTCCCAACCAAAAGAGGCCAGCGCAATGCTGACCCCTCACTCTCCTGCTTCTCAACTCTACCTCGGCACGCCGATAACAAGCGTCCAGTAGGTCTGTTTGCCGACTTGCGGGTTATAGACGAGCGCCATGCCCATGTGCTTTGCGCCCCGCCGGAGCAGGTTGGCGTTGTGGCCGTTGCTTATTTTCCAGTCCTTGATGACGTCGCCTGTGTTGTTGTAACCGGCGGCGACATTCTCCGACGCGAGCTTAGGATTGTAGCCAAAGCGCCGGGCGCGGTCCTTGGGGTAGGAACCGTCGGAGCCGCGATGGAAGACGCGCCCGCGCTGTGACTGGTCCGTGGAATGCGCCTTTGCTGCGCGCATCAACCGGGGGTCGATGGCGAGGGGCCGCAAGCCGTGGTTTGCCCGGTGCTTGTTGATCAGGCTTTGCGCCAGCTCGACGTTGAAGCTCGGCGGCGTTTCGCTGAGCGTCTGCGGCGTCGCATCGGAACACGCGCCCGCAAAGATGGAGAGGGCTGTCAGTGCGGAGCAGATCATGGT
>CAXMMX010000128.1:0-5045 GCA_964194535.1 uncultured Alphaproteobacteria bacterium | reverse complement strand
CGGGTGCTGAACTCGGCCACCGCTGGACGGCTGTCGAGGCGGCCGGGCTGTATGTTCCCGGCGGCACTGCAAGTTATCCCAGTTCCGTGCTGATGAACGCGGTGCCGGCCAAGGTGGCGGGCGTGGCGCGCATCGCCATGGTCGTGCCGACGCCAAATGGCGAGGTGAACCCGCTGGTGTTTGCCGCAGCTCGCCTGGCGGGGGTTGAGGAAATCTACCGTGTCGGCGGCGCGCAGGCGGTGGCCGCGCTCGCATATGGCACGCAAACAATCGCCCCGGTAGCGGTCATTGTCGGCCCCGGGAATGCCTATGTGGCAGCCGCCAAGCGCCAGGTGTTCGGCACGGTCGGCATCGACATGGTCGCGGGGCCATCTGAAATTCTGGTAGTGGCTGATGACAAGAATGATCCAGACTGGATCGCGGCCGATTTGCTGGCGCAGGCAGAGCACGACACATCCGCGCAATCCATACTGATCACCGACAGCTCCGATTTCGGCGAGGCGGTGCGCCTCGCGGTTGAGCGTCAACTCGGGCAGTTGCCACGCGGTGAAATCGCGGACGAAAGCTGGAAACGCTATGGCGCCGTCATTGTGGTCAAATCCCTGGACAAGGCGCCGCCGCTCATCGACCGTGTTGCGCCTGAACATCTGGAAATCGCCACCGGGGATCCTGAGGCGCTGATGGCAAATATCCGCAATGCGGGCGCCATATTCCTCGGGCGCTATACACCCGAGGCAATCGGCGACTATGTGGCCGGGCCGAACCACGTCTTGCCGACGGCGCGCAGCGCACGGTTTTCATCGGGCCTGAGCGTTCTCGATTTCATGAAGCGCTCGTCGATCCTGAAGCTCGGGCCGGAAAGCCTAGGCAAATTGGCCCCGAGTGCCATGAAGCTGGCGAAGGCGGAAGGGCTTGAAGCTCACGCCCGTTCGGTCTCCATCCGTCTCAACAAGGAGCGCTGAGCGATGCCTCCCGCAATGACCGGCCCGGAGTGGTGCCATGACCGGCGGCGCTGACACGTCCGGTAATACCTCGCGCCTCGTTGAGATCACCCTCGACGAGAAGTCGGTCGGCCGCAAATCGTCCGATGTGGAGCATGAGCGCAAGGTCGCCATTTTCGATCTGCTGGAAGACAATGTTTTTGCGCTGGAGGGTCGCGAGGAGGGGCCTTACTCCCTGCTTCTCTCCATATCGGAAAACCGTCTGGTGTTTGCCGTAGGCGATGCCAGCCGCAAGCCCATTACCAGTTTCATGCTTTCGCTCTCACCTTTCCGCACGATTGTGAAGGATTATTTTTTCGTTTGCGAAAGTTACTACGAGGCCATCAAGACGGCGCCGCCGAGCCGCATCGAGGCACTCGATATGGGCCGGCGCGGGCTGCACAATGAAGGCAGCCAGCTTTTGATGCAGCGCCTTGAGGGCAAGATCACGACCGACTTCGATACTGCGCGCCGGCTGTTCACGCTTATCTGCGCGCTGCATTGGAAGGGGTAGGGCTTTGGACGCGCAGAAGTCTGCCGAACTCCCGGGCGCGGTACTGTTTGCGTGCAATATGAACGCAATCCGCTCACCCATGGCGTCCGCGCTCATGCGGCATCTGACGAATTTGCGGGTCTACGCCAAATCGGCCGGAGTGCGGAGCGGAGAGAACGATCCGTTCGCCATCGCCACCATGGAGGAAATCGGTATCGACATTTCGGCCCATGAACCGGTCACCCTGTCGGCATTACACGACACGTCTTTCGATCTGATCGTCACCCTCACACCGGAGGCGCATCACCAGGCGCTTGAATTGACGCGGACCATGGCCGTGGAGGTCGAATACTGGCCGACGCTCGACCCCTCGCTGGCGAGCGCCAGCCGGGAGCAGATCATGGATCAATACCGGGCCTGCCGGGACCAGTTGATGCAACGTATCAAGGGGCGTTTCATCCTGGCGGGCGGGCCGGTGGTGTGATCAATAGGCCGGGAAGGATAATTGAGGTGCTTATCGGTCTTGATTTTGCGTTGCTTCACGCCCATTGTCGCGCCGACAGCTCTCAAGGAAGGGAGATATATGGCAAAGGAAGAACTGCTGGAGTTTCCGGGTGTGGTCAGCGAATTGCTGCCGAATGCAACTTTCCGAGTTAAACTTGAAAATGAGCATGAAATTATTGCTCACACCGCTGGGCGTATGCGCAAGAACAGAATCCGCGTTCTCGCAGGCGACAAGGTTCTGGTCGAAATGACTCCCTATGATCTCACCAAAGGCCGTATTACTTACCGCTTCAAGTAAGGCTTTCTCGCGTAGCGCAAAGCCGAAGACGAAGCCGAAGCGGGGCGCAAAGGCGCCTTCGCGCAAGGGCAAACGCGTGGCGACAGGACGCCCGAAGCTTGTCCTGGCCAGCGCTAGCCCACGCCGGCTCGCATTGTTGCAACAAGCCGGCATCGAGCCTGATTATCTGCGTCCGGCGAGCATAGACGAAACACCGAAAAAAGGCGAAGTGCCGCGCACGCTGGTGCGCCGGCTGGCCCGCGCCAAGGCCGAAGCCGCTTTCGGTTTGGCCAACTCGGATGAAAAGCTGCGCGGTTCATTCATTCTCGCCGCCGATACCACTGTTGCCGTCGGGCGCAGGGTGATCGCCAAAACGGACAGGTTGGATGCGGCGGCTGCCGCGCTCCAGTTGCTCTCTGGCCGCTCGCACCGGGTCTATACGGCGGTGTGCCTGGTGCTGCCGAGTGGTGAGTTGCGCCAGTTTGTGGTTGAGACGCGGGTGCGCATGAAACGGCTGAGCAATGATGAAATCGAAAGTTATCTTGCCTCGGGCGAATGGCGCGGCAAGGCTGGCGCTTACGCAATCCAGGGCATCGCCGGAGCGTTCGTTCGCAAGATCGTCGGCTCCTACACCAATGTGGTCGGTCTGCCGCTGACGGAAGTTGTAAACATGCTGCAGGGGGAAGGTTTCCCGGTCTATTTTTACTGGCTCAACTCCGCCGAAGTGGATGAGACATGAAACCGGTGGATAAGGCTCCGGGTGGCAGTGGCGCAGGCGGCCCGAACAAAAAGAATGGCAAGTCCAAATGCGCGCTTTGCGACAAGCTGGTGGTGGAGAAATACTCACCGTTTTGTTCAAAACATTGCTCGGACATCGATCTTGGCCGCTGGCTCAAGGGCAACTATGCAATCCCCGCCACGCTTGGCGGCAGCGATGGCACGTCAACCGAAGAGCAATGATAGGGCCTGACTATTCAATGTTGTTTATGCCGCTATTTCAGGCTTGCGCGGACGACTCGACACACTTCAAGTGATTGCTTATAAGCCAAGCCGTCTTGACCGGTTGGCGGGGGATTGGGCGGCTGCCCGCATCCCTTGGGAGACAAACGCAAACCGGTGCGCCCAGGTAGCTCAGTTGGTAGAGCAGCGGACTGAAAATCCGCGTGTCGGTGGTTCGATTCCCCCCCTGGGCACCATTTCTTTTCAATGACTTAGCTGATTTCCCCACCGATTGAGCTGGGTGCGATGTGTAGTTCCTGTGTAATTATGTCCACGAAACAAACCGTTCATCACGTGAAAATTCCCGGTGTTTAAGGTTGCCTAGCGCTTTGTGCTAACACGCGCCGAGGCGGGCTGGAAATTTCGATTTTGCGAAGTCACTTGGACAGTCGAAGACACTCCAAACATATCGAATTATCGTTCGCTCGCGTTTCTCAAATGATGGTTCAAAATGCAATTTATGTGATATCGCATTGAGCCACCTCAAATATTGATTCGAAACGGTGAGGATGACCAAGCCTCAACGATTACTGGACCCACTGCACGGACTCATTGAGTTTGGGACCGACGATTTTGAACAATTCATTTGGTCGATCCTGAACTGTAATGAATTCCAAAGGCTACGGCGAATTAAGCAGCTCGGTTTCTCTGATCTAGAGCGTCTCAGGTTTTGATTGAATCGAATAGGGATTCCCAAATCAGCTGATTTGTGATTCAAACTGCATGCTGGGATTGGAGGCCAGTATGCATGACGAAGCCCTATTCCATTGACCTTCGAGAACGCGTTGTTGATGCGGTTCGGGCGGGCGGCAGCAGCCGTGTCGTCGCCGGGCGTTTCGGTGTGGCTGTGTCTACTGTCGTAAAGTGGTCTCAGCGCTATCGCGCAACCGGCAGCGTGGCTCCCGGCAGGATGGGAGGCCACCGGCCTGTCGTTCTTGAACCGCACCGCGAATACATCCTGGATGAGATCCGGCGCACCCCGCACCTGACCTTACGCCTGCTTCAGGACATGCTGGCTGCGCGGGGCGTGAGGGTATCGCACGACACGATCTGGCGGTTTCTGCGCCGAGAGGGCCTCAGCTTCAAAAAAAAGCCTGCGCGCTCTTGAGCAGGGCCGGGCGGACATTGCCCGTAAACGAAAGCGCTGGAAGGCATGGCAGAGCCGCTTCGATCCGCGCCGTTTGGTGTTCATCGATGAAACCTGGATCAAGACCAACATGGCCCCGCTTCGCGGCTGGGGGGCGAAAGGCAAACGGTTGCGGGGCCTTGCACCGCATGGGCACTGGCGCACCATGACGTTCCTTGCCGCTTTGCGCTGCGATGGCCTAACCGCACCCTGCGTCTTCGATGGCCCGATCAACGGCGAATGCTTTCGCGCCTATGTGGAACAGCAATTGATCCCCACCCTCAAACCCGGGGATATCGTCGTTATGGACAATCTGGGAAGTCACAAGGCGAAGGCAGTCCGTAACGCCATCAGGACCGCCGGGGCACGCCTCTGGTTCCTGCCGCCATATTCCCCGGACCTGAACCCCATCGAACAAACATTCGCAAAGATCAAACACTGGATGCGCATGGCACAAAAACGAACACTCGAAGAAACATGGCGTCATGTCGGGCGCCTCATCGGCACTATCAAGCCAGACGAATGCGCCAACTATTTCGAAAATGCCGGATACGCTTCCGTTAAAAACTGAAAGAGTCTAGAGCAGGTTTAATTCGGTTCGCTGGCGGTTGCCCCCTTTTCAGAGAGCTGTCGGCATTCCCAGGCTCGCGGCTTGCCGGCTCTCAA
>CAXMMX010000127.1:0-5088 GCA_964194535.1 uncultured Alphaproteobacteria bacterium | reverse complement strand
GTCAGCGAGATCAATCTTGGCGAAATTGAACCCGTTGCGCCCCTCCAGTTGCGCCAGGCGCGCCTGTTTCAGCGTGACATCGTAATAGTCATTGAGATTGTCGAGGCCGACCACATGATCGCCCCTGTCGAGCAACGCCTTGGCGGTGTGGAAGCCGATAAACCCGGCGGCGCCTGTGACCAGTATCTTCATGGCCTAGATCCTGACTCTGCCAGCCTGGGGCGGAAGAATGCTTTTGAGATCGTAGAGCAATCCGCCATCGCACAGCAGCCCCTCAATGCGCTGCGCACCAAGCTCCACGATCTCGCTATGCGGCACCGCCAGAACAACCGCTTCGAACGGCCCTTCGGGAAGGTCATTGGTGATTTCAAGCTCATAGGCCTGGCTTACCTCGGACGGGTTTGCCCGTGGATCGTAGAGCACCACTTGCGAGGCATACTCGTTCAGCTCACGGACAAGATCTGCCACCTTGGTGTTCCGGATGTCGGGACAATTCTCCTTGAAGGTGAAGCCCATCACCAGGATGCGCGCATCGTCTACCTGCAGCTTTCGCTTTATCATCATCTTGATGATGTCCTGCGCCACGAACCCAGACATTGCATCATTGATCCTGCGGCCGGCCAGAATCATTTCGGGGTGAAAACCGATGGATTCAGCCTTGTAGGTCAAATAGTAGGGATCAACGCCTATGCAGTGCCCCCCCACCAGGCCCGGGCGGTAAGGGTGGAAATTCCATTTCGTGCCGGCCGCGGCCAGAACTTCAGAGGTATCCAGATCCAGCTCCTTGAACAGCATCGCCAACTCGTTCACCAGCGCGATATTCACGTCCCGCTGGATATTCTCGATGACTTTGGCCGCTTCCGCGACACGTATTGAGCTCGCCTTATGAGTGCCGGCGTCGATGACCCTGGCATAGACTGAATCCACCAGATCCGCCACTTCGGGTGTGGAACCTGACGTTACCTTGACGATATCGGGCGGGCGGTGATCCTTGTCGCCCGGGTTGATGCGCTCAGGCGAATAGCCTGCGTAAAAATCAACATCGCAAACGAGGCCGGATATTTTCTCGATTTCAGGTATGCACACCTCTTGGGTCGCGCCGGGATAGACGGTCGATTCAAAAACCACCGTATCGCCCGCCTGCAGCGTTCTTCCTGCCAGCTGGCTGGCTGCGATCAGTGCTGTCAAATCCGGATTGCGGCTTTCATCGATTGGTGTCGGCACGGTCACGATCAGGAAATTACAGTCTCGCAGCGAGTCTTCATCGCATGAGAAAGTCAGATCCCCCGCCGCGGCGAATTCCTGTTCTGTGACTTCATGCGTGCGGTCTGTTTTCTGCGTCAGCTCCTCAATCCGCCGCGCGTCAATATCGTAACCCAGCACCGGGAAATGCCGGGCCATGTGTACACCAAGCGGCAGGCCGACATAGCCGAGGCCGATAATGCCGATGCGTATTTGTTCTATCGATGGAAGTGACATACTCATGTCCGAAAACGCCAATTCTAAGCTGGCGCGATGCTCTTATCATGTCCCGCCATCCCAAGCCATAGGAGACCCGGCGCCGGGTTAACATGATCGTGCGCGCACAGATATTGTTATCGAGACGCCCTAGTGCAACATGGCCGCCTGATGATACTAGATCGGTAGTGAAATCAGATCAGCTGGGTGAATATGGAACATCGGGCGCCAGCTGGGCTTTTCACTACGACATTCACGGAGATAAGGATGACGACGAGACCGGCTATCGCTTCGGTGACCATGCCTTCATCGCGGGTGAATATGTATCGATCATGGAGCATGACGACGTGCTGAGAACCTTCCGCGTGGTCTCCGTCCAGGCGGCTTCATTACTATCAATCAAAAGAAAAGGCGCGCTCATCTGGCCATTAATGGAGTATTAGCGAAAAACACTCATATTGATCCGTAAATTGCCCTCTGACTTAGCGGAAACTCGATGACCGTCTGTCATGTGACAGGCATTGATTGTGGTTTCCAAGGGACAAGACTTTTGGATCAGTCCAGTTCTGCCGACCCTTGTGGTGAGTTGTTCGAGAATATTGAAAAGAGAACGGAGCGCCGGAAAAAGACTGCAGTTCATGCTTTCGCGTCGGACATTGAATACAAATACAATGTGAAGTGCATCCTCCGGGATGTATCCCGAAGCGGTTGCAAGATCGTAACCAACAGCATCGATGACTTGCCCGATATCATCCATCTCCTGCCAGAGGCCTTTGAAAACCCCATACTCGGCAAAATCGTCTGGCGGAAGAAAAGTATTGCTGGCGTAACGTTCCTGCTTGACCTGGACGACGAGAGCCTTCTAATCAATCCTGTCAGCGGGACCGGAAGAAACGCGCTGTCGTCCATGATTGAGAATGAAGCCCTCCGGTCGCGCCGGCACCTGCGTAGTTTTCGAGAGCGTTTTCAGCTCTTTGCCATGCCAAGGACCAGAAAAAGTCACACCTCGTCAGTATCAGGGCGGCAGTCACGTCCTAACCCTGTACAGGATCTTATCTCATCGATTGCGCATGAGTTTCGCCCGCCATTAATATCGTTCCTGCGTTCACTGGGGTTGATTCAGAATGGCTTCGGCGGCGCTTTGCAGGAGAAGCTGGCTTCACGCGTAAATGTTGCATATCGAAATGCGGAAAAATTAAAACTTATTCTCAACGATCTGTTTGATCCAGGCAAAGCCGGGTCCAGGCGTACCGAAAAAAAAGCAGGATCAAGCGCTCCGGAAATTCATCCAGATCAAAAGCCCTGATGGCCGTGGAAGGCGCGGTCCTGGACCGGGCTGGAGCAGGTTTAATGAATTGTGGAGTGTCATGGCGGACGTTTGCCAATCTGATCCTCGCTTAGGGTAAAAGCCCAAGTTCCTGGGAGGAAGCGAACCCCCGGCCCTTGTGGTCGGGGCGACTCTACAATTGCCGAGCAAACTTCGACCGAATTCGATACCAGTTGCTACCTATGTGCTACTTTTTAAGGGAGCGGCAACCAGTAATCTGTTGCTCCAAGCCAATCTGTCCTGCCATTGATCTCCAGCTCTGGAATGTCCGCTTTGGGTCATAAGCGGACATAAATCCACATGGGCTGGAATGTCTGCTTTGTGCCATAAGCGGACATTAACCGTTGCGATAAATGTAGCTATAGCCGTTGATCGCAGGTACGCCGCCGAGATGGGCGTAGAGCACCTTTGAACCCACTGGGAAATAATCCTTGCGCACCAGATCGATCATGCCCTGCATGGACTTCCCCTCGTAAACCGGGTCGGTCATCATCCCCTCCATGCGGGCGGCAAGTCGGATGGCATCATTTGTCTCTGCCGACGGCACCCCATATGCAGGGTAGGCGTAATCCTCAATGAGAATGAGATCATCGTCGGTGATATCGCGGTCCAACTTCACGAGGTCTGCGGTGTTGCGCGCAATCTCCATAACCTGAGCGTGAGTCTGCTCTAGCGTGCCGGACGCATCAATGCCGATAACCTTATTTGCGCGTCCATCCTTGGCAAATCCAACCAACATGCCCGCGTGGGTCGAACCCGTGACCGTGCACACAATGATATAGTCGAACTTGAACCCAAGCTCCTCTTCCTGCGCACGAACTTCCTCGGCAAATCCGACAAAACCCAGACCTCCAAATTTATGAACCGAGGCACCTGCCGGAATGGCATAGGGCTTCCCTCCCTTCGCTTTCACGTCCTCAAGCGCCCGCTCCCAGCTTTCTCGAATACCAATGTCGAAGCCCTCGTCTACTAGGTCAATTTCTGCACCCAACACGCGGCTCATGAGGATATTGCCCACGCGGTCGTAGACGGCATCCTCGAATGGTACCCAGCTTTCCTGCACGAGCCGGCATTTCATGCCGATCTTAGCAGCAACCGCTGCGACCTGACGCGTATGGTTGGATTGAACACCGCCGATGGTGACGAGCGTGTCAGCGTTGGACGCTATGGCATCCGGCACGATGTATTCGAGCTTGCGCACCTTGTTGCCACCGAAGGCAAGACCCGAATTGCAGTCTTCACGTTTGGCGTAGAGCTCGATTTTACCGCCAAGGTGCTCAGACAGCCGGTCCAGCTTTTCAATCGGCGTTGGGCCAAAGGTGAGCGGATAACGCTCGAATTTTTCCAGCATTTTGTTCCTCCTGCTTAGGTGTGATTTGACAGAAGGTTACCCCATATTGTTCGGAAGGTGCTCTCGTAATAGGAAGAAATAAAGATATATTGCTACATATCAAGTAGGCATGACATAGATAATATTAGAAATTAGGACAATTATATGGAAGAAAATTCCACTTCAAACGGGCTCGATCGAATTGATCGGCGAATCTTGCACCTTCTTCAAGAGGACGGACGCCTCTCGAACGCTAAGATGGCTAAGAAGGTCAACGTTAGCCCGGCGACGTGTCACAGGCGCACCCAGCGATTGTTCGAAGAAGGCTATGTTCGATCTGTGCGAGCCGAAGTGGCGCCAGAGCGCGTTGAGCGAGGCACTTTGGTCGTGGTGGGTGTTGTTCTTGACCGTTCGACGCCTGAAAGCTTCGGTGCGTTTGAGAGTGCGATCACTGAATTACCTTTCATACTCGACTGCCACCTCGTGGCCGGAGATTTCGACTACTTTCTCAAAATCAGGGTTCAGGACATCGCCGACTTCAATCGCTTGCATGGAGAGCAGTTGATCGCATTGCCCGGTGTTCGACAGACACGCACGTTCTTCGTTATGAAGGAGGTTATTGACAACGCGCCGCTTGAGTTCTGATAGATCGATTGAATGACCGTTTTGGGTCAAAAGCAGCCGTTACGCACCGCCTCAATTAGAGGCTGCTTTACCCCCGAAAGCGGACATTGATGGTCTGAACTTCCGCTAAGCACCCCAAAGCGGTCGTTCCGATTGTGGTCGCTGAACGACTGCTTCGTGCCAATAGCGGACATGCGAATAGCATGCAGCATGTCGTTATCAACACTCTTAATCCTGGACTGTCTGCTCCCTCATTTGTCTGAGGTAATGCTCTGCATGCTGGTAGAAGTTCTCGATTTCGATCGCATTACTGGTGGAAGCGGCATCTCGCGCAAGCGCCATATAGTGT
>CAXMMX010000126.1:0-17018 GCA_964194535.1 uncultured Alphaproteobacteria bacterium | reverse complement strand
TTGGCGACGAATATGACGGCTCTATCGAGTGGCGGGAAGTCCGTGACCGGATAAAGCCGCTTCGGCTTTCTCGGATTCTCCGGAAGCTTGAAATGGACAAAACGGACCCACAATGAAACTGGAGAGCGAAGTGCCGGTCGGGTATTGGGGCATTCCGGACCACGGGCGCAACTGGTTTGAGCGCGGCTATTTTCTTCGCTTGAGAGGGCCAGCTTTCGTCGCAGCCCTGATGCTGGGTTTCATAATGCTCAACGCCGCCGTGAGGGCGCAACCTCTTATGCCTCCGCATATGGGCCCGTCTCTCCCTGACTGGCTGATCGGCGGCCTGATGGGGTTTTTTGTCGGGGGTGGCATATGCATGCTCTTCATCAAGATTGCCGAGGTCATAGGTAGAGCGGCTCGAGGGAAGACGTGGAGCTGGATCCTTGGCGTGATATTCATAGTTCTGGGCCTCGCCGCCTGGGCATACACCATATATTTTCTTGCCGTGGAACTTTAGGTCATGAACTCATGACCTAATTATTCAGGATAATCGTCTGGTCGATCACCAGTTTTTCCATCTGCCAGCATTTCATCTTTTCATGGTCCGGGCAGACCAGCCGTATGGCGATGCCGAATGCATGGGGCTTGTAATTCTTGCCGCCCGCATCCGCCATAAACCCGCCGACAACTGCCCAGTAGCCTTTATCCGGCTGGGGATGGATGTTGGCGATGTCGAAGGCGATATCGAAATGGCTCGCTGGCTGGCGCTGGTAGTGCTCCAGCACAAATTGCTGCGCCATGCCGATGATCATACTGTTTGAGGGTTTGGCCGAAGACATCTTGTCATCGGACCAGACATCATCATACCCGGCCCCAAGAAAGAGCAAACTCAGAAAAGCGATGAGAAACAAACGCATGGGCTCAAGTGTCATCCGCACCTGTCATATTTGTCAAACCACGGGGCTGTGAGACTCCCGGATATTAATGCGCGTGGCCATGAGCGAGTTCTTCCTCGCTCGCCTCGCGCACATCCTCGATTGTGACATCGAAGTGCAGCACCTGACCGGCAAGCGGATGATTGCCATCGACGGTGATTTCTTCTTCGCTGACTTCTTTAACGGTGATGAGCTGTGCCTCTCCGCCGGGGCCTTGCGCCCGGAATTGCATGCCCAGCTTGATTTCCGGCGCACCATCGAAAGCGCTGCGCGGTACTTTTTGAACCATTTCCGGGTTCACCTTCCCGTAGCCTTCATCCGGCTGCACTTCGACCTTGAGTGCATCTCCCGCCTTCCTGCCTTCGAGCTCTTTCTCAAGACCAGGTACAATGTTGCTGGCGCCGTGAAGATATTTAAGCGGGTCCTGGCCATCTGAAGAATCCAGCTGCTCGCCATCTGAATTGGTCAGTTTGTAGTGGAAAGCAACCACGCATTTATCACTGATATTCACAAATTATCTCCTGAATTAAGTAGCTTATCGTCCTCTCAAGTGACGATATTTCATGTCGCTGAACCTGCCTATGAAACTTTGGAAAACGGAGTTCAACCCCGTGACCGGTGAGGCTCGCGCAAGCCTCCTCATTTGCGCCACACAAAATACGCCGGCTCGACACATTACGGTTAAAACTGCGCCGCAAAATCATGATGAATGATCGCTTGCGAGTCTTTCTTCAAGTGTGTGTGACTGAGGATTGAAAAATGAAACCCTCCCCTAATGATCGGCGGGGCTACAAGATAGTCAGGGACTTTCTTGTAGGCCTTGCCGTGTTTCTGACTGTGTTCACGCTTGCGATGCTGGATTCACGCGCGTCGCGTTCAGCTCCAGCGATTGTTTCCAAACCCGCAATGGCTCAAAAGGCCAACGGGTCCTGGCAGCACCGCCCGAACCTGTTCACCAATACGCTTGCTGATAACGGCCCCGGTGAAGAGACCTATGCGCTTGCACTGCCCCCGCCGCCTGAAAATGAGGCGACTCCCGCACCGATCAAAGTGGTGGCCCTGGAGCGCGGCCTTGTCCGCCGCATGACGCATTTCGAGGCGCCCAGTGTTACGCGGTCCTGGCCAGATAACCAGCCGCTGGCAAGCGAGGACTTGCCGGACAACCATCCTGCTGGTCTGGTTTCGGGGGCACGAGAGGCCAAACCCTTCGCAAGCGGGCCTGATGCCCGCGGGAAAAGCGATGGAACCTCCAGCCTAAATTCAAAACTCGCTCTGAACACCGGCAAGACCGGAGCAGACAGCCGTGCCGGCCCGGGCGCGTCGGGTGTGCGCGAGCGCTCCTGGATGCTCGCCGTTATGGCGTTGATCTTCTCTGCCATGACCGCGCTGACACTGTGCCTGTGGAGACATTTGCGCCAGTCGGTTGCACCGCGGCGGACCGGACGGCGCGTCTGGCCATGATTTCTAAATAGGCTTGTGCCGCGCCTGAACGATACGCAGACGCCGCGATATCTGGCGCGCCGCCTCTTCAGGTCCATCAACGTCATAGAGCCGGATATCGATATCATCGAGCCGTGAGAGGACAATCGCACCGCCACCGAACACGCCCCCTAGCGGGCTCAGGACCGGGCGCACCCCTGACAGGCTTTCCAGTTTTACGCGACGCCAGCGCGGACGCAGCCAGCCGCGCCGGTAAATAACGGCCTGTCGTCTTATGAGCAGCCCGAAAGACGCAAAGCGCAAGTAAGCGCGCACCAGCAAAACCGGCACGATCAGCATGAGCACCAGCAGCATAATCCGCGCCAGCGCAGTGTCTCCCTTGCCGTTCACAAGCAGAAATACCCACAACCCGCCATAAAGGAGCGCGACCACGAGCGCAGGGAGGAAGAGGGTCCAATGCGCTTTGAAATGCATGGTGTCCTCTTGTGTCTGCGTGGTGTCTTGCTGTGTCATGACCTAGAACATATCAACCTGATGGCAGATTGAAATCGCGTTGCCAGGCCGACGGGACACGGCCCATACGATCCTCAACCTCGCGCACCATAGCGCGGTATTTAATACAAAGGCTCTTGTGCAAATCTCCCGGCATCCGCGCGCTCTGCGAAGGATTGTAGCGCTTCTCCAGCCCGCCTTGGCGCGACCCATCAAAGCCAACTCCGAGAAACGTACAAATACGCTTCAGCGCAGCTGAACGGTCGGCGTGAATGTCTTCATAAAATTCGATCAATAGCTGCTCCGGCTCAAACACCGCATCAAGCGCATCGAGAACAGAGATATAGTCCGCCAGCGCCTCGAAGCGTTCCTCCTCCGTAATGGCGAGAAATTCCGAAACGCTCAATGAGCCTGCATCGAGCTTGCGCACGCGGCACTGGTGCAGCAGCTGCGACCAGGCGCGCGTGACCGGATTTCGCATGATGAAGATGATGCGCGCATCGGGCGCCAGACTTTTGAGATGCCACATGCCCGCTTCACCGATAAGGGCATATTCCGGCGTGGCTTCTCCCGCGACGCTCTTGCCGCCGCGCTGCTCGAACAATGACGCGTACCAGTCATCATCGAGTGTTTCGCGCATATAGGTGCGATACCATGCGCCTTGCGCCCGGTACGCCCGCCATTTGTGCCACTGGGTCCACATGCGCTGATGATATTTGCGGGTGCGGGAGCGCCGCTTACGCGGGCTCAGATGCTCGCTCAGACCGGCAATATGGTCGAAATAGTGGATTTCCTTGACCGGTGTGACGAACACCTCGTCATGGCGCGACAGGACACGCGCCAGCCAGGTCGTGCCGGCTTTTTGCGCACCGATGCACACGAAATAGCGCTCTATTGCCGGGCGTTGCCCCATCCTCGAACTCACCTTTGTCGCTTGACCATTTTATACTAGGGTCCGGACTCATTAATGGCATCCATTGTGCATGATGGATTTAGCCGCTGAGTAGGCGGAAAGGCGCAGGCAACCTGGCCGGTTTTCAAGCCTTTCTAACGCACTCAGGGGCAAAATCCACCTTGCCCGAAGGGTTTGGTCAGGAGCGTCCGCCTCCAGCCAAACAATGCTCGAAAAGGCGAACAGCCTGATCTTGCACGTGTTTGCCCGTATTCGAACCCTCCTGATCAAACACAATTGCATGCCATTAATGAGTCCTGACCTTAGACGGAAGTCTATTGCGTGATAGGCTTCACTATTGCAAATCAGACTTAGGAGCGAATGATGGCCAGTCTTACTCCACCAACCAAGATGATCTTCAACATTTCAGTCATCCTGGGTGTCATCGGGTTGATCCTTTACTTCGTCAATGTATTCGGCATTGCCGCTGTCTCCATGAATCTCGCCTTCTGGATTGCCGCGGCAGCCTGGGGCGTGTTGATGGCTGGTGTTTGCATGAAGGGCGTCTAGAGGACCCGCAGCGACACGAATACACAGTGTTATGGACGGTCTTGTCTTGTCCGGCTCAGGCTTGTCTGAACTGCCGGATCAGCGGGCATTTTTGTATGCCCGCCTTACCGGCGAGCCTCGACAATCTTCTTGAGCCGTTCAAGACCTTCTTCATAGTCCTGGCCAATCCAGCGATCGAACATCAGCCCCATCCAGCGCCGTAGCGGATTGTTGCCGACATTCGTATCGAACACCCAGACCACGCGCGTGCCGGCGCCTGAGGGTTTGAGCTGGTAAGACGCATTGGCTTTGCCCATATCACCAAAATCGAGGCTCACCCTTACAAAGCTGTTGGGCTCGCTCTCGATGATTTCCTGCACGCCCGACCCCACGTCGGGATGAGCACTGCTCCACTCCATGTGTGCCCCCTTGCCCTCCTCAGGCCCCGAATACACATATTTGGTTTCAGGGTCACGCGTGGCCCATGGCGACCATTCGTTGAAACGCCTTAGGGAGTTCACATATGGATACACGTCCGACTCTGGCGCATTGATAATTTTGGACCGCGCCACGGTGATCTGCTGCGGCAACGCGAACGCCACCGCAACCAGCAAAATGGTCATTAGCAGGACGCCCAGAACCAGTCTTTTCAGTGGATGCATTATCCCCATCCTTTCCGCTTACGACTTTCTACTAACAGAAAATACGACTAGACTCATCCGCGTCAATGAAATGGAGGTAACAATGAACCTCAGCGCACCGACTATGCCTATTTTTCTCATATCGCTTATCCTGGCGATTTTGGCGGTTCTCGGCGTCTATGTTGACTTACCCATTATCAGCGGCAACAGCTTCTGGATCGCTGTAATCGCTTATATCGTATTGTTGGTCGGAAACGTGGCCAAGGGTCTCTAGTACCAGTTTTGTTGCCGGTCCGGCTTTTGCTGGCGCCTGTAGATGAGCGCCGTGGAGCCGGGCCGTTTTCACTTCCAGCCAAAACTCTTAACCGCTTATACCATACAAAAAGGGAGGCCGAAGCCTCCCTGATCGGTGCGATAATCTGTGTTCCGTTTAGGAGAAAGCAATCCCGGCGGCAATCAAAAGCACGAGACCGATCGCCGGAATAACCCAAGTGTTCTTTTTAATGAATGCAGACATTAGTTCCTCCAATATTGCTGATTCACAGGCCGCGCGCAGGCCATTTTTCGTTCGCGAAGAATAAGTTTTTGGTCGTTGTATTCAATGCGTAAATCTGTCTACGCACATGGTCTTACAGACCAATGGCGTATGCCGTTAAAAGGAGAAAGAATTTGCAGTCTGCTTCCATGTTGCTGTCACAGAGCCGTCCAGACCCCATAAAGCCCTGAAGCGATAAGGATCGCCAGCACAGCGGAGCGAAAGTGCTCTTCACTCAGATAGCGGGTCGCGTAGTGACCTAGTATTGCGCCGCCGATGACAAAAGGAGCGAGCTTCGCCGCCAGCAGCCAGCTCCCCCCCCGTCATACCGCCCCACAGTGTATGGACCAGCGACACGGCGCCGTAGGAGAAGGCGAACAGCAGCAGCGTCGCGGCCCGGCTCACCTGTTTTCCCGCATGGCGCGCCAGCAGATACAGGACAACCACGGGCCCCGGCATTGCGAGCGCCACCGCCATCGCTCCCGATACGACACCGACGGCGAATTCCGGCGCCGGTCTGGCCACGAACGCCGCGCCATTTACAGTTTGTGGTTGCGAATCAGAGCGCCTCAGCCGCCATTCCCGAATCAGCAAAATCAGCGCGAATACGGTTATGAGTAACCCGACAACAAGTTTCATGGAGTTGAGGTCCGCAGCCTTATAAATCACCAGTCCGATCGGAAACCCGGCTAGGCTGCCAAGTATCAGGTGAAGCAGCAGCCGGCGCGGCGCGTCCTTGAGCAGGCGTTGCAACAGCACCAGGGAAATAACGAAATTGATGACTGCAGTCACCTGTATGGCAGAAAGCGACCCCATGATCAGAAGGAAGAAAGGCACCGCCATGATGGCGAAGCCAAATCCGGTGGTGGCCTGAACCGTGGCGGCGCATAAGGCTACCGCCGCTAGCGCGGCAAAACTGAGAGGATCCATTTAGGTTTAATACTCCACCGCCGATTGGCGCGCATTAGGGTCAGGACCCATTAATTCCATGCAATTCTGTTGGGCAGGCAAGGACAAGATGCTAGTGAAGCTGATGATGGACATGCCAAAGCATATTCGAAGAAGGTTCGCGCCGCAGATTGTCCTTGCCTGCCCAACAGAATTGCATGGAATTAATGGGTCCTGACCCTAATACACAGTGCATCCGCGCTAGCAAGAGGAGCTCGATGTCTTCTCGACCTGAAGCACCGCATCACGTATAGGCTCGCGGTCAAGTATAGTGCCATGACAGGGAATGACAGGAGTGAACTCGATGACCAACTGGCGGGTATATCTTTCAGGTGAAATCCACACCGACTGGCGCGAACAGATCGAGACCGGCACAAAGGCAGCCGGGCTTCCTGTGGAATTCTCGGCGCCTGTAATCAACCACGGATTTTCCGACGATTGCGGTGTGGCAATCCTTGGTGAGGAGGACAACGCCTTTTGGAAAGACCGCAAGGGCGCCAATATGAACGCCATCCGCACCCGCACCCTGATCGAAAAGGCCGACGTGGTGATCGTGCGCTTCGGCGAACAATACAAGCAATGGAACGCTGCCTTCGATGCCGGCTACGCGTCAGCGCTTGGAAAACCTTTGATCATCATGCACGGTCCCGATCATGCCCATGCGCTCAAGGAAGTGGATGGCGCGGCGCAGGCCGTTGCCGAATCACCGGAGCAGATTGTCGCCATCCTGCGCTATGTGATCAGCGGGGATTTACAACCCGTGGCCGGGGCCCGGGCTGCGGAATAGGCAACCCGTCGGGGCCGCACTCAGGACAATTGCTGTTTCAGATTTCGGGCGATCTCGCCAAGCTCTTTATCCGGCATGTCGCCGATGACCATGAAGCCGAAATCCTTGCTGCGCCAATGGACGATGTTGAGCCCTTCGCGCCGCTCCGACATGACGCCATGCGCCAGCTTGCCGCTCTTGATGATGCAGAAGGAGACCGGCGTATCCCCGTTGAAAAGATAGGCCATCTGCACCATCGGTTTGCCTTTGAAATTAAGCACTTCGGCGCGTTTGAAGCGAAGCGGCTCAACGCTCACCTTCTCAACGCTCAAATCCAGGCCGACATGCGCGAGCGCCGAGCGCAAATTCGCTGATAGCGCCTGGGCGTCCTCACTGGCCTGAGACAGTGTTTCCTTCACAAATAGCGCCTGGTATTCCGCGACTGCGGCCCGCCAGCCCTTCACCGCCGGGGCCTGGGCAATCCGGGGTTGCACACCGGGCAACTCCACAAACCGGCTGGTGATGAGACCGGCGGCAAACACGGCGAAAAACGCCAGTCCGGCGGCGAGCTTGCGCCAGCCGCCCCATGGCTCCTGGTTCACGACTTCCGCCTGCGCGCTGACCGGCTCAGGTTCAGGTTCGGGCTCTTCCACCGGCGGGGGCGGCGGTTCCTTGGCCAGCTTGAGGATCTGCTTCAGACGCTTGTTCGGCGCCTCGTGAAGAAGAAGATCATAAGCCTCGTCGAAGGGACGCATGCCAGAGCGCAACAGCTCGAGCCGGGCATCAAGCCCGCGGTCCATCTTGACCTCGCGCTCTATATACTCGGCCTCATCGCCCTCGAGCATACCGTCGAGATAGGCGACAAGGTCCTCGTCCGTTACCGGTCCATGATCACGCCAGTTGCTCATTTGCTTTGACCTGTTTTTTGTCTGGCTTTCGAGCCTTCCTGATTGAGCTGCCCGAGCTTCGCGCGCCCCGCCGCCAGCCGGCTCATTATTGTACCGATGGGAACGTCCAGCGCCTCGGCCGCCTCCTTGTAGGTGAGCCCTTCGGCATAAACCAGAAAGACGGTCACGCGCTGCACCTCAGGCAGAGTTTGCACTTCTTCTAACACTTGACGGGCCAGAATATTCGTTTCCACCTGCGCTGCGCCGTCAGTTTCGAGCGCCTCATCCGCATCGACAAAATCGGTGCCCTGCCGGATTTTTTGCGACCGGATTTCATTCTTCCAGATCGAGTTCAGTATTGAGAACAGCCAGCGGTCGAGCTTTGTGTCTGGCTGAAACTGGTGCGAGCGCTCCAGCGCACGCACGCAAGTGGCCTGCACCAGGTCTTCCGCCGTATCGCGGTTGCCGGACAGCACGAGACCATAGCGCCACAGACGCGCCAGATGCCTGGCCAAGCCGGCATTTACAATATCGTTGGCGTCGTCACTCATATTTTTTTGATCTTAAAAATGAATAATTCTGCGGCTAATGTGTTTATTCCATACTAAACGCCGACGAGGACGCCCTCTCCTGAACGCGTCAAACAACGAAAGGTAATGGATATGACCGCAACTCCCCAACTGTTTTTGAGTGTGGCCGCAAAATTTCTGGCCACGACGTTTATTGGCGCTGCACTCTTCATGCAACCAGCTCCTGTAAATGCCTTCGGTGGCGGCGCCCCGGCCCCGGCGCCGTCTTCGAACTGTTCGTCGAATACAACGCAGAATGCCTGCCTGGCCCTGAACCACTGCTGGTGGAAAACAAGCACCAGCCAGTGCAAGAAAAAGAAAAACTCGGAACTCAACCTGAACGACAGGCTCTATGCCGAAGGCAGATTGCTGGCCAAGACCGGCGAGTACGCCAAAGCGATCGCTGTTCTGAAGACGGCGGATCAGCAAGACCCGCATGTGCTCAACTATCTGGGATACAGCTACCGCAAGAGCGGCGATCTGAAGACGGCGATCGGCTATTACAAGACCGCGCTCGCCATCGATCCAAATTTCGTGCTGGCGCGCGAATATCTCGGTGAAGGCTATGTGAAGGCGGGCCGCCTTGACCTCGCCAAGCTTGAGCTTGAGCAAATCGGCAAGCGCTGCGGCAAGGGCTGCAAGGAATATATCGAGCTGGCGGCGGTGATCTCCGGCACCGACAAAGCCACCTGGTAGGCTGAACACAATAATTTCGCGAGGCTCGCCCCCCGGCGCCTTGCCATGAAACACGCGGCCGTCTTGCTCTTCCTGCATGAAGAGCGGGGCGGGCGGTTTTTTTGGGTCATGGCTGCTTTCAGGTGCAAAGCGGACATCCGGAACAGATGCAAATGCACCACTGATTTTCCTATTGTGAGCGCAGCTTAGGATCGAGCATGTCGCGAACGGCGTCTCCGAACATGTTAAAACCGAACACCGAAAGGGAGATGGCGACGCCTGGCCAGATCGCAACCCATGGCGCACTCTCGGCATATTCTTCCGCGCCACCTTGCAGCATCAGCCCCCAGGACGGGGTCGGTTCCTGCACGCCCAGACCAAGATAGGAGAGCGAGGCTTCAAGCAGGATGGCGTGCCCGACAAACGTCGTAAACATGATCAGAAAGGGCGCCATTACATTGGGAACCATGTGACGAAGCACGATCCGTGTGTTCGAAAAGCCGTTGGCGCGGGCAGCATCGATATACGGTATTTCACGGATCGCGAGCGCACTTGATCGAACCACCCGGGCGCAATCCGGAATGAAGGGAATCGTGATGGCAACGATCACATTCTGCAAGTTCGGTCCAAATATGGAGACGATCGCCAGCGCCATGATGATCAGGGGAAATGACTGGAACAGATCCATTACCCGCTGAAAAACCAGGTCAAACCTGCCGCCGACATAGGCGCTTGTTACTCCGAGCACGAGACCGGTCGTTGAGCCAACAAAGGCAGCTGTGAAACCAACGAACAGGGCCGTTCGCGAACCATAGAGAAGGCGGGTCAGAATATCGCGACCGAATTGATCCGTTCCGAGGAAAAATTCCGGGCCCGGGGGCAAGAGCATGTTCTCGAACGCAATATGCAAGGGATCATGTTGTGATAAAAACGGCGCCAATATCCCCATCATCACGATGCCCAGGACGATGAAAGCACCGAATGCCCCGAGGGGCTGCTTGACGACAAAATATGATATTGTCTCCAGAAAACCTGGCCGGGCATGCAACTCCTCCAGCCGGGAACCGCGCGCCATGTTTGAAGTCGTTGTCATCAAAGCTCCCATGGTTCAGGCAAGTGAACCAGTATTTTCCTGATGTCACCAGATCGGGGATTGAGATTGCTAATTTTTAGTCCTTGAGGCAACCAGACATACGCGACCTCGATCCTTAAGCCGGGTCAATGGTTTAGCGTTCGTCCCAAGCCTTGGGATAAAGAACGGATATCGCCGGATTTCAAGAGATTTCTTTGTTGGGCCGCGTTGAGGTGTGGAAATAAATATCAAGCTCAACATTCGGTTCACGCCCTTTTTTCATATTTTCCAACTTCCGCAGGCTCGATTGATACGCGCCCAACTCATACAGTTTTTCGCGCATCTATTTTACGCGCTCCATCTGCCGAAGGCTCGCATGAATTGTGACCAGCAGTAGCTCGAAATCGACCGGCTTGACCAGGTACGCGTCCGCTCCTTTCTGCAGGCCAGCCAGAAAATCTTCCCGCCCGCCCAGGGCAGACAGGAATATGAATGGCATTTCGGCGAACAAGACGTACTTTTCACGAATTTCTTGCAGCAGTTCGTAACCGCTTTTTGACGGCATGTTGATGCCGCAGAGCACGAGATCAGGCTTGTGTTTGAGGATCATCTCAAGGCCTTCACTCCCGCTGATGGCTTCCACGACCTCATAGTGAGCGTCTTGCAGTTCTTCGACGATATCTTCGCGAATATCTGCGTCGTCTTCGATGCACAAAATCTTGGACATGGCGTGCACTGCTTCAGCCGGGGCCTGATAAAGAGTCAAAGCAGTATCTTTTGATATGTCTTCACTTTTGGTAAATGGGGCCCAACGGGATGGAGATGGAAATGCCAGGCATGATGCGACAGGAACGCTGACGCACGCTCGCCGGTCTCACGGAAAAATCCAGGCTGGCACTCTCGCTCAACCACGTCCCCCCTTCACCTAATATTAGGACCGGATTGGTAGTATTCCCAAAACTTGGCAAGTATTTCCCGGGGGGAGTGCGATCATGGCGCAGAAGCATACGGGCGTATTGTCTCCCACTGGTGATGCTTTTCTTCTGGCCGCGCTGTTTCTTCCCTTCGCGCCCATCGTATCGACCTTTGATCTGTATCTGATCGGACTGGCGCTCGGCTGCCCCGCGGACACAACGCAGGCATGCAAACTGGCGGGGCTCGATTTCAATCATCTTTTTGCGCGCTCTGCCGATATGCTGGCATGGACCGCAAAGGCCGCTCATGCCGATGCGGTGCTGCTCGTCTATATGGTGCTGGTGGCCGGGCTGGCGCAATTTACAACGAAGGGGTTTCGCGGCCGGGTGGTGCGGACCTGCGCCGTCATCATGTGGGCCGGCGTGCTGCCGCTCATTCTGACCCTCGCCCAGACGATCACCCGCTCTCCTGAACAGATGTGCGGAACAGGGCCGTGCGATGCCGCCACCCTGCTCACCAGCTTCGCGTTTATTGGAAATGTCTTCATCCAGTGGCTGACGAATATCGCTGTTCCTCTCGCCGTGCTGGTGTCGGGGCTGCTCGCCCTCACGCTCGGCTATCGCATTCTCATCGGCAAATTTGTGAGTCTCATGATCCAGAGGGACTGAGGTTTTTTTCTTCAAGTTCGGCATTCCCGGGTTACTTGGTTTATCGCTCAGGGCTGTTCTTTTCGCTCACGCCAATCCGCCTTCGGCGGTGGCTCCGCGGGGGCGCCCTGACCGGGCGGTGCGCATTCGCGCTTGCCTCGCTTCGCGGGGTTTATCGCTCGCGGCTGTTCCGCTCGTTTTTTATTTGCCTACCGCCTATCGGCTATCCCCGCCTTCGCGGGGACATGCTTGAGGCCGGGCGGCGGACGTCATTGCGCTCAAGCAGCGAAGCGGTAGCGCAAGCAAAGATGGCGCTTGCCTCGCTGCGCGGGGTTTATCGCTCACGGCTATTCCCTCGGCTGCGCCTCGGGGCCTCCGCGGGGGCGGCGCAGGAGCGCCGGCGGCCATTCGGCCTTGCCTCGCTGCGCTCGGTTCCAGCGTGATGCGGGACTGCTTTGCCGTATCGCTCTATTCCGACCGGAGGGAGGCAGGCCATTGAGGCCCGGCCGTTAGGCCGCCCCCGTGGAGCGGTGAGCGGTGAAACCGCGAACTCGCGTGAGCGAAAAGAACTTGTTCAAGGCAGCCTCCTTCGTCCCGTCGCTTGAGGCACGGGTGATGCATCATTCTCAAGCCCCTTGAACGAAGGGACTGAGCGGAGCGCCAATAAAGTGCATCCGAAACACAAGGGCACCTCGTCGGCGCCCCGCGCGCGGTCTTTTTGCGCGGAAACGTACACGTCGTCTCAGGGTCTTTTTAGTGTCCTATCGGCTATCGCCTACATGAGGACAAAAACCCCTTACAGCCACAGGCGCCAGGGTCATAGTGCCCCGGGGTTGCACGCTTCGCGCCCGGGGTGGAGGAGTTCGTTAGTCTCCTTTTGCCTGTCCGTATCCCGACAAACGTCCTCAAGCAGGCGATAGCCGGTCGGACAAACAAAAAAGTCCACCGCAGGAACCGCTCTCTCCTCCTCAGATCAAGACGGTCTCGAGCCGCGTCCCCCTCATGGTGAAGAGATACACGCACGATAGAGCAGCCAGACAGAGCGGGGATAAGTTTTTGATATGTCCGCTTTCGGGTGTAAAGCGGACATTGCCAGCATGGGTCTGTGATGTCTGCTTATGACCCAACGCGGACATCAGATGCCCGGCAACAGCACAAACAAGACAGCTTAAAAGGCAGCAATGCCGACGAAAACGTAGCGGGCTGATTATTGGTCGCGCGCTGGGCGCCAATAGGGTGGAATGCAGCTGTGTTTCCTCCCGGCGGATATTTCCAAGCAGAACTTTTCTGCGGTCTCCTGATGCCCCGCTTGCCCCATATGACCACCGATCCTCGGGAATTTCTTCCAGCCATGTTCAATGCTGAGCGCACCAACCCGGAAACTCCGCTTGTACGGGCCGGTATCACCGGTTTTCTTAAGCGTCTGAAAATCATGCTCTTTGAGCAGCGGGAATGCTTTGGAAATCCGCTTGGACAAATAGCTGACAAGCAGAGGCACGTTCTCGGCCCGGGAGATTTCGATCATGCGATCAACCTGATTGGCGAAGTACTTCAAACTTTCCGGAGAATATCTGTGCCCTGTTTGTTTGGAAAATTTGCTGAGTTGCAGGCTGAAATAAGCGTAACGCAACCCTATAAGGAGATATGATTTCGCGAGAATCGGAGAATAGGTCAGGGGCGGGTGAATATCATTCTTATGAGCTAAATAGATAACATAATCGGCATCCAGATCCGCCAACATCTCTGCCATATGATCGGCGATATTTTCAGCGTTATAACCGGGAATGCCAAGGTTGATGACCTCAACATTTTCGTCGATCTGTTCCATGCGTCTTTGAAACGTCAATGCCAGCGGCATCGACCAGCCAAAGGTCTCACTATCGCCAAAAGTGGCGATGCGAAACTTGTTTGATTTCGGCGGAACCGGCCGGTCGGATCGAATGCCCTGGGCATTAATTTGCCAGACAACCGGCTTATCCAAACGTTTGACGAGCCCCCTGAACTCAACTCGAGCCCCGGGTTTGAGAGAATAGGCGCGTGAATCGCCGCCTGAATTTTGAGTGACAATTTTTTCCAGGTCCCGGGCCCCCGGCATGAGGATGCGCGCAACGACCTCCAGGGCCAGTAAGGTGATCATAACAGAAATGATGGCGGTGGTGGCGCCGAGAGCGCGTCGCCTTGGTCTGGACGGTTTCTTGAGATTAGAATCTTTCATACCGGACTGTATTCTGTAACGCGCGTCATGGACGGTAATGCCCACCCATAGACAGGACAATATAAAAACCAGCCCGATCTATTCACGACGAAGAGCTGTTCGCAGCTCCTCGGACTGTTTGGATTACCTGCGTTTTTTCTTTTCATGCCCCGAGAATAAAGACTGCCACCAGGCTGCCATTTTGGCCTTTCTCTCAGCGCGGCGTTCAAACCAGCACAGCAACTCGTCACAAAATAATCCGATCAGCGCCGCGATGGCGATGAAGGCATAGGGGTTGACCGAAGCGAGCGAGCCCGTCGGCATAATCAGCGCGCGGAGGGATACGTAGACGACACAGACGAGCATCGTACTGACCAATGGGCGCAGCAGGTTCCAGCCAATCGATACCTCGCTGTCTCTCCGGCTAGTCGCAGGCCATGCCACTGACAGCAGGGAGCGGATCAGGGCGCCCAGTGCGGCAAAAATCGCCACCAGTGCGAACAGCCCCTGATCGGGCGAGAGATACATACGGAGACCTTCCAGATTGACTCGCGTGACCGGCAAATCCTCAAAGCGGCAATAGATCTTGTAGCTTTTACGCATTTTTTCGAGAAATGGCCCGCGTTCAACGGGGGGTATGTCTTGCGCCTGTTTGCAGATTTCCGACTGGACGCCGACCGTAGGCCATAGATCCACGACCATATCGAGCAGCAAAACGCTAGAAACGACAAAAAACACAGCTGAAGCGATCAGGGCGAAGCGGTGCGGAAAGGAAGCCTTCTTACTGTGCATATGGTTGTTCATTCCACTGGTTGCGATGCATGGAAATGGAACTTGGTTTTCTCTTCCGCCGCTGAGGCCGGTGCGGTGAGCAGAAGAACAGCCATAACGAGGCATGCAAAAAGTCCGGTAAGAAGAAGTGTCGCCTTTCTGAATTCTCTCTCGGAAGGCATTTTTTCCTCTCCCTGTCCTCTCGAATCAAAGATGACATCGAGGCAATGATATTTGTTTTGGAGCGAAACAATAAGACCCCTATCAGGGGTGTTTTGGTGCAGAAATTGTTACTAAAGTGATAGACCTCAGGGCCATCAGCAGTCCAAATGCCCAATGTCCGCTTTTGGCTATTAGCGGACATTATGGGCTACCCCGCCGCATGTCCGCTTTCGGGGGTAAAGCAGACATTTTAGGCACCAGTCTCTGATGTCTGCTTTTGACCCAAAGCGGACATTAGACACCAACTCTGAAGTGAGGCGGTTCTCCAAACCGATCTGGTCAATGCTTGTGGCAGTTTGTACACCGCGAAACGTCGACCTCTGGCGGGGTCATTACAATTCTTCTACCTGCATCAAATCTTTCAGCAATAAGTACAAATAGATCCAAATACGCTTAAAAACCTCCTGGCAATTATTGCGATTCCTTAAAGCCGCTATGGAAGACTAAATGCTCGTAATGATCCGCTAAGGCTGATGAAAACTTATGTTAAAGTCGATCTATCATAAATTTCTGTCTGACCAGGCTGGCGCAATTGCCATCATAGTCGGTTTGTTGATGCCCGTTGTGATCGGTGGATGGGCACTGGGGGCAGAAGTCGGATATTGGTATTTCAATCAGAGAAAGCTGCAAAACTCGGCCGACGTTGCCGCCTACGCCGGTGCCGTGGAACTGCGAGCGGGTCAAGATCAACAGACCATTGCAGATGCTGCCTTCGCGGCTGCCGCGAAGACCGGGTATAAGGAGTCGATCGGCACACTCACAGTGAGCTCGCCGCCCACCACAGGTGCATTTGCCGGCGATCCGAACGTAGTTGAGGTCATCGCTCAGGAAAATGTGTTGAGCTTGTTCTCGGCATTCTTCACGGACGTCGATGTCCCCATGTCGGGACGCGCTGTCGCTCGCGTTATGGAGGGTCAGGCAGTCTGTATCCTGGCACTCGACACCAGCGCCTCTGGCGCTGTCACATTCACCGGTTCTTCCAACACAATCCTGGAGGGTTGCAACGTTCACGCAAATTCAATGGCCAATGACGCCATCGCGGTGACCGGTAGTAGCTACGTAGAGACGCCCTGCGTATCAGCGGTCGGTTATGTCTCCGCCTCGTCGGGGCTTGCCATGGGCGAATGCACCTATCCACATGAGCATGCCAAAATGATCAAGGATCCCTACGCGGACGTTCTTGAACCCATGCCCAGCACTATGTGCGAGGAGGTCAATGTTTTTGCGGGCCCTCCGAACGAGAGCTACGAGATTTTTCCCGGCGATTACTGCGGTGGGCTGACAATCAAGCGCACAGTGGACATGAAGCCTGGTGTCTACGTCGTCTCCGGCGGCGATTTGACCATCGAGTCAACCGCCGTGGTCAGAGGAACCGGTGTGATGTTTTTCCTGACAGGCGGCGCATCGGTGAACATTGCCGGCACCGCCGATGTGCAATTGAGCGCACCGACCAGTGACGACCCCTATGCCGGTATTTTGATCTTCGGCGATCGCGATGATCTGTATGCCAACCACATCATCAACGGTGACTCCGAATCCTTGTTCGATGGAGCAATCTACGCGCCGAGCGGTCATGTCGAGTTCGCCGGCAGCAGTTCAGTCGGCGGAGGCTGCACTCAGGTGGTGGCCGCCACCATCAAGTTCACCGGGGATACCGGCATCGGTACCGATTGCTCAGACACCGGTATCAACGAAATCGACACCAATCAGCTCGTGAAGCTTGTTGAGTAGCAATGTTAGTTGGAGTTTGGAGGCCGACCATGAACATTCGCGCACTATTTGGAACATTCGCAAGGAACGAAAGCGGCAATTCCGCATTGGAATTTGGCCTAACGGCTCCCTTCCTGATTTTCGCACTTGTTATGATGTTAGATATGGGCATTGCG
>CAXMMX010000125.1:0-6359 GCA_964194535.1 uncultured Alphaproteobacteria bacterium | reverse complement strand
CGGACCGGCAATCGATTTTCAAGTGCCTGAAAAAGCACGGACTACTTCAATTTGGCAACCGTGAATGATGCCTTTTCGACTGCGACAAAACTACGCGCAACAGCCCCTGGCCCCATTTTGGGCTGTCATCATTATGACACTAGTCCAAATTTGGCCCTAAATATGAGCGACAGGCGGGCTTATATCCAACTCCGCAATCGCTCATAAGCAATGCCAAATATACCATTTTGAGCGATTAACTTTCCGATGCCGCGACAGTGCTATAGATACCTGTACTGTTCCATTTTTCCGATTTCATATCATGACCCAGCATAATCTCAGTCCCGCACCAGGTCTCATAGCGTCGCAGAGCCGCAAATATGTCATGTTCATATTTGCTGCACTCCTTTTTGTCGCGATGTCCATCACGCCACGAGCTATTGCCCAGGATAAGAAAAAAGAGTCGTTCGGTGACTGGGAGATCAGCTGCGGCAAACCACCAGGAGCGCGCGCGCAGAGATGCGCGCTGGTGCAGAGCGTTATTGATGAAGAACGGGCCAATGTTGGCCTGAGGGCGGTGTTCCTGCTCGCATCCAATGGACAAAAGGTGCTGCGCGTGGTGGCGCCGCTGGGCGTGCTTCTGCCGTTCGGGTTGGGCTTAAGAATTGATGATGAGGCAATCGGAAAAGAACCCCTGCCCTTTATCAGATGCCGGCCAATGGGGTGCATTTCCGAGATTATCGTCAAGGACAAACTGCTCGAAAAACTTAAAACCGGCACGACGGCTCTGTTCATTATCGTGGAGACCAAGGAAGAGGGCCGCGCAATCCCAGTCTCGCTAAAAGGATTTACCAAGGGCCTGGAGCGGCTCAGAGCGCTCGCGAAGACTAACTAACCGCACAAGGCAAAGCCGGCCCCGCTTGTGCAGAGCCGGCCCGAATGAAAAAAACCTTGCGCGAACTATGATTTGATCTTGAAGGTCACCTTGCAGTTGACGCGATAAGACTCAATCTTCCCATCTTTGACGCTTGCCGTTTGATCCTTGACCCAGATCGATTTGACGCCGTCTACGCTCTTTGACGCGGCTTTGGCGACATTTTCCACCGCATCGGACCAGCTTTTGTCGGACTCCACCCATTATCTCGATTGTCTTGTGTACTGCAATTTATGCCTCCCACGGAACGCGTTGCTTCACCAATTGGCTCCCTCCAGCGGAAGCCGCTTATAGATTACAACTGGGGAGCCAGCATAAATAGGGCAAGATGTGCGCGGAAAACCATTGAACTGCGTGTCAGCTTGCTCAGAAGCTCCGGTCCCATCGCACCGATACGTTCCGTCGATTGACGCGCGCTTCAAGTGCAAGTGATGGATCAGCATTCCAGGGTTGCTTGAGCGCCCACTCAATGTCTGAGCGGGTAACGCCGATGTCTGCCAGCAAGGCATCATCATAATTTGCCAGCCGGGCGAGCTCTCGCCGGCCATGCCGGGCTTCAAGTAACTCTCCGACAATCCTGCTGGCCGCATTCAGGGCCTCAACAAATGGTGATTGCCGGTTGGATCCGCCAATCCTGTTAGTCTGTGTTGGTGCATAGGTCATGGTCTTGTCCTCATATTCGATCAGACATGCGCCGCCGCCATGCAAAGAGAGACCCTCTTCGCCTGTGATTTGCGCAACGCCCTGTCCAAAGTTTTCAGACGGTGAAACTCCGTCTTGTTGCATCGAATATGGTGAAAGCCCTTCCATAATACAAACAAATGTTTATTATGAAACACATCACAGATATTGATTGATCGGAGGAGGCAATCATGGCCCCTGCAATGCTTGATGCGAACCAGTTGAAAACCCTTGTGGCGATAGCCGACACAGGCAGTTTCACCCGCGCGGCAAATGATGTGCACAAGACCCAGGCAGCGGTTTCCATGCAAATGCGCCGCCTGGAAGAAACGGCGGGGCGACGGCTGTTTGTGAAGAATGGCCGCCAGAACAAGCTCACCCCGGATGGGCAGCATTTGCTCGACTATGCGCGGCGCATCATCCAACTGAACAACGAAGCCATGACCCTTCTGAACGAACCTGAACTGGCCGGGTTCGTCCGCATCGGTACACCTGACGACTATGCGGAGCGTTTCCTCCCTCCCATCTTCGCGGGCTTTTCGCGAACCCACCCTCTCGTTGAAGTTGAGGTCGCATGCGAATCGAGCAGTGTTCTGATGAAGAGAATTGCAGCTGGTAAAATCGATCTGGCGATTGCCACCCATAAGGATTGCAGCTCCCATGGCGAGATCATCCGCCGTGAGCGACTTTGCTGGGTAACATCCCCCAGGCACAAGGTCGAAGAGAAGGACATAATTCCCCTTGCCGTGGGGCCTTCAAGCTGTTCATGGCGCACAGATGCCACACAGGCCCTGGACCAGATAAAGCGTCCCCACCGGATTTTATATACAAGCCCTAGTGCGGCTGCACTAAGCGCAGCCGTACAGTCAGGCCTGGCTATTGCTATACTGCCGGAAAGCGCCGTGCGCCCAAATATGCGTCGCCTGGGGAAAGGGGAAGGATTTCCCGAGCTGCCTCATTGCGACATCGCGCTCCTGCGCGCGCCCGGCAACGCGTCGTCAAGCGTTGATGCACTCGCCGACCACATTGTGCAAAGCCTCAACAATCTCGATTTCTCTTCACAATCCTGGAACTGACGCCGCCAGTGAGTGCGAGAAATATTAAAAATATTCGGGAAAGGCGTCCGCCAAGGCTTCGCGAACGCGATCTCGCACAGCTAAGGCGGGATCGCCGTAATCGAAGGATAGTCCGGTCACGGTCTCGAACAGAGCGACATATTTACCGGCAAACTCAATCAGTGTTCCGGGCGGGATATCGGGGATCGGCTCCTTATAGGGGTCGCACTGCCCCCGCACCCAAAGACGCAGGAATTCCTTATCAAGGCTTTCCGGCTCCTCGCCTGCGGCAAGGCGCGGCTCATAATTCTCAGCCTTCCAGTAGCGGCTTGAATCCGGGGTAAGAATCTCGTCGGCAAGAATGATTTCGCCATCTTCATCAAGGCCGAATTCAAATTTCGTATCGACAAGAATAAGCCCGTTGCGCGCGGCAATGTCACGGCCACGTGCGAATACGGCAAGACTTTTAGCGGCAACATCATCCCATTGCGCCTGTGATAGGACCCCCTGTTCCACGATTTCCCCTGCCGTGGTCGGAGCGTCATGTTCACCAGCCCCGGCCTTGGTGGTCGGCGTGATAATTGTCTCCGGCAGTTTCTGGTTCTTGACCAGCCCATCGGCAAACTGGTGGCCATAAAGCAGGCGCTCGCCACGGCTGTACATTGGCCAGATGCTGGTGTCGGTCGACCCGGTTATATAATCGCGCACGACCATCTCGATGGGGAGTATTTGAAGGGTTTTCGCCACGACCACATTCGGGTCGGGATAGTCGATCACATGATTGAGACAGATATCCTGCGTCTGGTCGAACCAGAAACGCGCGGTCTGCGTCAACACCTGGCCTTTGAACGGCACGGCGGCGAGGACCTTGTCAAAGGCCGATTGCCTGTCGGTGGTGATCATGATCCGGCGGCCATCCGGCAGATCATATGAATCCCTCACCTTGCCACGCTGAAACCGGGGCAGTTCAGGATATTCAGCATCCGTCAAAACGCCGGCAAGCGCCTGTTTGTCACGCTCATTAACTGTCATGAATTGCCCCCCGGCCGTGTCAAAAGGCTTCGGATTCGAACAGCCTGTCGATATCACCAGCCCAGTTGTTTTCATATGATTCAAGGAGTTGCTGGGCAGTCGTGCAGCCCAAAGCGACGATATCCTCGATCGTTTGCAGATACTGTGTCTCGTCATCGCCATCGCCATCACGCTTCGCGCGCGAGACAAGACCGGCACGGGTGATAGAGACGCATTCGCGCGCTATGTCGAGAACTTTACCGGACCGGAACGGCGCATCCAGCGCTTGGCGCGGAACGGCATCTCGCAAGCCCTGTCGTTCCTCATCGCTCCAGTCCTTGACGAGATCCCAAGCTGCATCGAGAGCTGATTTGTCATACAACAGACCGACCCAGAAAGCCGGCAGCGCGCAGATGCCGCGCCATGGTCCGCCATCGACGCCACGCATCTCCAGAAACTGCTTCATGCGCACTTCGGGAAAGATGGTCGACACATGATCGGTCCAGTCGGCTTCATCCGGTTTTTCGCCCGGAAGAGCCTCAAGTTTTCCGTCAAGAAAATCACGGAAGGAAGCGCCCGCAACATCGATATAGTTGCCATCGCGGTAGACAAAATACATCGGTACATCGAGCGCATAATCCACATATCGTTCAAAGCTCATTCCATCCTCGAACACGAAAGGCAGCATACCGGTGCGGTCGGGGTCGGTGTCGCGCCACATCTCGCTGCGAAAGGAGAGAAAGCCGTTGGGCTTGCCTTCGGTGAACGGTGAATTGGCGAAAATCGCAGTGGCAATCGGCTGCATCGCCAGGCTGACACGCAGCTTTTTCACCATGTCGGCTTCGTCGGAGAAATCGAGATTAACCTGAATGGTGCAGGTCCGGTGCATCATGTCGAGACCATGACCGCCCATGCGCGGCATATGGGAACGCATGACTTCGTAACGCAGCTTGGGCACGCGGGGCGTTTCGGCAAGCGTCCATTTTGGAGAGAAACCCAGGCCCAAAAAAGCGATACCCCACTCTTTTCCAATCTCGCGAACCTGTTCCAGATGCCGTCCGGCCTCCTCACAGGTTTGGTGGACTGTCTTCAGTGGAGCGCCGGACAACTCGAACTGGCCGCCAGGTTCAAGCGTGATCGAGCCGGCCAGCGCGCTGCCGGTCTCCTTGAGGGCGATAATGTTGTCGCCCTCCATGATCCGCGTGTAACCGAACCTGTTGGACATCTCTTCAAGTAACGCGTGCACGCCATGCTCCCCTTCATAAGCGAGTGGGGTCAAGTCATTGGTATTAAATCCGAATTTTTCGTGCTCGGTCCCAATTCGCCACTCAGAAGCAGGCTTGCAACCGCGCTCGAACTCGAAGATCAACTGATCCCGGGATTCGATAATCGGGCTTTGCGGACCGTCCTCACGTGTGGACATGACTGCTCCTGAGAATTGAACGGACCGGCGAACCGGGGGAGTTGATCGCCCTTTTGGCGCCACGAATCGCGCCAGTTATGGACCTGCTTCTTGTCTCTGGCAAGCACACCATATCAGCGCCAATCTCCCAATACGGCATTGACCAGGGCCAATGCCGCAACACCGGCTGTATCAGCCCGCATTATCCGCGGACCGAGCGAAATTTGCGTGACGTGTCCCAGGTTCTGAAGACGCGTGCGTTCTCCTGCATCGAAACCCCCTTCGGGTCCGATGAGAACGGCCAGCGGCCCCGGCTCAAGAGAACCAAGAGCATCCAGCGGCGAAGAAACCGGAGCCTCCTCATCGCAATAGATGATATGGCGTGCCGGGTCCCACCCCTCAAGCAGCGTGTCAAACGATACCGGCTCGAACACTTGTGGAATGCGCAACACCCCGCATTGTTCGGCGGCTTCGATTACATTGGCGCGCATGCGCTCAAATTTTACGCGCTGCGCATTCGTGTGGCGGGTCAATACCGGGCGAAGCGCCGCAACGCCCATTTCGGTTGCCTTTTGCACCATGAAATCGAGCCGAACGCGCTTCACCGGTGCAAACAGATAGTGGACGTCCGGACCCTCTTCGTGAGGGCGCATCCGATCAAGAACATGCAGCGTGCAATCGCTGCGCTTTTGCCGGCTCACGCTGGCGCGCCATTCGCCCGTACTTCCATCAAATACAAGGATTTGCGCGCCATCACCCAAACGCATGACATTGAGGAGATAGTTGGCTTGTGCGCGCGAACAGGCAATATCGAGCCCTTGTTCAAGGGGCTGATCCACAAATAGCCGGATGGTGTTGGCGCGCATGGTGTCTCGCAAACAAGCCTTGAGTTCGATTGCCACACAATCCTAAAATCCACAGTATAGCCTAGTCCAACGCCGTCTAAAAAAGCGCTGCAAACCTAGGGTGGCCCTGCAATGCGTGTCCAACGCTGTCTATTGCGCTCCAGCCCCATCTCATTTATATTGTTGGGAGTTTTGTTGGGAAAAGCGGAATCATGAAGCCAAAAGGAAAGCACCCCCACAACCGCCTTACAGCGGCCAAGGTGCGTACAATCAAGCAGCCAGGCTTCTATGCCGATGGCCATGGCCTCTACCTCAAGGTTGGCACAATTGGTGCAAAATCATGGATACACCGCGCGTTTGTAAACGGCAAGCGCCGCGATTTTGGCTTAGGCAGTGTGGTAGTCGTGACGCTTGGGGAGGCGCGCGAACAGGTCATAGACAATGCAAGGATG
>CAXMMX010000124.1:0-3870 GCA_964194535.1 uncultured Alphaproteobacteria bacterium | reverse complement strand
GACAAGGTCCGCTCTCCTGATTTGCATCAGAAGCGGACCCTTGCGATAGCGACGTTTATGCCGTGCTACATCGTCCTGCAGGCCCCATAGAGATTGAAAAGCCGGCACGGTAATTAGCGCTGTCCCTCCTGGGGCCAATACGCGATTGATTTCCTCCAAAGCCTTCAGATCATTATCCACATGCTCAATGATGTCTGTCGCGAGCACCACATCAAAGCTCGCATCCTCAAAGGGCATCCGGCACACATCGCCCTGCTCAACCCGCCCCAAGCCTTTCATTTCCGCTAAGCGAATGGCATCGGAACTGAGATCGAGCCCGATAAAGTTGCGATAGCCTTCTGCGCCCAGCATCCGCAGATTTGTGCCTGTGCTGGTTCCGACATCCAGAATGCGGGCATCATCAGAAATACCCTGACGCCGCAATTCCCGTGCAAACAGGGCCCGGCGACCAACAAACCACCAGTGAGTCTCTTCAGCCTCGGCTTCCGCCACATAGGTTGCGTAGTCCATCTAGATCCGCCCCCTGAAAATCAGACGGTTGACGATGAAGGTCATCGGTATGCTGACGGCAACGATAACAAGGATGGCAAGCCGCTTGTCGACACCGAAACCGCGCACGGTGAGTTCCAGTACGCCCGCATTCACGAGATAGGAAATGAAATAGAAAAGCGCTGACAACGCGAAGGAATGCCGGCGAAGCGTAACACCAAAAGTCACGCGGGCGTGGAGAGGGGCGGCACAGATGATGCCGATCACGAAGGCTATACCGTAGGCCAATGTGTGGCTCATATATTGAACCAAGAATAGATAGACCGCACAACCGACAATAGTATTTACGACGCCGACGATCAAAAAGCGCAGGAACTGGCCGGTAGTGTCAGACCCCGAGAAAAGAGCGAACGTCTGCGCAGAGATTCTTCCAAATGGAGACATAAATATTTGCCCGACGGCCAGTAAAAAAGCGCACAGCCTGTGTGGCCAGTGTATGTCAGAATAAGGCGGGCGCGGCAATCGTCGGATGGCGTTTAGCATGCAGCATTATTGGCCGTTCTGCGCTGGGACAGATGCCATAGCTTCCTGAAGTCCAAGCCAGGCCCAAACCAGATACCTCTCATCGCTTTTTCTCGACTGATGTCGCTCGAAGCGCGCCAGAACTTCATCATCATTAAGGGGCGTATTGATTGTAACGGTGGGTGCGGGCATATCCCGCAGCCATGCCGCCAGAGGAATTCCAAAACCCTTTTTTCGGCGATCAATCAGCTCGCGCGGCACCCGGCCTGCAAGTGCCTTGGTAAGGAGCCATTTGCGTTTGCCCCGGCGCAACTTGAAGCGGTGGGGAAGACGCCGCGCGAAGTCAACTATACCATTGTCAAGAAAGACGGCCCGGGCTTCCAGACTGTGCATCATCGAAGCCCGGTCGCTCTTGAAAAGAATGTCGTCGGGCAGATAAAGCCGCGTGAAGAATTCCAGTGCACGGTCGATGTCATTGCCCGTGATATTGTCGTTCCAAATCTCAATCGCTTCCGAATAGAGTTCCTCAGCAGGCAAGGGATTTTGGAAAAAGGAGGCCATCTCGTCCGGTTCAATAGCCGACATCCAGACTGGCAGGCGGATCGCCTCGTCATAGCTGAGGCCCATGAGTGTGCGTCGCAACTTGAACTCGAGACTCATATTTCGATTGGAGACCGGCAGCATACCAGCCAGGCCTCGCGCCATACGGTGAAGAGCGTTAGGAACACAGGCTTGGTAAATCCGTGCCGGGCGCAGAGCCAGGAACGGATCATAGCCAGCGAACAACTCATCACCGCCATCGCCCGACAAGGCAACGGTGACCTTCTCACGCGCGAAAGCGCAGAGTATCGATGTCGGCAATATCGAAGGATCGCCGAACGGTTCCCCCAGAAGAGCATATACCCGGCCCATCAGCGATTTCGCGCTGTCTATGGTGGTCTCGCGCACATGATGCCGGCACCCGTAATGTTCAGCAGCCAGCTTCGCATATGCACGCTCATCGAAGCTTTCCTCCTGAAAGCCAATGGTGAATGCATCAATACTACCGGGCTGGCGCTGAGAGCAGGCAGAATCCAGTATCCCGCTTGAATCGATACCACCGGAAAGAAACAGACCCAGCGGAACATCCGCCTGGAGCCGCAGGAGGACGGCCTGGTCGAGCAGGGAACGCAATTCTTCTGCAAGCTCATTTTCGGAGCGCTGTGCCAGCGCATCATCCGGCTCGATGCGAAATGTGAAGAAGCGTTCAATACGCGACCTTGCGCTTGCCAGATCGAAGGTGAATATCTCGCCCGGTTGAAGCTTATGCACCCCTTCGAAGACGCTCGTCGCTCCGGGCGAATAACCATGGGCAAAGAACTTCTGAACACCCTTTGCGTCGAGCCGTCTCGATATTTTCGGGTGGGCGAAAAGGGCGTGAGCCTCACTGGCGAAGGCGAATAATCCTGACCTTTCGACAAAATAGAGGGGCTTTTCTCCCATACGATCGCGCGCCAGAACCAACCGCCCGGCAGGCCGGTCAAAAAGGCAGAGCGCAAACATTCCGTTCAAGCGCTCAAACAGCCCCGCGCCCCATTCCCGGTAACCATGGACCAGAACTTCGGTATCTGAATGATGGGTGACAAACCGATAGCCCTTCGCCTCAAGCTTTTGACGCAAGGGAATGTGATTATAGATCTCTCCGTTGAAAATCACGCCGGTCTCACCAACGTCATCCCACATGGGTTGGGCGCCGTGATCGAGGTCGATCACGGCTAATCGCGTGTGGCCTAACAGAACTTCGCGTTCAGCTTCTTCGTACACGCCCTCCCCATCCGGCCCGCGATGAGCCAGCCGGGCCATCATTCTGCGGAGCGCAGACTGACCACCAGGCCCAACAAATCCTGCGATACCGCACATCAGTCTTGGTCAGGCTTGTTCAGATGAGACTTGATATCGTAAGTCCGCAGATTCTGGGACTCGTAATAGATGCGGATCATTATCTCGGCAAGCAGCCCGAGAAGCAGGCAGATAAATCCGATAAGGATGAACATCGATGATGCCAGCGGTAACGGCGTAGAGATCATCGATATGCCTTCAAACAGTTTCAGATAGAGCATGTAAATGAAGCACAGGATTCCTATAAGCGTGGACGCTATCCCAAAACCACCGAATATATAAATCGGCTTCTCGAAATATTTTTGAATGAACAAGACTACGAAAAGGTCTAGGACAACCTTAATAACGCGTTCCAAGCCATAGTTTGAGTGCCCGTGACGCCGGGCATGATGTTCGACTTCGATCTCTGTGATTTTCGCACCAACCCAACTTGCGTAAATCGGGATGAAGCGGTGCATCTCGCCATAGAGTCGATGGGTACCGGAGACGACCTCACGCCGGTAAGCCTTCAACGTGCAGCCATAGTCGCGCAGATGAAGGCCCGACATGCGTGAAATGAACCAGTTGGCGACGCGGCTGACGAGTGTGCGCCTGATGCGGGCGTCCTTTCGGTTCTGCCGCCAACCCGACACCAGATCATACCCCTCGTCCAGTTTCGCCAGCAATCGGGGTATATCTGAAGGGTCATTCTGAAGATCGGAATCGCTGGTTATGATTATATCGCCGCGGCAATAATCGATGCCCGCCTGAATGGCTGCTGTTTGACCACGATTATGCCGGAATTCGATAACCTGAACCTCAGGCCGCTTTTCAGCTATTTCACCGAGGCGCTCCAAGCTCTTATCAAGGCTGCCATCATCAACGACGATAATTTCAAAACCGCGTTTGAGATCATCGAGGACAGGGAGCAGTGACTGAAAAAGCTCCGGGATATTTTTCTCCTCGTTATAAACCGGGAGAACAACGGAAATGTCGGGAGAT
>CAXMMX010000123.1:0-7838 GCA_964194535.1 uncultured Alphaproteobacteria bacterium | reverse complement strand
ATACCATCGAAGTGTTCGTTGGGAGGTTGCGTAAAAAGCTCCCCAACGACCTGATTGAGACGGTGAGGGGGCTTGGTTACTGTCTCGAAAGTCCGGCGGATGAGGCCTAACTCGCTCGCATTCCGGCTGTTTACAGCTGCCACGGTATGGGCGCTGGTCGTGCTGCCCATCGCCGCGCTTGTATTAATTTCGGCTTATCGTGGCGCCGTTGAACGCAACTTCGATTTGCGCCTGAATGTCTATCTTACCGATCTTGTCGCAGATCTTGCGGAAGCTCGTACCAATTCTGCCGCAAAACCTCCCTCCATTACTGATCCCCTTTTTACCCGCCCATTCTCTGGCTGGTACTGGCAAATCACGCCGCTTGGCTCTCCCGCCCAGCTATTGCAAACCTCTGAGTCACTACTCGACCAGCAGGTCTCTCTCCCTAGTACAATAGGCATCGCGGCGGACGAAAATCTCACGCGCCACGCCTATGTGGAGGGTCCGGATAAACACCGCCTGCGTGTTCTGGAGCGTGAAATCACAATTGACGAAGGAGATGCTGGAAAGACCAGGCTCTCCTTCGTGGTGACCGGGAACAGTGACGAGATTGAAAAAATCATCGGCGAATTTCGCACCCTCCTTATCCTGGCTTTGAGCGTTCTTGGGCTGGGGCTCGTATGTGCCACCTATTTTCAGGTGCGTTTCGGCCTGAGGCCATTGCGGGCGATAGGCCGGGGGTTGGCGGCCATCCGCTCTGGCGACGCGGAGCACCTCGAGGGCGATCTGCCCACCGAGATTGTGCCCCTGCAGAGTGAACTCAATGCCCTTATTCAATCCAATAGTGCCATTGTTGAACGCGCACGCACCCATGTCGGTAACCTCGCCCACGCGCTCAAAACGCCCTTAAGCGTGATCACCAACGAGGCGGCGGGAAAACGCACGGCTTTCGCTGTTAAAGTGAGTGAGCAGGCCAGCCTCATGCGCGATCAGATCGCCCATCACCTGAACCGCGCTAGCATGGCTGCCCGCTCCGGCGTCATTGGCGGCCAGACTCGTGTGAAACCGGTCGTCAAAGCCCTGGTCCGGGCTCTGAATCGCATCTATCAGGAACGTAAACTTACCTTGCGTCTGGACTGCCCGGAAGACGCGGTATTTCATGGCGAAAGGCATGATTTGGAGGAAATGGTTGGAAATCTTCTCGATAATGCCTGCAAGTGGGCAAAATCCGATATTTCGCTGACAGTCTCTGTAGTTAAGGAAAATATTGTCATTACTGTCGACGATGACGGCCCGGGATTGCCTGAAAAAGAACGGCTTGCGTCCATCAAGCGAGGTCGCAGGCTGGACGAGACAAAACCGGGTTCAGGGCTTGGTTTATCAATCGTTGCGGAGCTTGCCCACCTGTACAAGGGTAGGCTTTTTCTGGAAAAATCGGAAAAAAGCGGACTGCGCGCGTGCCTGGAATTGCCGGGTTCTTAACCTTGAAAATTGTCAGAGGCCGAATTTTCGCCTGATTTTTCGTATCTTAAGGGACTTGGCGAGAGTATCATAATAGTGCGTTCAGATGCGGCAGAGCTGGCAAGGCCAGCCTGAAATGGATCGCAGCCATATTTGCGAGGACAATAACATGCGATTGAAGGTCATCCTGGCCACGCTTCTCATTCCCATGACGCTTACGGCATGCGGGCCAGGCCGTAACGCACAATCAGGCACTGTCCTTGGCGCAGTCGCTGGCGGTCTTCTCGGCAGCCAGGTCGGAAAGGGCGATGGCCGGATTGCGGGCGCAATGATTGGAGCCTTTCTCGGCGGTGTGGTTGGCAATGAAATTGGCAGACGCATGGACGAGGTCGACCGCCGCGCGGCGATGGAGGCGGAGTATCGCGCCCTGGAAACTGGCGGGGTCGGCACTGCAACGCCGTGGCGCAACCCGAATACGGGACACTATGGCAACGTTGTTCCAGGCAAGCCTTACATGGCAAATGCACAGCATTGCCGAACCTACACCCACACCATCTATATTGATGGCCGCCCGGAAACCATAAGTGGCAACGCATGCCGCAAACCTGACGGAACCTGGCACAAGGTCAGCTAGGTCCCCTCAGCACATGAGTGGGTCTGGAGGAGGTCATGGCAGGGGGGTGTGCGCGCCAATTCGTCGCGTCTAAATCACCCATTCTTTCACGGACGTAACTTGCCCGCGCGTCTCAGCCGTGCTTATCCCTTGGAACTGCCCGCGTAATGTCTCTGGCAGAAAGGGCTTGGGAAATGATTCTCTGGATAATATTCGCAGGACTGACCACGGCGGCAATGATTGCGGTCCTGTGGCCGATGTTGCGCCCTGGTAAGCAGGAACTGGAAGCCGGGGCCTATGACACTGCCGTGTTCAAGGATCAGCTCGACGAAATCATCACAGAAAAAGAGCGTGGCGTTATCTCCAAGACCGAGGCAGAAGCCGCACGGACAGAAGTGTCGCGGCGGCTCCTTGCGGCGGCCCGGACCAGTGACAACGCTAGAGCATCTGCATCGGATAAGCGGGGCGGTAATTTCCCCGCGCTGGCGCTGATTTGCACATTCATCTTTGTGCCTGTCACCAGTGCCGCGCTGTATCTGGTATATGGTTCGCCGGCCTTGCCTGACAGGCCGCTGGCCGCACGCCTCAAAAACACCTCCGGCGCGAAGAAAATTGAAACGCTGGTGGCGCGAGTTGAGGCTCGGTTGCGCGACTACCCCCAAGATGGGGGCGGTTGGGAGGTTCTTGCCCCCGTCTATTTGAGGCAGCAGCGCTACGGCGATGCATCCGAGGCATTTGAAAAGGCGCTCAGGTTGCTTGGCGAAACGCCCCGGCGCCTCGTGGATTATGGCAATGCGTTGGTCCTGTCCCACGATGGTGTTGTTACCGAACCTGCGCGACTGGCGCTGCAGAAAGCCGCTGCGGGGGACGGATCATTGATTCGGGCCCATTTCTGGCTGGCGGTAGCGCAGGAGCAGGACGGGCAGTTCGATCAGGCGGCCGAAGCCTGGCGCGATCTGCTGAAGCGGAGTACAGAAGATGCACCCTGGCGCGAAGCGGTGCGGCAGCGGCTCGCCGCGATTGAGCAGCGGGGTGGATCTGCTGCCAGCGATAAACCCACAGCCGATACCGGCGCGGCGTTTGGCGCGGGAGTTGCGAAGGGGCCAAGTCAGGAGGATGTTGCGGCCGCGCGGGGTATGAGTTCCCAGGACAGGTCCGCGATGATCGCGCAAATGGTTGCAGGGCTCGCCGAACGGCTCAAGAACGAGGGCGGCAGCATTGAAGAATGGAAGCGACTGGTTCGCAGCTATATTGTTCTGGGCAGAAAGCAAGAGGCAGTGAAGATGCTTGCCGATGCGCGTGGCGTATTTGTGGAAGATCCCAAGTCGCTCGCGTCCCTGGATGAACTGGCAAACTCACTGGGCCTTTAAGCCTCCACAGTTCACAAGGAATTTAATGGGACCATGACCCGGAAACAGCGCAGATCGGTTTTGATTGGAATGAGCCTGGCGGTGCTCGGCCTTGCCGTTGGGCTTGTCATGTTCGCGCTGGAAGATTCAATTGTCTTTTTCTACAGTCCGAGCGACGTGGCGGAAAAACGGATCAAACCCGGCCAGCGCATCCGGCTTGGCGGTCTGGTCAAGGAGGGGAGTGTCAAGCGCGGGGAGAAGACAACTGTACAATTCACCGTGACAGATACGGCTAAAACGATATCCGTCATGTATACAGGTGTACTTCCGGATTTGTTCCGCGAGGGTCAGGGTGTGGTGACAGAAGGCAAGCTCGGGAGCGACGGCGTATTTATCGCAGACAGCGTCCTGGCCAAGCATGATGAGAATTACATGCCGCCGGAAGTTGCGGAAGCCTTGAAGAAACAGGGTGTCTGGCAAGGTGAAGGGACCAAGCCCAAGTCGAACTGATGTTCAGGTGAGGGCCTCGGGAGGAGTGAGAATCAAGTGATAGTCGAGATCGGTCATTTTGCCTTGATACTGGCGCTCTGCGTGGCGCTGGCCCAGACCATACTGCCTGTCTGGGGGGCGCAACGGGGCGATTATACGCTCATGCGTGTCGGCGTCCCTGCAGCACAGGCGCAATTCTGTTTTCTGTTGATTGCCTTTTTTGCCCTGATGGCGGCCTATGTCGCTTCTGACTTCTCGTTACTGAACGTGGTCGAGAATTCCCACTCAGCCAAGCCTCTGCTGTACAAGATCAGCGGTGTATGGGGGAACCATGAAGGTTCCATGATTCTGTGGGTTCTGATCCTGGCGCTGTTCGGGTGCGCAGTAGCCGTGTTCGGGCGCAACCTACCGCCTGATCTCAAGGCCAATGTGCTGGGTGTTCAGGGCTCAATCTCTGTGGCTTTTCTCACCTTTATCATCACCACATCCAATCCCTTCATGCGCATCGATCCCGCACCCTTCGAGGGGCGCGGTCTCAACCCTATCCTGCAGGATCCAGCGCTCTCCTTTCATCCTCCCTTCCTCTATGCGGGCTATGTGGGCTTCTCCATGGCCTTCTCTTTCGCTGTCGCCGCACTCATTACCGGCCGTATTGATCCGGCATGGGCGCGATGGGTCAGGCCTTGGACGCTTGCCGCCTGGATGTGCCTGACACTCGGCATCGCCATGGGCTCCTGGTGGGCTTATTACGAGCTCGGCTGGGGCGGTTGGTGGTTCTGGGATCCGGTCGAAAATGCCTCCTTCATGCCGTGGCTCGCGGGCACCGCGCTTTTACATTCAGCCATCGTCATGGAAAAGCGTGACGCATTGAAGGTCTGGACCATTTTGCTCGCCATCCTGACATTCTCCTTGAGCTTGATGGGCACCTTCCTGGTGCGTTCCGGCGTTCTTACTTCTGTCCACGCATTCGCCGTCGATCCGGCACGCGGCGTTTTCATTCTCGGCATCATGGTGCTGTTCATTGGCGGCGCGCTCGCATTGTTCACGGCGCGCGCGCAGGTGTTACGCCAGGGCGGTATCTTCGCACCGGTCAGCCGGGAAGGGGCTCTGGTGCTGAATAATCTGCTTATCACGACCGCCTGTGCCGCCGTTTTCATTGGCACTTTGTACCCGATGGCACTTGAGGCGGTTACGGGCGCTAAAATTTCTGTTGGGCCGCCCTTCTTCAATGCCACTTTCGGGCCGCTGATGGTGCCGCTGCTTATGGCGGTTCCCTTTGGGCCATTCATGGCCTGGAAACGCGGCGACATCTTGGGTGCTTCGCAGCGCCTGTCGGTTGCCGCGATTGTCACCATGCTGGTCATTATCGCCGCTTACGCTGTTTCCGGCCCTGGCCCCTGGCTCGCACCCCTTGGTCTGGGTCTGGGCATATGGGTGATTGCCGGTGCTGTGTCGGAAATGGCATTCCGGGTGAAAATGTTCCGTGCGCCGTGGAGTGAGGTTTTCCGCCGCTTGGCCAACCTGCCGCGCGCAGCCTATGGATCGACTTTTGCTCATATCGGTGTCGGTGTCATGGTGCTTGGCATAGTCGCGACAACAGCGTGGCAGAGCGAGAAAATCACATCCCTTAAACCGGGTGAGAGCACTTCGATTGCCGGTTACGAGTTAAAGTTTGCCGGCGTCGCGCCGTCTCAGGGGCCGAACTATCGCGAGCAAATCGGTTTGATCATCGTCAGTCGTGGTGGTGAAGAAATAACCCGGCTGATGCCTTCCAAGCGACTTTATGTTGCGCCCAAAACGGCAACCACCGAGGCCGGCATCCATGCCGCATGGACCGGCGATCTCTATTCGGTTCTGGGTGATGAACTTAAAGACGGGGCCTTTACCTTCCGTCTCTACTTCAATCCGTTGGTGCGATTCATCTGGATCGGCACGCTGATCATGTTTTTCGGTGGCTTGTTGTCGCTGTCCGACAGGCGCTTGAGGGTAGGCGCGCCAAAGCGCGCACGCGCCGGGGCCAGTCCGGTTCCTGCGGAATAACGGCATGGTTCGTTTCGTCACATTGGCATTTCTGGCGCTTATCCTGGTGCTGCCGGTGATGTCTGTTCAGGCGGTGGAGCCGGATGAAATTCTCAAAGATCCTGTCCTTGAGTCCCGCGCCCGTGACATCTCTCTCGAACTGCGCTGTCTTGTCTGTCAGAATCAGTCAATCGATGATTCCAATGCGCCGCTCGCCAAGGATTTACGTATTCTTGTGCGCGATCGCCTGACCAGGGGCGAAACAAACGAGGAGGTGATCGATTTCATCGCCGCGCGCTATGGCGAGTTTGTGCTGTTACGGCCCCGTTTCGCGCCACATACATTGCTGCTGTGGATCGCGCCGCCTCTGCTCTTTCTGATCGGTATATTCGTGATGTTCAGGTCATACAAACGACGCTCTGAGGAGGCCCGCTCACGAACCTCCAAAGGGCTATCCGCGAAAGAGAAACGCGAACTTAAAAAGCTGCTGAAAGAGATCTGATCCCGGACCTCTTGTTCAACTCTCTCTCCTGACCCATCTTAAGCTGGCGAACGACCCCCCGCTCAAGGAGCCGGCTTATGCCCACATCTTCTGAAAAACTCACCTTTCCCGGAAGCTCCGGAGAAGCGCTTGCAGCACGCCTGGACACGCCGGCCGGCAGCCCACGCGCCTATGCGTTGTTCGCCCATTGCTTCACCTGCTCCAAGGATATTTTTGCCGCCGCGCGCATATCCGAAGCGCTCGTAGAGTGCGGCTTTGCGGTTCTGCGCTTTGATTTCACCGGGCTAGGCGCAAGCGAGGGCGAGTTCGCCAACACCAATTTCTCCTCCAATGTCGAAGACCTGAAAAGGGCTGCCGACTATTTGCGCGAAAACCATTGTGCGCCGGAAATCCTCATCGGTCACTCTCTTGGCGGTGCTGCCGTGCTCGTTGTGGCGGGCGATGTGCCGGAAGCAAAAGCCATCGCCACAATCGGCGCGCCGGCGGAAGCGGATCATGTGGTGCATAATTTCGGCGCCAAGATCGACGAGATTGAGAAGACCGGCAACGCCGAGGTGAAACTCGCCGGGCGCAACTTCACCATCAAAAAGCAATTCCTCGACGATCTGAAGGCGCAGAACGTCGACAAGCGTATTTCCAAAATGGGCAAGGCGCTGATTGTGTTCCACGCACCGCGCGATGCAATCGTAGGCATCGAGAACGCGGCGGCTATTTTCCAGGCGGCCAAGCACCCCAAAAGCTTTATCTCGCTCGATGATGCCGATCACCTTTTGAGCCGGCGTTCCGATGCGGTCTATGTCGCCGATGTCCTGAGCGCCTGGGCTTCTCGTTTCATTTCCGCCGAAGACGCCAAATCAATGCTGCCCTTTCCAGGCCCGGAGGGGCAGGTCAGCGTTGCTGAAACCCGGAGCGGCAAGTTCCAGTCAGAAGTGGTGTCCGGCGCACACCGTCTCATGGCGGACGAACCGGTGGGCTATGGCGGGCTTGATACCGGCCTCAGCCCATACGATCTTCTTTCTGCCGCGCTGGGTGCATGCACCTCCATGACGCTGCGCATGTATGCGGATCACAAGAAAATCGATCTTGATCGTGTGTCCGTCCATGTTCGTCACGGCAAGGTGCATGCGCAGGACTGCGCGGATTGCGGGGAGGGGCGCGATGGGAAGATTGATCGCTTCGAGCGCGAATTGGTGCTTGAAGGTGATCTCGACGAGGACACACGCAAACGGCTTACCGAGATCGCCGACAAGTGCCCGGTTCACAAAACCCTGGAGCAGGGAGCGGTGGTTGTTACCACTCTCATGAGTTCATGACCTGGGGGTTCACTTTCAGTTCACATGAATGTGCTTCATAGGAAAACAGCGTATTGCCGCCGCAATCTTACGAAACTTTAATCTCTGGGAAAGCGTCGGGTAAGACCAGC
>CAXMMX010000122.1:0-6593 GCA_964194535.1 uncultured Alphaproteobacteria bacterium | reverse complement strand
GTGTCCTGGAGAACAAATTCGAATCCGCCAGTTGTTCCCAATCCGGGGATCGGCGGCAGATTGAAGGGAAATATAGTAGCTGATGGTATGGCGAGCAATTTCGGCCTGACAGACTTCAATATGCTGTTCAGCCGTAAGCTTGGTTCATCCCTCTGATCCCAGGGATCAAGTACGACGATCAGCAGAGCGCCGTTAGGAATAACCGAACTTGCCAAGATCGAATAACCACCGACAGATATCACATTTTGAACTCCCGGAGTGTCCATAAAGATGGTCTCGACCTGGCTGAGAACCGCAGCCGTTCGCGGTAGAGCTGCGCCATCAGGAAGGCGGACATCGACCATGAAAGCGCCCCGGTCCTCCGGTGGAACGAACCCAGTTGGGAGGAGTTTGCCAAACCATCCGGTGACTGCCAGAACGGCAACAAAGCCAATCATACAAATTGACAGCGTCCTGATGAGCTTGCGGACAATCCAGATATACCCATCACGGGTTGTGCTGAGCCCTTTTTCGAACCAGGCGAGCGGCCCGCTCTGCACCTGCTTGGGCGGTTTCAGAATGAGGGCGCACAGGGCCGGGCTCAAAGTAAGAGCGTTTACCGATGAAATTGAAACCGCGATCGAAATTGTTGCGGCGAATTGTTCAAACAGACGCCCTGTCAGACCCGGTGTAAAGGCGACCGGTATGAACACCGCGAGCAGAACAAGGGTTGTGGCAATGACAGGCGTGGTGACTTCTTCCATCGCCTTGCGGGTTGCATCGCGCGGCTCGAGACCATCGGCCATGTGACGCTGGACATTCTCAACCACCACGATTGCATCATCGACAACAACTCCAATGGCCAGAATCAGTCCAAAGAGGCTGATAGTGTTGATCGTAAAGCCCATCGCAAGGAGGACGGCAAATGTCCCGATCAGGGAGACGGGAATTGCAATCGCCGGGATTAGCGTTGAACGCCAGTCCTGCAGGAATATGAAAACAACGAGGATAACCAGGGCCAATGCCTGGAACAGGGTTATCACAACCTCCTTGATGGAAGTCTGTACGTAGAGTGTTGTGTCATAAGTGGCAGCGTATTTGAGATCCTCCGGGAAGCGCCCGGACAGGCGCTTCATTTCTGATTTAAGCCCACTGGCAAGACTGAGCGCATTGGCATCGGGCAACTGATATATTGCAAGCAATGCTGCTGGTTTGGCGTTCAAATGGCCGAACCAGCCATAGGTTTCTGCCCCTAATTCGATGCGAGCGACATCACTGAGCTTCACGATCGAGCCGTCAGGACGCGCCTTGATCACGATGTCATTGAATTCTTGCGGATCGGACAGCCTGCCCTTTGCCTGGATTGTGTACTGGAATTGCTGCGTGGCTGGAGAGGGGGCTTGTCCGATACTGCCCGCCGATACTTGGACATTCTGGTCACGGATCGCGTTGATCACATCACTTGCGGTTAACTTGAGGCTCGTCAGACGCTCTGGCTTTAACCAGATACGCATCGAATAGTCTCGCGCGCCGAGAATATCCACGCTTGCCACACCTGACACACGCGCCAGCGTGTCACGAAGGTTGATGCTGGTATAATTGGAGAGGAATATATCGTCATAAGTCCCGTTCGGTGAATAGACCGAGAACACAATCAGCATGCTGCTTGACTGTTTCTTGACCGATAGACCCTGACGCGCAACCTCCTGCGGCAATTTCGGCGTCGCCAAAGACACGCGGTTCTGCACGTTGACCTGGGCAATGTCGCCATCAACACCGACCTCGAACGTTACCGTCAGCGTGTAGCTGCCGTCATTAGCGCTCTTCGAGGACATGTAGATCATGCCTTCCACACCATTGACTTCTGCCTCGATTACGGCAGCGACAGTTTCTTCCACTACCTGTGCGCTGGCGCCCGGATATTTCGCGTCAACCTGGACTTGCGGTGGTGTGAGCTCGGGATATTCCCCAACGGGAAGGGCCATGATCGCCATGACACCGGCAATGACCGTAACAATGGCAATGACAAAGGCGAACTTTGGCCGGTCTATAAAGAAGGCACTCAGCATCTATTTGGCCGCCGCTTGAGCTTGCTGGGGCACAGGTTTCACTGCGGCTCCAGGGCGTACCTTCTGGATGCCTTCAACGATGATTGACTCACCCTCGGTAAGACCTTCGGAGACAGTGATTTCAGTCCCAAAGCGTTGCCCCGTCTGGATAGGGCGCATCTCGACCCTGTTTTCCTTGTTTACCACCAGCACAAACGGTCCGGTCTGGTTCGTCTGAACAGCTGCCTGGGGAATAACCATCTGATCTTTTGGATCCGAACTTACCAGCGTCACACTCACGAACTGACCCGGCAATATCAATGAATCCGGATTTGGAAATTCAACACGCACCTTGATCGTGCCGGTAGACGGGTCGACACGGTTATCGATGTAGTCAAGCTTGCCGTCATGGGGATAGATATGGTCGTTGGCGAGCTTGATCTTGGGAGTGAAGCCGGTGCTTTTGCCATCCTTGATCTCTTGTTTGTAATTCAGATAGTCGCGCTCGGAGACCGTGAAGTTCACCCTGATCGGATCAAGATCCACAACAGTGGCCAGAATTCCGCTGTCAGGCCCGATAAGATTACCAACGTCCACTGAACTGCCCCCGATCCGGCCACCTAGGGGTGATGCTATCTTCGTGTACCCGACATCGAGCTCTGCTCTTTCAAGTTCAGCCTTCGCTCCTGAAAGCTCTGCGCGCGCCTCACCGGCCGCCGCTTTCGCTTTATCATGCTGGGCAGGACTAAAAGTGCCGCTTTCGGTTAGCCTGGCGTATCGCACCAGTTGATTTTCCGCTTCCTCGATTGATGCTTTGGCTCGCTCAACTTTCGCGATTGCAACATCTCGTTTGGCATCAAATTCCGACGCATCAATGATGAACAGAACCTCATCTCTTTTGACCAGTGCGCCTTCCTTGAAACCTTGCGCGAGCAAGAACCCAGTAACGCGCGCGCGCAAATCAACAGACTGGAAAGCTTCAGTCTGTCCAACATATTCAGCAGAGGCAGCGACAGGCTTGGAGACGACCGGCACAACGACCACTGCCGGCGCCGGGCCCTTGGCCTTGCTGGAGTTGTCCTGATCGCTGCAGGCGGGAAGTGCGGCAATCGCCAGGCAGAGAAGGAAGTAAAGAGGGATTTTCTTGCTCATGCCGGACTCCACTTGTACGTGCTTGCTGCTATTCTGCAATTTAATTGGTGGTTCGTATTGTCAGCGCACTGATGGCCCACGTCAAAAGATATCTTTTAAGATGTTGACTGTTCATACTGTTCACACCCTTCATCCGGTCTGCTTGCTGGTAACAGGGCGATAGGTTAGAACCCGAGCCCATTGTGGCAGGGTGCGCACAAACCCGAGATTTATCTGTATGACAAAGAACAAGAAAACGCCGCGTCCCAGGGCGCGGCTGCCCAAAGGCTTAAGAGATATCCCGGCGCAGGAAATCCGTGCGCGGGACGCCATGCTGCGCGTTATCCGCGATGTGTACGAGCGTTACGGATTTGAACCGCTCGACACGCCCGCCTTTGAATATACCGAATCGCTGGGCAAGTTCCTGCCCGACCAGGACCGCCCCAACGCTGGCGTGTTCTCGTTCACCGACGAGGACGAGCAGTGGCTGTCGCTGCGCTATGACCTGACCGCGCCGCTGGCGCGCCACGTGGCTGAAAATTTCGATGCCCTGCCCAAACCCTTCCGCCGCTACCAGGTGGGCCCCGTCTGGCGCAACGAAAAGCCGGGGCCGGGGCGTTATCGCGAATTCACCCAGTTTGATGCCGACACGGTGGGGGCGTCCTCCGTCGCGGCCGACGCGGAGATGTGCATGCTTGCGGCCGATGCGCTCGAAGCGCTTGGCATCGCGCGCGGCGAATATGTGATCCGGGTGAACAACCGGAAAGTGCTGGATGGGGTGTTGCAATCCATCGGCGTCGACCCCCATGACGATGATCATCTCGGCAAGCGGCTCACCATCCTGCGCGCACTCGACAAGCTCGACCGGCTGGGCCCAAAAGGCGTCGAATATCTGCTCGGCGAGGGCCGCAAGGATGAGAGCGGCGATTTCACCAAGGGCGCGGGGCTGGAGGCGGAGCAGATCGGTAAGCTCATGGAGTTCATTGAGCAAGCGGTGCTGTCTGCGGAACAAATGCGAACAGCTGCCAAGGCCGGTGACGTTTTCAACAACGACGTTGATCAAGGGTACTTCGTGCTCAAAAAAGGAAGCTCTTTCTACAACTCCTCATTCTGCCACGAAGGCCATCAAGAGCTTGAGCATATACGGGGCCTAATCCGAAGCGCAGGCTTTGGTATGGATCGCGTGATCTTCGACCCCTCCGTCGTGCGCGGTCTTGAATATTACACCGGCCCCGTGTTCGAGGCGGAGCTGACCTTCGAGACCAAGGACGATAAGGGCCAGCCAATCCGTTTCGGTTCCGTTGGTGGTGGTGGGCGCTATGACGGGCTGGTGGCGCGCTTCAAGGGTCAGCCAATCCCAGCGACCGGTTTTTCCATCGGCGTGTCGCGGCTCTACACCGCGCTTTCCACGCTCGGCAAGCTGAAGCAGACGGCGGTCTCCGGCCCGGTGGTCGTGACCGTCTTCGACAAGAAATCCATCGCCGACTATCAGGGCCTGGTGACGAAGCTGCGCGATGCCGGTATCCGCGCCGAGCTGTATCTTGGCAATGGCAAGATGGGGCAGCAGTTCAAATATGCCGACCAGCGCGGCAGCCCCTGCGTGGTTATCCAGGGGCCTGACGAGAAGGCAAAAGGCGAGGTCCAGATCAAGGACTTGATCGAGGGCGCCAAGGCGGCCGCATCCATCGCCTCCAATGAAGAGTGGCGCGCCGAGCGCCCCGCACAGTTCGCCGTTTCGCAAGACAAGCTTGTCGAGGCGGTGCGCGAGCTGCTCGTCCGGCACGAGAGCTGACCCATGACCGCCGGAACCTCCGTTAACTACGAAGCCTTGCAGGCCCAGGACAATGCGCTCACCAAACTTTTCCAGGGGCGCGGTTATGAGCTTGTTGCGCCGTCCTATCTGCAGCCGGCCGATCTGTTCCTTGACCGCATGGGCGAGGCGATCCGCGGGCGCACCTATGTATTCACCGATCTCGACGGCGCGGAGCTGTGCCTGAGGCCGGACCTTACCTTGCCGGTCTGCAGGCTTTATCTGGAGCGTCACCAGAACGCCAGTGTGGAAGCGCGGCTCTGCTATAACGGTCCCGCGTTCCGGTATCAGCCGGGCGGGGCGCAAGCGACACACCCGCGCGAGTTCAGGCAGGCTGGTATCGAGTATATTGGCGGCTCTGAAGACTTTGAGCGTTCAGAAGCTGAAGTTACCGCTCTTGTGGTCGAAGCCGTCCGCGCTGCCGGTCTCAAGGGCTTCACGGTGCAGATCGGCGATCTGGGCCTGTTCGAAGCGCTGATTCAGGCCTTGGACATCCCGGAACGCTGGCGCTTGCGACTGCATCACTTCTTCTGGCGTCCGTCCGTATTCCGGGATTTACTGAAACAGCTGGCGTCATCGCCCGCCGGAGATATGGATGCAGCCGAACTGGGATTGATCGCGACACTCGATCTCAAGAATGTTGAAGTGTCCGAGGCATGTGTGGCCGCACATCTGGATAAAGCTGGAATTCCGCTTGAAGGCACCCGCTCATTGAGCGAGATCACCGAGCGTTTGCTGGATCGTGCAGCGGATGCGGATCAAACACCTCTGTCGGCCGGGACAGTAAGCCTGGTCGAGGCGTATCTCGCCGTAACGGGGCCGCCGGCGGGCTCGCTCACGCGCATCGCGGAGTTGACCGGAGCGGCGGGACTGGACCTGAGGACGGCGCTTCAGGCAGCGCATGCGCGCTTCGACAGGTTTGCAGAATTCGATCTGGACCTGAGCGATGTTGTGTTCAACGCAGAATTCGGGCGCGAACTTGAATATTATACCGGGCACGTTTTCCAGATCGAGATTCCGGGGCAGGGCCGTAGCGGTCAGATTGCCGGCGGCGGACGCTATGATGAGCTGCTGCAAAGCCTGGGTGCGCCTGCACCAACGCCGGCTGTCGGCTCGGCCATTCACACCGAGCGGCTGCTTGCAGCCGTCCAGGGAGGCGCGTCATGAGCGGCAATCCTCTCATTCTTGCGCTGCCCTCCAAGGGACGGCTGATGGAACGCGCCACGCAGTTGTTTGAGAATGCCGGAATGCCGGTCCGTAAAACCGGTCACAAGCGCGGCTATCGCGGTGAAATAACTGGCAGGAAAGGTGTGGAGATTGCCTTCCTGTCAGCGTCTGAAATCACGCAGCAACTTAATCTCGGCCGTGTCCATGCCGGAATTACCGGGGAAGACCTCATCCAGGAGTCAGGCCGCGAAGGTGTGACGCGTATTGAACTGGTGACCCCGCTTGGATTTGGCGGCGCGGATGTGGTCGTTGCCGTTCCTGAATGCTGGCTTGATGTCTCAAAGGTGGGAGATATCGAGGAGCTCGCCGCCATCTTCTTCCGGGAGCATGGCAGACGGCTGCGCGTGGCGACCAAATATATGAATCTTACGCGCCGCTTTTTTTCAGAAAAAGGCGTG
>CAXMMX010000121.1:0-6753 GCA_964194535.1 uncultured Alphaproteobacteria bacterium | reverse complement strand
CCGAGCTAATTCGAGCGCCGTATTGAATTGCTCCATTAGCCTATTGCCCGCCTGTCTGGCTTCACAAGCAACGCGGCATAGACCGGAGCCGATATCAGAGGGCACATCTTCATCTAAGAGACCATTGGCCAGCACGCTCGTGTAATCAATCACGGCTCGAATGTCTTCTTCCATTCCGAAAACAACATCAAAAGTTGACGGCCCTTTTGGCCGAGCGTTCTTTATCGAAGTTATATTTGTGGTATTGGATTTCTTGGTCATGGTCGATTCCTTCCTAACAGGTTTCGGTTGTGGCAAGTGCCGGTCAGGGATTCACCACACCCCCTGGCCGGTGCGCTTTGAATCATGATTCAGGGCGGCGCTGGGGTCAAGTTAAGTCGGCATAATCAAATTTGATACATTGGGTCGTGTCGGCAAAGATTGTGACTAGGTTAGAAGACTTGCTGAACTCACCTGCCGCCAACGCCATCCGGCATCAGGCAAGACGGTCTTCGACCTTCTTTCGCAACTTCACCCAGTCTTTCGGTGTGATACCGAGTGAATGGGCCACGCGCCACGCAAGCTTGCCCTCAAGTTCGTGCCTCACGCCGTCGGCGTTAATGACCTCACACAACATTCCCACGATCTCCATCCGGCCCTCTTGGTCAAGCCTCCGTGTCAGTACGTTGGTGAAGCCGTGCAGATCGACAGCTTCTTTTTCTTTTTCTGTGGCCTGAGTGATGAGCTTGCCCACCTGCACTTGATCAAGGTTGAATCCACGCAACAGAACATCGCGAAGTGCTTTCTCCTCGCGCTTGTCGACCTCTCCATCGACAACCGTTGCATGGACCAGAAGCGCAGCCGCAAGAAGACGGACCTCTTCCTCGCCAAGATCAACGGTCTCATCACCGGAATCGCTGAATTTCTCGACGAAGTTCTTCACTGTGGTCCATAGTGCCATGGTGCTGCCTCCAACGTGCAAAATGTCTCGTGGAGGTAGAATACACGCCTGGTCCGCAGGACGCGAGTTGTGTCCGAGTTTATACTGTGGTGGTCAGTATATATGGTTCAGAAGTTATGGTTTTGGCGCGTTGTAGGCTGGAAACACTGACGTTAAGCTTCTTCGCGGCAGCAGAGAGTTCCATGGAACTCTCTGAACTTTCGTGATGGCGACCAACCTCTCCGTGTTTGATATTCGCATAACCAACCGCGACAGCCGCCCTTGGCCTAGTCGTGCCACTCCGACAGCGCCTCAAGCCGCTTCAGAGCTTCCGCGTCAATTATCCCGCAATAGTCACGCACGCATCTGAGCAATTCCTCGCGCGTCCGACAGAAAGAGCGGCCAGTCCATTTGGCTTTTTTGCCGGGCTTACTGCACCGGCGTTGTAATTTCCACTGGATACTGTCTTCGCTGACTCTCCACCCCTCATTAAGCTGTACGGGGGCTTGTTTTAAGCTGAGCATAGGCGTGGGTTCGGGGGTGTCTGGTATAGGGGGGTAGCGTCCGTGCGTTTCAGCATCGTGGCGTCCTTTTTTCTGGCGTGGTATGAATTCGATTCGTGGTACGGCGATGCGACAGCAAATTACCTCCCGCTGGCGCAACCGATTCGTGGTCGGGAGAGGCTTGGACGCCGCGCCACGGCCTCTCCCTTTTTCAGTTCAGTGGAACAGCACCCGCAGCACGGCGATGAAGACGGCTATGCAGAGCAGCCAGCGGGCGCGCGTCCAAAATCAGGATTTGAAAAGGGGAGACGGGACTGATGGAGCCACCCAGGCCCCGCCCCCCAAGGCGCAGGAGTGCGAAACCGGACGCACCCGCGCTACGCCTTACCGGCAGTTTTTCTCCTGCCTAGCCTCCAGCGCCTTACGCAGGCTCTCCAAACGGCTTGTGCCAATTGACATGACGATGAGGCGTCTGAAAATCTGGGCCGCCGTTGTAAACGCGCTCATTCTGCCAACGCCTGAAGAACCGCTTTCGCCTGTGATGACGGCAGCTCGTCGAACCAGGCCCACATAGTCTCGATTGCGGCGGGGGAAGTGTTGGCCTCGATCCTCAAAATCCGGGCTTGGACGCGCGCCAGATTGACGTCCGCGTCATCGCCCCACTCCTGCACAAGTTCGCTGCCGAAGGGTGTGCTGGCAAACTTTTCCACTTCGTCCTCGTCCGCGAGACCTTCCCATTCGCCCCCCGGCAAGGCGTGGTTCAGCCTCGTCCTTAAATTCGCGAAGCTCTTCGACTTCAGTGGCCAACCGTTTTTTCTCCGTGAGGAGTTTTTTGGTCTGAGCAAACCATTTCATGTCTTCGGCATATTTCGCGTTCAGTGCGCGCGCCTCGTCCCTCTCTTCGCGGAGCCGTTTAATCTCTTTGTCCTTTGGGCCGACTTTGGGTGCGCTAGCCATGTAGCCCCACAACGCCGTCAGGATAGACAAGCTTCTCTACGTGCTGCGCCCACGCTTCAAAGGCTTCACGCTGCTCGTCGAGATAGTCGTAATGGCTGTAGTGTATATCACCGACGCCCTGCCGCGCATGGCCAAGGCACTCCAGCTTGACGTGTGGCGGCACCTTGAGCTTGTCCAGTCCGGTGCGGAACGTGTGGCGCGCGACCTTATTGGTAAAGTCGCTGACGCCTGAAGCCTTTTGGATACGTTTCTGCACTTTGCTACCAGCAGCCATCGGCGTGTCATACCGGCCCGGAAACACGAACGGGCTACCCTGTACACGCGGCAGCCCCTTGAGGACACGCACGGCTAAAGCGGGCAGGGGGAACTTGTGCCCGCGTTTGCCCTTATGCCGCTCCTTCGGCAAGGTCCAGACGCCCTCGTCTAAATCAAGTTCACTCCACCGCATCCCTAAAATCTCATTTCTGCGCTGGCCCATTAAAATAAGTAACCTCAGATACGACGGCCAGAACCCGTTCAATTTGTCCGCGGCCACCCACAGGGCTTTCACTTCATCATCAGACCATGTGCGGTCATTCGGCTTCTCGCCATCAAATGGCTGCTCGATCCTGGCCATCAGGTTTTCTGGCACGCGGTCACGGCTATGCAGCCAGCGGTAGAAAGTTCGCAGCACTTCAAAAGTTCGGTTAGCCACATAGGGCTTGCCAGCCGCCATACGGGCGTCCAGCGCATCGTGTATATGTCGGCGGGTGATTTCCGTAACGGGAAGATCAGCCCACCCTTTACTCTTTTTGTCTGGCCTCCCATTCGTGTCCAGCTTCTTGCCGGCGTTCATCAAGAGTTGTTGCTGGGTTTTCCATCGTCTGTTGTTCTTTTTCGCTATCGCATATTTCTGGATGTAATCATCGACGGCGGCGGCATAGGTATCGGCTTGCTCAAATTCCTTCTCTTGTTTATGCCGATCGCGGCGCGGGTCTTCTCCAGCATCCAGAAGGCGCAGGATATCGCGCGCCTTGTCACGGGCCTCGGCGAGCGTAAGTTCGGGGAATCGCCCCAGCGTACTGCGCCGCTGTTTCCCGTTCCGCCGGTAAAAGAAGATAAAGGACTTTGTCCCCTTCGGTGTTAATCTCACCGCAAAGCCGGGCAGGGCCGCGTCGAAATGCTCCACTTGCCCTTCTTTAGGTAACACGAACCGCTTGATTGACGCTTCAGTCAGTATCTTCTTTTCCATAGCCAAAATCCTCATAGGTAACATTAGGTAACAAAACAGGCGCGGTTTGCGCTGTTACAGTGTGTTACACCATGTTAGTGGTTTTTGGCTGTATTGCAAGGGTTATGAGGGGTTTTGAGGGGCAAATAGTTATGAAGTGTTAAGCGTTGTTAGGGCCAGTATTTTGGGAGGAAACCAAAACGACTGGCGTTTGTGAGTCTTGCTCGGGGGCAGCGCCTGTTGTCATGGCAAAACAGGAGGGATCATCGCTTTCCGTCGTCGATATCGTTGCGCTAGTATGTTTGTCAGCCCGTGGTCGCGATTGTACGATCATGAGTTGGTTTTTTGTGTGATAAAAAAATTAAGGGAGGAGTTTAGTGATTAAATCGCGTGCACTTATCATGGCCGGGGCTGTTGCGACCGCAATCGCCTTTACCGTCAATCCGGTACAAGCCGGCAAATCAGATGATACTTTGAACTGGTCGACCGACCGGGAGGTCAGTGTGGTCGATCCCTATTACAACCGTACTCGTGAACTGGTGGTCATGGGTCATCTCGGCTGGGACGGCCTGATGTTCCGCGATCTAAGCACCGGCGAATATAAGCCGTTGCTTGCCACCAAGTGGGAATGGAAGGACAACGTCACGCTGATCGTGGAGCTTCGTACCGACGTCAAGTTTCACGATGGCACCACTTTCGATGCTGACGATGTCGTCTACACGGTCAACCATGTCGCCAACAAGGACAATGGTGTTCTGACCTATTCGAACGTCAAATTCATGAAGGACGCCAAGAAGCTCGGGTCCCACAAGGTGCAGATCAATCTTCACAAGCCGTTCCCGGCCGCTATCGCCTATCTGGCGGGCGCTGTCTTCATGCTGCCAGACGGGCATTATGACAAAGCACCGACCAAACCGGACGGCAAGAAGGACTATGGCTCTGTCAAGACGAATGGCACCGGTCCTTACAAATGGAAAGAGACCAAATCCGGCGACTATGTTCTTTGGGAAAAGAACAGCGCTTATTTTAGCGGCCCGAAGGGCAAGCCTTCGATTGGCAAGGTCAAGTTCCGCACAATCAAGGAAATGAACACCCAGATTGCCGAACTCCTGACCGGTGGCCTGGACTGGATCTGGGATGTGCCGAAAGATCAGGCCGAGCGGCTTCAGCAGCAGGGCCAGGTCACGGTCGAGAACGCCAAGACCATGCGCGTTTCCTATATTGCTTTCGATGTGGATGGCTCGTCCGCGAGCAAGCAGTTCAAGGACAAGAGGGTCCGCATGGCTGTCGCCCATGCGATCAACCGCGAAGCGATTACCAAAAACATGGTCGGCCCGGCATCGGTGGTCATTCACTCGCCCTGCCACCCGGACCAGTTCGGCTGCACCAGCGATGTTCCCAAATGGAACTACGATCCGGCGAAAGCCAAGAAACTGCTCGCCGACGCGGGTTTTCCGAACGGTTTTGAAACCGTGATCTACGCCTACCGCCAGCGTGAATTTACCGAAGCGGTGATCGGCGATCTCGCCAAGGTTGGCATCAAGGCCAAGCTGAACTTCATGGCATACCGCGCCCTGCGCGATATCGCCTGGAAGGGCCAGACGCCCATGCATCACATGACCTGGGGTTCAAACTCGATCCCCGATGCCTCGGCCATCACCGGTGTGTTCTTCATTGGCGGCAAGGACGATCCGGCGGATGATCCTGAAGTGAACAAGGCCATCAAGGATGCTGGCACGACCACCGATGCTGGAAAACGTAAAGCGCTTTACAAAAAGGCCATGACCAAGATCGCTGGCGAGCTGTACTGGCTGCCGATGTTCACCTACGCCAAGTACTATGTTTTTTCCAAGGATCTGGACTTCAAGACAACGCCGGATGAAATCCCGCGTTTCTATAGTGCCAAGTGGAAATAAACCGCTGATCTAAGACACCGATGTTTCCCGGTCCGGCAATCTCGCCGGGCCGGGATGCACTCTTATTCCGGGGGCAAGTGGCGATGCTTGCATATGCTTTAAAACGGCTAGGTGTGGCCCTTCTCGTCGCTCTGACCGTTTCCATCATTACATTTTCAATGGTCTATCTGCCGGGCGATCCGGCGATGGCGCTGGCGCCTGAGGCCGCCTCGCAGGAAGACATTGAACATATCCGCCGCGTCTACGGTTACGACCGGCCGATCCTCGTCCAGTATCTCGACTGGCTGGTAAACGCCGTGCAGGGTGATTTCGGCCGCTCACACTATCTCAACGAACCTGTGGCAGATGTCATTTTCGACCGGCTGCCGACAACGATGCTGCTCGGCGCCAGCGCCATGACCTTCGCTCTGCTTCTGTCCATTCCGCTTGGCGTTCTCGCCGCCATCCGGCCCAACTCCCTGATCGACCGTTTGGCGCTCACCATCGCCGTAATCGGGCAAGCGATGCCGAGTTTCTGGTTTGCGCTGACGATGATGCTCTGGTTCGGCATAACCTGGCGGCTATTGCCCATAACCGGGACCGCCAGCTGGAAGAATTTCATCATGCCGGCCATTGCGCTCGGCTATTATGTGACGCCCGGCGTCATGCGCCTGACGCGCGCCGGTATGCTGGAAGTTCTGGCCTCGGACTATATCCGCACAGCGCACGCCAAGGGGCTGAGACCCATGCGCGTGCTGTTCAAACATGCGCTCCGCAACGCCATTTTGCCCGTTGTCTCGCTGGCTGCTGTCTCGTTTGGCTTCATGCTGGGCGGGTCGATCGTGATCGAGACTATATTTGCGATTAACGGTCTCGGGTTTCTCGCCTGGGAATCCATTCAGCGCGCCGATTTGCCGATGATGCAGGCAATCGTGCTGGTGCTGTCGGTGTTCTATATCGTGCTCACGCTGCTGGCTGATTTGTTGAATGCCTTCCTCGATCCGCGCATAAGGGTGAGCTGACATGGCAGACGCTTCCATCACCCGTGCCGGCATTCCAACGTCTGAAGATATTCTTGAACCTAACCCGGGCGCAGTGCTGCGCCGGCGCATCTTTGGCAACACGGGGCTGATCATCGGTGCGACAGTGCTCCTGACGATCATATTCGTGGCAGTGTTCGCCAGCTGGATATCGCCCGGCGACCCTTACGATCAGGTCCTGTCGCGCAAGCTCATTCCGCCAATATGGCATGACGGGCCCAAGGTGACG
>CAXMMX010000120.1:0-4421 GCA_964194535.1 uncultured Alphaproteobacteria bacterium | reverse complement strand
CAATATCAATGAAAAGCCCGGCAAGCGCCCGCCCGTCCAAGGTTGCTCTTTTCCACTGAATAATCGGATTCTGACACGACTTTCCCCAGAAAAGAAGAGTGCGGTGGATGAAATCTGAATAAAGTTGACGGGTGAGGCTCAATTGACACGCTGATCTGAAGCCTTAGAATTCAGATATTGCGAAGCCGCCACCGGTCTGGCGGCTTTTTTTGGTTTAAAAAAACCCTTGGTGAGACATCATGAGCGCCCTTGTACCGACATATGCGCGCGCTGATCTAAGCTTTGTGAAAGGCGAAGGCGTCTTTCTGGAGACGGCGGACGGCGAAAAGTATCTGGATTTCGGCGCCGGCGTTGCCGTGGCCTCGCTCGGGCATGCTCATCCGGCGCTTGTCAGCGCGCTCACCGGGCAGGCCCAAGCCCTGTGGCACACTTCAAACCTCTACCGAATCCCTGGGCAGGAGCGGTTGGGCGAGCGGCTCAGCCAGGAAACCTTCGCCGATCAGGTGTTCTTTGCAAATTCCGGCGCCGAGGCCATGGAATGCGCATTCAAGATGGCGCGCAAATATCACGCCGCCACCGGTTCGCCCGAGCGCTACCGGATCATCACATTCGAAGGGGCCTTTCATGGCCGCACGCTCGCGACCATTGCCGCGGGGGGCCAGGCAAAACATCTCGACGGCTTCGGGCCTGCTGTCGAGGGATTTGACCAGGTTCCGCTCGGCGATATCGAAGCGGTGCGCGATGCCATATCGGACGAGACGGCGGCCATCGCCATCGAGCCGTTGCTCGGCGAGGGCGGCATTCTCACCGTGCCATGGAAATTTATGCGGGACTTGAGAAAGCTTGCCGGCGAGAAAGGAATATTGCTCATTTTCGACGAAGTGCAGACCGGCATCGGGCGTACGGGCAAACTGTTCGCCTATGAATGGGCCGACATGAACCCGGACATCATGGCGGTGGCCAAGGGGCTTGGCGGCGGATTTCCCGTCGGGGCGTGTCTTGCAACGAAGGAAGCGGCCCAGGGGATGACGGCTGGTACGCACGGATCGACCTTTGGCGGCAACCCGCTGGCGATGGCGGTCGGCAATGCGGTTCTGGATGTGGTGCTTGCGCCCGGCTTCCTGGAGCACGTGCTCTCCATGAGCGTGCGGCTGAAACAGAAGCTGGCGCAAATCTGCGACACCTACCCCGATGTCATTGAGGGACTTCGGGGCGAAGGGCTTCTGCTCGGCCTTAAATGCAAACTCCCTAATCAGCAGCTCATTGATGCGCTGTTCGAGGAGCGTGTCCTCACGGTTCCCGCCGGCGACAATGTGGTGCGTTTTCTTCCGCCCCTGATCGTCGAGCAGGAGCATATTGATATAGCCTGTGAGCGGCTCAACACGGCATGCGGGCGGTTGTCTGCCGCGGTTAAATAAACAAGTCTGGGCACAGATATGACCATTCGGCATTTCATAGATATTGACGATTTTGACAGGGTGTCCTTGCGTGCGTTGATTGCCAGCGCGCGGGAGTTGAAGGCGGCTGGAAAAACTTCAGAGTCCTGCCGGGTGCCTCCATCGACCGTGCTTGCGCTCATGTTCGACAAACCCTCCACCCGCACGCGGGTCTCGTTCGATGTCGCCATGCGCCAGCTTGGCGGGGAGACGCTGGTGCTCAACAGCTCGGAGACACAGCTTGGCCGGGGTGAAACGATTCCCGACACCGCACGCGTGCTCTCGCGCTATGTGGATGCCATGATGCTGCGCACCGGACCCCATTCAAATGTGACCGAACTGGCCGAACATGCCAGCGTGCCCGTTATCAATGGTCTCACCGAGCGCTCCCACCCTTGCCAGGTGATGGCCGACGTCATGACGTTTGAAGAAGCCAAAGGCGCCATCGAGGGCAAAACAGTCGCCTGGGTGGGGGACGCCAATAATGTCGCCAACTCGTGGGCCCACGCGGCCGTAAAGTTCAACTTTACGCTGCGCATTGCCTGCCCGGAGGAACTGTCCCTGGACCCCGCGCTGCTTGAATGGGTTAAACGCGAAGGCGGCTCGGTCGAGGTCACCAGCTCCCCGGGCGAGGCCGTGGACGGCGCGGACGCTATTGTGACCGATGTGTGGGTGTCCATGGGAGACAAGGACATTGAGAAACGCATGAAACTGCTGACGCCGTACCGGGTAGATGAGAAGCTGATGGCTGGCGCTGCCAGGGACGCAATCTTCATGCACTGTCTGCCGGCGCACCGGGGCGATGAAGTGACAGCCGGTGTGATCGATGGCGCTCAATCGGTGGTGTTCGATGAAGCGGAGAACCGCCTCCATGCCCAGAAGGCCATTCTCGCATGGTGTTTCGGTCTGAAATAAATGCAGGAAAGAGAAACAGACACATCACTCGGCCCCAGCGCGCCGGATGATCTGGTGCTGCCCTTTCAGGCCGATCTAGCGGGCGCCAGCGGGCGCATGGTGCGCTTAGGGCCAGCCGTCGATGACATCCTGCGCGGTCATGCCTATCCTGAACCTGTTTGCAAATTGCTCGGGGAGGCCGTTGCCCTGACGGCGCTGCTCGGCACCTCGCTCAAATTCGAAGGCAAGTTCACCTTCCAGACCAAGACCGATGGCCCGGTGAACATGCTGGTGGTGGACTATCGCTCCACCGGCGAGCTGCGAGGATATGCCGGGTTTGACGCCGCGCTCGTCGAGACGCTGGAGATGAGCAGTACTATTGAGCCAGCCAATTTGCTCGGGACCGGCCATCTGGCAATGACCATAGATCGCGGTCCCGATATGGATGCCTATCAGGGCGTCGTGGCTCTGGAGGGCGGAGATTTGAACCAGGCGGCGGATGCTTACTTCAGGCAGTCCGAGCAGCTCCCCACCTTCATCCGCGTGGCGGTTGCCCGTCATTACAGCTCTAACAGCGCCGGCGGCAAAAACGGGCAGGGCGGCTGGAGCTGGCGTGCCGGCGGGTTGCTTCTGCAGCATCTCACGCGCGAAGGCGGGCACGAGGCATCAGACATCATGTCCAGTGAAGAGGACTGGAACCGCGCCAGCATATTGGCGGGCACGGTTCGCGATGAGGAATTGCTGGACCCCATGCTGGCGCCGGACCGGCTTATTTACGCGCTGTTCCACGAAGAGGAGGTGCGTGCGTTTAAACCCAAGGCGCTCAAATTTGTTTGCGGCTGCTCGCGCAAACGGGTGAAAGCCATGTTGAGCAGTTTCGGAGCCAATGAACTTCGCGATATGGCCGAAGACGGGCAAATCCACGTCACCTGTGAATTCTGCAACACGCGCTACGAGTTCGATTCAGCGGAGTATGTTTGAGCGGCAGAAATGCGTGGTTGGGGTAGCTGAGGTTTTAAATCAGCGTGCCTGCGCCGGCACTCATCATCGTATCAGGGCTGTATAGGTGTTCGCCACCGCTTGCGGTGTTGGCTGCGTGTTGAGGTCCGGCCCCAGTGAGCCTTGGAAAGAGGCTATCGATCTCTCAAGCGCAGTAACCTTGTCTGCCTCCTGTGCTGTGAGTTCGATTTTCATGCCGGCATGATCGTTAATCAACTCAACTATGTCGTCATAAGTCTTGCGTTCGGCCTTTGAGAGTTGAGAAGGCGTGCGTAGTGGCTTTAGTGCGTCAATCTGGCCAGAGATGGACTGGAATTTAAGCGCCAGGGAGTTCCGCTCGGGGTCTTTACTAATTTGCTGTTCTACTGATTCCTTGAACCGCTCCATGAACGCAACGCGTTTGGCCGTTGCATTGTCCAGTTTAGGTTCCAGCAAAGCCAGCTTCAGAGCATTGAATTCCGCAAGTTTATCATCGGCCTCCACGTCAACGATTGGCTTGCCGATTATACGATCCGCTTCCTGGAGAAATTCAATGCGGTCATCAAGCTCATCCGCCCGGACCGTGCCCGCATTGGCCTTCGCCTCGATAGCCAGGGTTTTCCTTAAGTTCGACGAGTTTTTGTTTGTCCGCCGGCGTCAGCTCAAGCTTGTAACCACGGATCCGGTTAATCTCTCTGGTTTGGGCGGTAATGATGGCCTTGGCTGACTGCTGACTGGAGGTGCCCGATGCCGCCTGTCCGGCTGAGATAATCGCGTTTGCTGATGTCGATCCAAAGAACGCTTCCGCCGTTGATTGTCTGAACAATGATGATGCAGAGGAACTTATATTCATAACCAACAACCAGGACGACTGATATGGGCAGCGATTGATTCTTATGATTCTCTAGAATGACTAAAGGCGCTTTAACCATGTGTTGTTTTCAAGGGCTTGCTTCGGGCCTCGGGCCGGGCTGTATTGCGCTTGCGCCAGCAGCCAGTCCTGGAAGGCGGCAATGCGGGGCACTATCACATTCTCACCGGCGTGGATTTTTTTAAGGGCGGAAATGATTGAACTCTGGATACCGCTGACCATTGCCGGGGCCTTTTTTCAGA
>CAXMMX010000119.1:0-16640 GCA_964194535.1 uncultured Alphaproteobacteria bacterium | reverse complement strand
GCTTGCCCGGTAGGTGTCGATGCGCACGTCTTTTTCCTCGATTTCAATCTCGATGGACTCATCGATAACCGGGAAAGCCCATACAGAGGCAAAGCTCGTATGCCTGCGGGCATTGGAGTCGAACGGCGATATGCGGACCAGCCGATGAACGCCGGATTCGGTTTTAATCCAGCCATAGGCATTTCGTCCCTGGATAAGAAGCGTCGCCGACTTGATACCCGCCTCTTCGCCGTCATTTGAGCCGATCAGTTCGATCTTGTATCCACGCTGCTCCGCCCAGCGCATATACATCCGCATGAGCATCTGCGCCCAGTCCTGGCTTTCCGTACCGCCAGCGCCAGCGTGAATCTCAAGATAGCAGTCGTTGCTGTCGGCTTCTCCCGACAAAAGCGTTTCAACTTCTCGCTTCTGCGTCTCGCGGTGGAGCCCCTCAAGGGCCTTTTCGGCCTCGGCGACAATATCGGCGTCGTCTTCGCTCTCGCCGAGTTCTATGAGTTCGAGATTGTCGTCCAGATCGCGTTCAAGACGCTCAAAGGCAGAGAGCGCACCCTCCAGTCCCTGGCGCTCACGCATGAGCTTTTGCGCCTTTTGTGGATCGTCCCAAAGATCGGGGGCTTCGGCCCGCTGGTTTAACGCCTCCAGCTTTTTACGCGTATTCCCAGGGTCAAAGATGCCTCCTCAGCAGGTCCAGGGACTGCTTGATCTCATTGACTATGATCTGGTGTTCTGCACGCATATTCGTCTCTCCAAAATCAAAAGCATAACCGGCGCTGCACCGCCGCAAACTCTATTCAGGCGATCATGCCGTGGTTTTAAAGTGCCGTTCTAACTAGTAAAGCCCACCCGGGACGGGGCGGGTGAACCAGCCTGGCCCCTGGGGAACGGCCGGAGCCGCCGTTGACTGGTGATAGCCGGGCGGCTGTGTGCCCGGCTTGAACGCTTCGAGAATGGCCGAAGCATCACCTGGTGAGGCACGGAAGCCCGTCTTGCGGTTGACCCGGATAAGCTGGATCCCCGGCGGAATACGGAAAGGCACCGCAGGTTTATCCGCCAGTGCAGCAATCATAAAGTCTCTGAAGATCGGTGCAGCAACGCCGCCACCTGTTGCATCACGTCCCATGGGTTTGGGGTTATCAAATCCAACGAACACGCCCACGGCAAGATCTGGCGCAAAACCAACGAACCACGCATCCTTGTATTCGTTTGTTGTCCCCGTTTTGCCAGCCAGAGGCTTTCCAACCGCTTTCACCCGCGTAGCCGTGCCGCGTTGAACCACGCCTTCCATCATCGACGTGATCTGATACGCGGTATGCGGATCGACAATTTGCTTCCTATCATCCTCCAGAACCGGTTCTTCCTGCCCATCCCAGGTGCGGCCGCGGCACTCGGGACAATCACGCGAATCATGGCGCCAGATGGTCCGGCCATAGCGGTCCTGAATCCGGTCAATCAGCGTCGCGCTGATTTGTTTGCCGCCATTAGCAAACATCGAATAGGCGGTCGTCATGCGTAACAATGTCGTCTCACCTGCTCCCAGCGCCATGGGGAGAACAGGCAACAGATTGTCATAGACGCCAAAGCGGCGCGCATATTCCGCAATCAACGGCATGCCCATGTCCTGGGCCAATCGCACCGTCATCAGGTTGCGCGATCGCACGATACCGAGCCGCAGGGTGGAGGGTCCGGCGAATTTCTTGGAATAGTTTGACGGACACCATCTCGGTCGGCCCGCGGCGGCTTCCTGGCAGAATGGTGCATCCAGCACAACGCTTGCAGGTGTATAGCCATTGTCCAAAGCCGTCGCGTAAATGAACGGTTTGAAGGATGAACCCGGTTGGCGCCGCGCCTGCACAGCCCGGTCGAATTCGCTTTCGGCAAAACTGAAACCGCCGACAAGTGCGAGCACACGGCCCGTATGCGGATCCATGGCCACCAGGGCGCCGCCGACCGCAGGGATTTGCATCAGCCGCCACTGGCCCGGAACGACGGCGCCTTCCTTGTCATGGTCAGGCGCCACATAGACGACATCACCAGGACTGAGAACAGAGTCAGCGGATTTCGCCCGGGCACCCATACGGCCTTTGGCATTTACCGGCCGCACCCATTTTATATTCTTGAAGGGGATGTACCCCCCTTCACGTTTTTTCACCAGCGCGCCGGACGCAATCCGTTTTGGCCGCAGTCCGACCGTAGCCTTGTCTTTTTCCGCCTCAAGCACCACTGACAAGCGCCAGTCGCCAATATCGCTTGGCACCTTGATTTTACTCAATGGCAAACCCCAGTCTCCCGAGATGTCGATTTTCTGTACGGGACCACGCCATCCGTGACGGCGGTCATATGCCACCAGGCCATCTACCAGGGCCTTGCGGGCTTCGCGCTGCAATCGGGGGTCGAGTGTGGCGCGCACCGAAAGGCCGCCGCCATACAGCTTTTCCTTGCCGTAGGTGTCCAGCAACTGACGCCGCACCTCCTCGGCGAAGAATTCCGCTGCGAAAATATGCGCACCCAGAGGGCGAGGATTGACGTTGAGCGGTTGCGCCTTGGAAGCCTCAGCCTCCTCGCCCGTCACATAGCCGTTCTCGGCCATGCGGTCGATCACCCAGTTGCGCCTGGTCAGTGCGCGCTCGGTGCGGCGGAAGGGATGGTAGTTGTTCGGCGCTTTTGGCAATGCGGCAAGATAAGCAACGTCGGACAGGTTCAGTTCATTGAGGGATTTGCCCCAATAGTTCAGCGCCGCGGCCGCAACCCCGTAGGATTTCAGGCCGAAGAAAATTTCGTTCAGATAGAGTTCGAGAATTTGTTCCTTGGTGAAGGCGCGCTCGATGCGGATGGCCAGGATAGCCTCCTTGATCTTGCGTTCGAACGTGACATCGCTTGAAAGCAGAAAGTTCTTTGCCACCTGCTGCGTGATGGTCGATGCACCGACCAGCCTGCGGCCGCTGCTCAGATTGTTGATGTTGGTGACCACGGCGCGGGCGATGCCCTGGAAATCGACACCGCCATGCTGGTAAAAATTCTTGTCCTCGGCGGCGAGAAAGGCCTGGATCAGTTTATCGGGGATCGTGTTGATCGGTACATAAATCCGGCGTTGTTCGCCATATTCCGCGATCAGGCTTCCGTTACTTGCATGCACGCGGGTCATGACCGGCGGTTCATATTTCGCCAGCACATCGTAATCAGGCAAATCCTTTGAAACCCGCCACAGCAGAAACGCCACGCCGACCGACGCCGCAACGAACAGAATCATTCCAACCGCGAACAAATAGCCGATCACGCGCAATACCGGATTGCGCCGGCGGCGGCGTTTTTTTTGCTCTGGTGGTTTTATGAGGGCGGTGATGTCCATGAGATGAAATCCGTGCCGACTATCCATTGCGCCCTGTTGCGCCGTTTAATCCCTGGCAAGACTAGTGAAGAATATGGCAATAAATCGTTTGTTAGTCCGCATCTTATCCGCATCATTTCCCACGCGGCAACCCGGATCCTTTTATGCCAGCGTTAGGGCGCGGTTAGAAGGGGTTTCGCGCGGTACGTTTCACGAAATATGTATCTACCGCTTTGGCCACCGCTCCGGCAACCCTTACGCGCCAGGCGGAAGACTTGAGCCGCTTCACATCTTCTGGATGGGTCATATATCCCAGTTCGAGAAGCACGGAAGGCACATCAGGCGCCTTCAACACGCGAAAGCCGGCATATCTGCGCCCTTTTTTCCTGATCTTGGTCTTGCCGTCCAAGCTGTCGAGCAATATGTCGGCAAAACCGATGGACATGTTCTTGGTCTCACGCTGGGCCAGCTCGATCAGAATATTGGTCACATCACTCGATTCCCATGGCAGTTCTACTCCGGCGATAATGTCCGACCGGTTTTCCTTCGCCGCCAGGGCTTTCGCTTCCTCGTCGGAGGCCTGTTCCGAAAGCGTATAGACGGTCGCGCCTGCGACGCTTTTGGCGTAGCGGCCGGGCAGGGAATCAGCATGCAGCGAGATGAACAGATCGGCATTCTTTTGACGTCCGAAATCGACACGCTTTCGCAAGGATATGTAACTGTCCACCGAGCGCGTCATGATGACATGGTAACGGCCGGACTTTTTCAGTATGTCGCGCAGCGCCTTTGAAAAAGCGAAAACCATGTCCTTTTCCTTGAGACCCGATTTCGATATTGCTCCAGGATCGATACCGCCATGACCGGGGTCTATAACGATCACCCGCTTGGACTTTCTCGATTTTCTGCGCTTGGGAGTAGATATCTGTGACGCGCCTGACTTGCCTCCCTTCGCTGTCCGTTTGGCTGAAATGCGTGAATTTGTGCGTGAGCGCTGTTTGACAAGAAAGGTGTTGCGGTCGGTACGGGTCAACTCGACTACCAGTCGCGGTGGGTAACCGTCGCGCGCCGGCCAGATAGAGGCTTTGTCGATCAGCACAGGCGCCTTGACGTCCAGGATTATGCGCACCCCGTAAGGCTCAACCCGGCCATAGCGATAGCCCTTCACAAGGCCCTTGCTCTCTTTGCCCCTGCCCGAGGGCAAATTGAGCTTCACATCCGAGAGGTCGATAATCACGCGGTATGGGTCGGCAAGGGTGCGGATTGCGAACTTGACCTTCCTGGAAAGAACCGTGACGAACCGCGTACGCTGCTCATCACCGCCAAGACGCGCATCCCTGGCGATGGATTCATCCGCCCGCAGGTTTGACACAGTGCCAGGCAGCCAGACTTGCAGCAGACACGCCAGACACAGGACCGTAATCGCCCCTGGTGCTCCCATATGCCATTGCCGCTTTTTCATGATCGCCAGAAATGTCGCCTGTTCACGCAATCTCACAAACTTTCTTCCACACAACTTTATGGAGTTGATTCGATATGAACCGGGTTGTGAATCGTCCCACATGTGCGTTTCACGTACAATGATAGAGGCGGCGCGTTAATTCAATATTGTCTATCTAGAGCAGGTTTATTGAGAACGCTCTTCGCTGCTTGCCAAATCAGGCAACAAACCCGTACAACACTCTCATGTCATTTTTGGCCGTTCAGGGGACTTGCCTGACAGATAAAGCCAAAAAAATGGCATGGCAAAGGCGCCAAAGTTTGCAATTTACCTCTAAAGCGGCCACATAGAGCTTGCGAGCAATTGCAACCAGGTTGCACATTGCTTTGAAGAGTTTCACGCTTCTGCCCTTTTTTGGAAACATTATTCAGGGCGGGAGTGAGTTAGGCGGTGCGGAGCAAATTTACGCGTACAACGCCTGCGAGGCACAAAGTTCCGCATGAATTTCACGGCCGCCCAGGCGGCATAGCAACAACCAGAACGAACTGACCAAGACAAATGACAGTAACCGGCGCAAGCCACCACTCACGACGAACGGCAGCCGGCCCGGCCCCGCACCTGGCGGCGCATGGCGGCAAATCGCATATGGGCGATCCGAATTCGGCACGTGAAGGTTGGCGGCACGCGCCCCATCAGATAATCGCACACCGGCGCAAGGCATCGGACGGGCATTTCGGCCCGTATTGTACAAAGATTCGCCGCGCTCATGTGCTGGAGCTTAAAGATTATGAGCAGCAAAATGCTTATCGATGCTGCGCACCCGGAAGAGACGCGAGTCGTCGTGGTGCGAGGCAACAGACTCGAGGATTTTGATTACGAATCCGCCACAAGAAAACAACTTAGAGGAAATATTTATCTCGCCAAGGTAACCCGCGTCGAACCATCTCTACAGGCCGCTTTCGTCGATTACGGCGGAAACCGGCACGGGTTCCTGGCGTTTAACGAAATTCACCCGGACTATTATCAAATTCCGGTCGCCGACCGTCAGGCCCTGCTTGATGAGGAAGCGGAAGATGAGAGCAAGGCGCAGGCCGAAGAGGCCGCCTATGACGATGTCCAGACATCGAAGCGCGGCTCTGGCCGAAGACGCTCTGGCAGAAAATCACGCGCAAAACCCAAGGAAGCCAGCCCGGACCAGGAGTCCGGGGAAGCTGAGGACGCGGCAGCCGGCAGCGCCATTGCGCTTGAGTCGGCTAAGTTAAGTGAAACCGTCTCCGAAGATCTGCCGCCCTCGGAACGCGGCGCCAGTGACGGCACGGAGGCACCTGCAAACGGCACTGAAAACGGCAATGGCGAGAGTGTGGAATCTGCGGGTTCTGAAGACGCATTGGAGGAACTTCCTGTACGCACACGGCGGCGGCGCCATTACAAAATCCAGGAAGTCATCAAGCGCCGGCAGATTATCCTCGTTCAGGTCGTAAAAGAAGAACGGGGCAACAAGGGCGCCGCGCTTACCACATATATCTCCCTGGCCGGACGCTATACTGTGCTTATGCCGAACACGGCGCGCGGCGGCGGTATTTCCCGGAAAATCACCAATCCCACCGACCGCAAGCGTCTGCGCAAGATTGCCAGCGATCTCGAAGTCGCCCTGGGCATGGGCCTGATCATCCGCACCGCGGGCGCTTCGCGCACCAAGGCGGAAATCAAACGCGACTACGAATATCTCCTGCGTATGTGGGAGAATATCCGCGATCTCACCCTGCAATCGACGGCCCCGACCCTCGTTTACGAGGAAGGCAATCTTATCAAGCGGTCCATCCGCGACCTTTATGGCAAGGAAATCGACTCTGTGCTTGTGGCCGGCGATGAGGCCTACAAGGAAGCCAAGGGCTTCATGAAACTGTTGATGCCGAGCCACGCAAAGAATGTGCAGCCCTACAAGGATCCCGAACCGATCTTCGTGCGCCACCAGATCGAGCGCCAGATGGCGGCAATCTTCCTGCCCCACGTAACGCTGAAATCCGGCGGCTATATCGTCATCAACCAGACCGAGGCGCTGGTTTCAGTTGACGTGAACTCCGGCAAGTCGACGCGCGAACACTCCATCGAGGATACCGCGCTGCGGACCAACCTTGAGGCTGCCGAAGAGGTTGCGCGGCAAATGCGCTTGCGCGACCTGGCCGGGCTTCTGGTCATTGATTTCATCGACATGGAAGAGCGGCGCAACAACCGCGCCGTCGAGAGGCGCCTCAAGGATGCGCTGAAAAACGACCGGGCGCGAATCCAGCTCGGGCGCATCAGCCATTTCGGTCTTATGGAAATGTCCCGGCAGCGTCTGCGCGCGGGCGTACTGGAAGGCAGTACGGCGCCCTGCACCATGTGCCAGGGAACCGGAATCGTGCGCTCTACTGAGTCGGTTGCACTCGACATCCTGCGCACATTGGAAGATACGCTGCTGAGCGAGGGTGCGGCCAATCTGGTGGCGACAACCTCCTATGAAGTGGCCCTCTATATCCTGAACCAGAAACGCTCTTCCCTGAAGGACATCGAAACCCGCTACGGGATTGATGTTTCCATTGCCGCGAACGATAAACTTCACGGAGCCAATTTCAACATCGAGCGCGGCGCGGCAAGCACAAGCGCACGGCGCGCTGAAAGCTCGGTCGTTTCCATGGACGACACCTATCATGCGCCCGCCGAAGAAGAAGAAAGCAAAGGCGCGAGCAACCGCCCGCGCCGCCGCCGCCGCCGCCGTAGCCGGGGCGGGCGTGATGAAGCTGCTGTTCTGAACGCCAGCGAGGGCGAGGAACTGGCGGCGCGTGAAGATGAGATTTCCGATGGCGCCGATGTGAAAGCTCCTGATTCGGGAGAGCGAGAGGATGGCCCCAGGCGTCCCCGGCGGCGCGGAAGGCGTGGTGGACGCCGCACCCGCGGCTCTGCCCGCGCGAGGGCCGCGGCTGCGCAAACAGCCGATGCAGAGACTCTCGTGGACGCCACCGCTGAAATCATTGAGATGTCTCCTCCGGCCGAGACGCCCGAAACGCCTCCTCCGGCCGAAACGCCCGAAACGACCGAAACGGCAGCTACGGAAACCGGGAAGAAGCCCAAGCGCAAACCCCGTCGTGCAAGCGCCAAAACGAGCAAGGCAAAAACCGCCAAGGTCAAAACAGGCGAACAAGACGATAGCGCCAAGAAACCGGCAACACGCGGCAGAAAAAAAGCAGCCAAGAAAGAAACTTCTGCCAAGCCTGCACCTGACAGTGATGGAAACAGCAGTGCGGAGCGGGCAAGTGTTCAGGAGGCTGCGCCCACACCCGCGGCCAGTGTCGCCGAAGCATCCGAACCCAAGCCCGCAGCCACGAAGCCGGCAGCGAGCGAGGCCGGCGAAGGGGACAGTAATGCCGAACCCTCGCAGCGGCGCGGAGGATGGTGGCAGCGCGGGGCCTGAGCGAGCGCGTTCAAGCCCTGCTGTTCGTTGCTAACGCCTGGTGTTCGGCCAGTCGCGCAAGCGGCGTGCGGCCTCGCGCATGCGCTCCGTGGTGCCGGAGTAACAGAACCGTAGATAGTGACTCCCGCGCCCGGTGTCGAAATCGACGCCGGGTGTCGCCGCCACCCCGATCTCCTCCAGCATGGCTTGCGCAAAATCGGCACTGTTATTGGTCATGTGGCGCACATCCGCGTAGAGATAGAACGCGCCATCTGCGGGCAGGATATCGTTAAAGCCAGCCTTGGGCAGCTCGTGAAGCAGAAGATCACGATTGACCCGGTATACAGCCTTGTTGGCTTCCAGTTCCTCGATGCAGTCGAAAGCGGCAATCGCGGCATATTGCGAGAGGGCCGGCGCGCAGATGTAGAGATTTTGCGCCAGCCGCTCAATCGGCCGCACCAGGGCTTGCGGGACGACCATCCAGCCAGTGCGCCACCCGGTCATGCTGAAAAATTTTGAGAATGAGTTGATGACGATAGCAGAGCGGGAATGTGCAATGGCAGTGGTTGCCGGCTCCTCATAGTCAAGCCCGTGATAAATTTCATCCGAGATAAACCACATCCCGAGCCGCTCGCACATTCTGGCCAGTTCCGGGAGAGCATCACCAACCAGCATGGTGCCGGTGGGGTTCGCCGGACTGGCCATGAGCAACGCATCCAGCCCCTGGCCCTCGTTTAACTCACTAAGCTGGGCGGGGAGCGGCGCCCAGCGCGTCCTGGCGCTGGTTTCCAGGGTCACGGCCTCGACCCCCAGAGCGCTCAGGATATGCCGATAGCAGGGATAACCCGGCGTCGGCACCGCCACGCGATCCCCCATATCGAGAATGGCGAGAAAGGCCAGCACGAACCCGGCTGACGAGCCCGATGTGACCACAATTCTTTCGGGCTCCACACTCTGTCCGTAACGGGTCTTGTAGTGCGCGGCAATTCGCTCACGAAGTTCAGGTATGCCCAGGGCTTCAGTGTAACCGAGCCTGGAGTTTTCAAGCGCTGCATGGGCGGCCTCAATGACACGGGCGGGCGCCGGCGTGCCGGGTTGACCCACCTCCATATGCACAATGTCCGCGCCATCGGCCTCTTTTTCATTGGCCGTCCTCAACACGTCCATGACGATAAATGGATCGATGCGGCCACGCGCCGACAGCGGGCGGGGCAAACCATCGCCGGGGCCGGGGCCGGTTTTGTCCTGGGATGTTGTTATTTGTGTCACCGCGCTCTCAGTTCAATTCTTTGTAACATATCAGGGAAGGACCATATATTGGTCAATGAATCGTCCTATTGTCGCCACTCAAGCTGCTGCATACGGTGCTTAAAAGCCTGACCGGAGCATGCGGCCGGTGACAGGCTTCCGACAACCTTGGCAGAGAAGCTGAAATGATGTGCGCTGCATTGACCCGTCGTTTACAGGCCTCTAGTGTGGAGCAACATCTAATATCTCCATTTTTGCCAAATATACTATTGATTTTACTAAAGAAAGTGCTTTCACAAAAGTGATGACCGACCAGGCGACCAGCATAGATTGCGGGGCTGCGAGACGACCTCGCCGTTTGCTCAAATATGTGATGGCGACGGTCCTCTCACTCTCCCTCATTGCCGCATCTACGGCGCCCGCCTATGCCGGGCTGATCCGGGATGCGGAAATCGAAAGTCTAATGCGCGTCTATGCCCGCCCCATTTTCAAGGCGGCGGGGGTTAGCCGGCAGAATATTCGCATTCATTTGATCGGGCAGCGCTCCTTCAACGCTTTTGTCGTGGATGGGCGCAACATATTCTTTCATGTTGGAACGCTGATGCGCTCCAATACGCCGAACCAGGTCATTGGCGTCATCGCCCATGAAACCGGGCACATCGCTGGCGGGCATCTCTCAAGGTTGCGCCAGACTATGGCTCATGCGCAATCCACCTCGCTGATGCTGAGAGTGCTCATTCTGGCCGCGACGGCCGCCGGCGCAGCCGCTGGCGCCAATGTCGGCGCTGCCGGCGCTGGAGCATTGCTTGGCGGTGAAGGCATTACGCAACGCTATGTGCTGTCCTACCGCAGGGCGGAGGAATCCTCGGCTGACCAGGCCGCAATTTCATATTTGAACGCCACCGGCCAGTCGGCCCAGGGCATGCTTGACACATTTGCATTTCTTGCGGATCAGGGTCTGGGTTCGCTGAAATACGCAGACCCGTATGTGCAATCGCATCCACTGCCGGGCCAGCGCATCGCCAACTTGAGGACTCTGGCGCGACGCAGCCCCTATTTCAAGAAACGCGATTCGCCCCGGCTGCAGGCGCGTCATGACTTGATGCGCGCGAAGCTCTCAGGCTTCCTGGACAATCCTCAAACTGTTCTGAACAGATACCCGAAGTCCGATCAGTCGCTCGCGGCCCGCTATGCGCGCACCATCGCATCCTATCGGCGTTCGGGGTTAAGGGCTTTCATTCCGAAGATCGACGCGCTGATCAGGGTCTACCCGAACAATCCTTACTTTTATGAACTCAAGGGCCAGTTCCTGTTCAAGAGCGGTGAAGCCAGATCAGCAATCCCCCATTTGCGCACGGCGGTCAAACTGGCCCCGGATGAGCCGCTTATTCGCATCCTGTTCGCAAAGGCTTTACTCGCCGAAATTCAAAATAGCGGGCGTGCAAACAACGCGGGCCTGGACGAGGTCATCTCGCATTTGCGTCACGCTTTGGTAAAAGAGACTTGCTCGGCCGGCGGCTATCGCCAACTGGCAATCGCATACGGTCTGAAAAAAAATACCGCCCAGGCTATGCTTGCTTCCGCTTTCGCTTATCAATATGAGGGAAAACCCAAACTGGCCAAACGACAGGCGGAAGACGCCAAGAAAACCTTTTCCCCCGGTTCAACCAACTGGCTAAAAGCCGACGATATCTTGAAACTGAAATCTTCTGGATGCTAACCCGCAGGATGACCCATTGAGCAAATCTGATAAATCCACACCCGGCAATGGACTGATGCAATTCATTGTTCCAGCATTAGTCGGCGCCGGCGTATCAGCCGCGGCATTCGCACTGTTTCTCGCCCTCGGGCCTGACCGCGCTGTCACTCCCCCGCCGCCACAGGAGGCATCCAAAACAGGACCACTCGGGAACCTTGTGGTTCTGAACGATACCCAGCGCGCGGCCATCGAACAGACGGTGCAGGACTATCTGATAAAAAATCCGCAGATCCTGATGCAGATGTCGGAATTGCTGGAACGGCAGCAGGCCGAGGCACAGTCGACGCAGGTGAAGACCGCGATAAAAGAAAATGCGGACATGATTTTCCGCAACAGTAATGGTCTTGAGGCGGGCAATCCCAAGGGTAATGTCACGATCGTCGAGTTCTCCGATTACAATTGCCCGTATTGTAAGCGTGCTCTCAGCAGTCTTACGAAGCTGCTCGGCACTGACAATAATATCCGCGTGATACTGAAGGAATTTCCGATCTTCGGGGAGCGGTCCGAGGGCACCGCACGCGTAGCCATCGCGGCGAGGAGCCAGGGCAAATATTTCGACATGCACACTGCATTGCTGAAGACCCGCGGTCAGAATACCGAAAAGACGGCATTGGCGTTGGCGGAAAAACTCGGTCTCGACATGGAAAAATTGAAAAAAGACATGCAGTCCGATGAGATCAAAAAGATCATTTCGGATACAAGGGAGCTGGGAAACAAGCTCGGCATCCAGGGAACGCCGTTTTACCTGGTAGGCGACCGCACCATTCCAGGTGCGCCGGATAATCTGTACCAGGTGTTTCAGGAGCACGTGGCGGATGTTCGCAAGAACGGATGCGGGGCTGGCTGTTGACCACGCCGCAAGTGCAGTTTTGCAACGATAGGCGAAAACTGATACAGGGGCTGCTCACAGGCATCGCCACGGCCTGACACCGGCCGCGGCCTCATGGTTTTCGACTTTCCCGGCGGCACAGCATGTCCAAACCGATCTATGTCCTGAACGGCCCCAACCTGAACCTGCTCGGTCAGCGCGAGCCCGAAGTTTACGGTCATGCCACGCTTGACGATGTTCGCGACAGGGCCGCCGCCAGGGCTGGTCAATTCTCCCTGGACATTGAATTCAGGCAATCGAATACCGAAGGCGAGCTCGTCGACTGGATACAGGAGGCGCGGTCCAAGGCAAGCGGGCTTATCATCAATGCCGGAGCCTATACACACACCTCAGTCGCCATACTCGACGCGCTTCTGACAACCGGCATACCGTGTGTCGAGGTCCATCTGTCAAACATCTTTCAACGTGAAGAATTCCGGCACCACTCCTATCTTTCATCCGCGTGTATTGGCGTCATTTGCGGCTTCGGGGTAAAGAGTTACGAATTGGCGATAGAAGCTCTTGCAGAACGGCTTGGCGCTGGCGCAAGCTGAGGGCGGGCGAGAGAGCCTGCGGAGAGAGATATGACGGATAAGAAAAAGGCCAAGAAATCTTCTTCAGTCGACGAGGAACTGATCCGTGACCTTGCGGAGCTGCTAAACGAAACCGGTCTCACCGAAATCGAGATTGAACACAAGGATTTGCGTGTTCGCGTGGCGCGCGGCGGCGCCCCATCCCCAAATCCTTCGGCAACCGCCCCGGTTGCCGCTCCCGAGGCGCCGGCCCAGCCCGCCGGCGACGGCGGCGACAACAATCTGGCAAACCACCCCGGCACGGTAATTTCGCCAATGGTCGGCACGATCTACCTGGCGCCGGAACCGGGTGCGGCGAATTTTGTCGAGGTGGGAACCAAGGTCACCAAAGGCCAGACGGTGATGATCGTGGAAGCAATGAAGACAATGAACCACATCCCCTCGCCGCGCTCCGGCACAGTAATCGAGATACTGGTCGATGATGGCCAGCCTGTAGAGTTCGGCGAATCCCTTTTAGTGATTGAATAGGCGCGCTCCGCGCCCTAACGGCCGGTGACGGATAGCATCCATGTTTGATAAAATTCTCATCGCCAACCGCGGAGAAATTGCGCTACGGATATTACGCGCCTGCAAGGAATTGGGGATCGCCACCGTCGCGGTTCATTCAACCGCCGATGCGGATGCCATGCACGTCAAACTGGCCGATGAATGTGTGTGCATCGGCCCTCCCAAACCCGGCGACAGCTATTTGAATATGCCGCAAATCGTCGCCGCCTGCGAAATCACAAACGCCGATGCGGTCCATCCAGGCTATGGCTTTTTGTCGGAGAATGCGCGCTTCGCCGAGATCGTTGAAGAGCACAAGATCACCTTCATCGGGCCGACCTCGAAGCATATCCGGCTCATGGGTGACAAGATTGAGGCCAAGAAAACAGCCATAGCCATCGGGCTTCCGGTTGTCCCGGGCTCCGAAGGCGCGATCACTTCGCTCGATCAGGCGAAAGAAACCGCTGAAAGCATCGGTTATCCTGTTCTGATCAAGGCAGCAGCCGGTGGCGGCGGACGCGGCATGAAAGTGGCCGAGACGCCCGGCGATCTTGCAACCGCGGTTTCCACGGCCCGCTCGGAATCCAAATCCTCGTTCGGCGACGACACGATTTATATGGAGAAATATCTCACACTGCCGCGCCATATCGAGGTCCAGGTGATCGGCGACGGGCAGGGCAACGCGGCACATCTGGGCGAGCGCGACTGCTCACTGCAGCGGCGCCACCAGAAAATCTGGGAAGAAGCCCCCTCGCCTGCCCTGAACGATGATGAACGCGATACCATCGGCGATACGGTATCGAGTGCGATGCAGAAATTGAAATATCGCGGCGCGGGTACGGTCGAGTTCCTCTATGAGGACGGGGAGTTCTATTTCATCGAGATGAACACGCGACTCCAGGTCGAGCACCCGGTGACGGAAATGATCACCGGCATTGACCTGGTGATCGAGCAAATCCGCATCGCATCGGGTGCACCGCTCAGTTTTACCCAGGACGATGTGCGATTCGAGGGCCACGCCATCGAATGCCGCATCAATGCGGAACATCCTGAAACCTTCATGCCCTCACCCGGCAGGATCAACCAGTTCCATGCCCCGGGGGGGCTGGGCGTGCGTGTCGATTCGGGGGCGTATGCCGGCTATACGATTCCGCCCTATTATGACAGTCTCATCGGCAAGCTGATCGTGCATGCGCGTACCCGCAACGAGTGCCTGATGCGGCTGAAACGCGCACTGAGCGAATTCGTCATCGAAGGCATCGACACGACGATCCCTCTTTTCTCAAAGCTGATCGCCGAACCGGACATCGTCAACGGTTCTTATGACATTCACTGGCTCGAAAATTATCTGAAAAAGAGCTAGGATCTGGACTCAAGGGTTCTGAAGCTGATCAGGGTTCCAAGATCCGGCAAGAGGTTTTCCGCGCGTCATGAGTTCACTCAACGACATCATGGTCGACATTACGCCGCAGGTGCTTCTCAAGGCCTATGCATGCGGCATTTTTCCCATGGCCGAAAGCGCCGAGGACAGCGCTCTCTACTGGATTGAACCTGAACGCAGAGGGGTCCTGCCTCTCGACACCATACATGTACCCCGGCGCCTCGCCCGTACCATCCGCCAGGAAAAGTTCGAAGTGCGTATCGACCATGATTTTGAAGCTGTCATAGAAGGCTGCGCCGAACCCCGCCCCGGGCGGAAAAGCACGTGGATAAACAAGCGCATACGCACGCTATATAGTGAATTGTTCGAACTCGGGCGCTGCCATACGGTGGAAGTCTGGCACGGCGACGAGATAGTGGGAGGGCTCTACGGCGTCAGGCTCGCGGGCGCATTCTTCGGTGAAAGCATGTTCTCTCGAACACGCGACGCCAGCAAAGTTGCCCTCATTCACCTGGCGGCACGACTCAAATATGGCGGATTCAGCCTGCTCGACACCCAGTTTCTGACCGATCATCTGGTCCGGTTCGGCGTCATTGAGGTATCACGCGAGAAATTTCAGGGCCTGTTGGATGAAGCATTGCTCGGCGCCGGAGAATTTTCCAAACTGCCGGCAGACTGTTCAGGCTCATCCGTTTTGCAGCTGGTGAGCCAGACATCGAACACCGGATGCTCCACGGCGTGAAGACCCGGGCTTTGTGCAAACATCCATCCTGTGAAAATCCGCTGTTTTTCTCCCGACAGTTTGATTTCATCGACCTCCACAAAGGCTGATGTGAGCGGCGGCTCGGTCGGTGGACGGCTGTAACACACCCGCGGCGTCACAGAGAGCGCGCCGAATTGCACACTTTCGCCGATGCGTATTTCCAGAGGCGAAATACGGGCCGTCACCTTGTCCAGCGCGGCAAAGACCGTGACCTGATTTTCTATCTTCTGCGCCTGTACGGAGGGAGAAAAGACAAGATGAAACGTGGCCAGGGCGAGAAAAACGACAAACCACCGGGCCCCGCGCCGTATGATCGTCCGTGACTGTATTGCACCAAAACTCATTATCTTTTTCAGCTTTCCTTTGAGATGGTGACCAGGCGCCCTATACCCTGCCCAAACCTGAACATCCAATCTGTTTCAAACACGACAAAGGCCAGACCAAGGCAGATGATCCGCCTTGCCAAATGTTTTTGGGCCATGCCGATTATCTCTATTTGGGTCTCCAGGGCTCATAATCACCGGTTGCAGGAGGCCTGTCTCCCGGCACAAGCGTGCTGCCGCGAGGTCTGTACGCGCCTGCCGAACCAGTCATATTCGGTCGGTGAGATTTCTGCCACGGCCTGGGTGTGTAATCTTCCTCGCTCGGCAATTCATCGACTGTGTAATGCAACCAGCCATGCCAATCGGGCGGCACCTTGGAAGCTTCCGCCAGGTCGCGGTAGATCACCCAGCGCCGGCGGCCGTTGCGCTCACGGTAATAGCGGTTGCCCAACTCATCTTCACCCACCAGCACACCCTTGCGCAATGTGAACAGTCGCGTGCCATAGGTGTTCCCGGTCCACCAGGCAAATAGTTCTTTGATAAGTCCCATCTCTACTCGCCGCTTTGAGCCCCTCAAGAGCGGGCGGACTATGACCGGTTCGCCCAGCTGTGTCCAGATATGGTGGGCATCGGCACTGTTTTCAAATCCATTTGAGATGACGCGTCAATTTTGTTCGCGGGCGCGTTTGCCATCATAGTCATGGATACCCTCACCAAGCGCGTAGCAGGCCAGGCGCACATATTTAGGGATCTTGATTTTCTTCCCGTCGCGTTCACCTTTTTCGTAATACTGGATCATCCGCTTCTTGAGTCCCAGCAACTCGGCGGCGTCTTTTTGTTTCAGGCCCAGCGATTTACGCCATCGGCGAAATTGTTTCGGACTCATCGGCATCTGCCCTGGTTTGCTCCTGCCGGAACCAGGTCATGAACTCATAAATGTCGCGTATGACCTTGCGTCGAACAGTGTCACATTTGCTGCGGCGCCTCCAGGGATTAAACGTGCACTTTTTGCACTATTTTTCCACA